>CAZFKN010000005.1:0-20881 GCA_964519805.1 uncultured Gemmatimonadaceae bacterium
GCGTCACGGAGCGAGTCCGAGAACTCCTGCATCGTCTTGAAGCGATCCGCGGGGACCTTGGCCAGGGCCTGCATGATGATGGCCTCGACCTCGTCGGGGATCGACTGCCGCACCACCTGGACGCTCGGCACCGCTTCCAGCGAATGCCGGGCGAGGATCGCCATCGCCGTTGGCCCCGTGAACGGCGGCTGTCCGGCCAACAGCTCGTAGAGCACGCACCCGAGGCTGTAGATGTCGGACCGCGCGTCCACCTCGCCGCCCGTCGCCTGCTCGGGGCTCATGTAGTAGGGGGTGCCGACCGCCATTCCGGTCTCGGTGAGCTTCTGACCGCCGGCCTCGTCTACCGCGCGGGCGATGCCGAAATCCGCCACCAGGACGTGGCCGCCCGAGAGCAGAACGTTCTCCGGCTTGATGTCTCGGTGCACGATGCCCCGCCCGTGGGCATAGCCGAGGGCCTCCGCGGCTTCCCGCACCAGCCGAATCGCCTCTTCGATCGCGAGCTGCTTCTCGCGATCGAGCTTGCTCCGGAGGGACTCGCCTCCCTCCACGAAGGGCATCACGTAAAAGAGGAGTCCCTCGGCGGCACCCGAGTCGAACAGACCGAGGATGTTCGGATGCTGGAGCTTGGCGGCGAGCTTGATCTCGCGGAGAAACCGGTCGGCGCCCAGGGACGCGGACAGCTCGGGACGCAGCACCTTGATCGCGACCTTGCGGTCGTGGCGAAGGTCCTGGGCGAGAAAAACCGTAGCCATGCCCCCGCGACCGAGCTCGCGCTCGACCGCGTACCGGTCCGCGAGGACCAGGCGCAGCCTCTCCAACGTATCGCTTACCAGGGCGTCACTCACCCATAACCTCGGGCTCGAGGACGGTATCGGGCTTCGGATTGACCCATCGAGTATATCGACGGAGGGGCCCCGGCGGCAGGATTCCCTAGGTCAGCCGGCCGTGACGGGCGCGCCGAGGCCCGCGAGCATGTCGGGCGCGGAGGGCCACCGGTCCGCGGGGTCTTTTGCCAGCGCCTTCACGATCACCTCGGCCAGGGCCACCGGGGTCTGCGGCCTGAGCGCGCGAAGGTCCGGCGGAGCCTCGTGCATGTGCTGGTGAAGCACGAGCATGAGATTGGGATGGTTGAACGGGGGCCGGCCGGCCATCGCTTCGAAGAGAAGGCAGCCGGTCGCGTAGAGGTCGGTCCTCTGGTCCACGCCGGCTCCCCCCTGGATCTGCTCCGGGCTCATGTAGGCCGCGGTGCCGAGCGTCGTTCCCGCCCGCGTGAGCGCGTTGCCGCCCGACACCTGTACCGCCCGCGCAATGCCGAAGTCGAGCAGGATCGCGCCTGCCTGGGTGAGCACCACGTTCTCCGGCTTCACGTCGCGGTGGATCACGCCTCGGGCATGCGCGTACCCAAGGGCGCCAAGCACATCCGAGGCGAGCCGCAGCACCTCGTCCGGCGCGAGCGGACCGGTGGCGTCCAGCCGCTGCCGGAGCGAGGGCCCGTCCGCGTACGTCATCGCGTAGTAGACCAGCCACCCCTGGTCACCGGCGTCGAGCAGGCGGGCAATGTTCGGATGCTCGAGCTTGCGCGCGAACTCGATCTCGCGCAGGAACCGGTCGGCGGCCACGCTCACCAGCAGCTCCGGGTGCAGCACCTTGAGGGCGACTACCGTCCCCTCGGCGTTCCGCGCCCGAAAGACGCAGGCGCCGCCGCCCCGGCCGATCTCCCGCTCGACCGTGTATCGGCCGCCGAGCCCGCCCTGCACCATCGCCAGAAAGTCGCGCGCCATCATCCCATCATCATAGAAAGAGGTCCTGCCGCACTCCCTGGCGCATACGCCACCAGAGCGCCCCCAGCAGATTCGACCGCCTGAGCCTGACGCTGGCCTCGCCCGTGACCCCCGCTCGCCAGGCTGGACCGACCGGCAGCCGCACCCGCGCCTCCAGGGCCCGGTCCTTCCCCGCGGCCGGGGCGACGCTCCGGACCTCCCCAAGGATCGGATGGGCCACGTCGGCGAAGGAGATGACGCTCACCACCTGGCCCGGCCGGACCGCGCTCGCGCCTCCACCTTGGAGCACGACGCGAAGCTCTACCGAATCCGGATCCGCGACCGTGACCACGGTGTCGCCGCTGTCCACGCGCCGGCCCGTGAACCGCTCGGGATACGGGGTTACCACTTCGCCGGTCGAGCGGGCCCGCAGCACCAGCGCCGTGAGCCGTGCATCGATCTCGGCGACCTCCGCCTCCATGCCTCTACGCGCCGCAGCCAGGCGTTCGGCCTCGGCCGAAGCCCCGCGGGCGCGCGCACGGGCCTCTTCCGCCTCGAGGGAGTCGTTCGCCCGCGCGCGCGCGACGCGCTCCTGCTCCAGCTCGAGATCCACCACCCGGACGACCGGGGCGCCGGCCTGCACGCGCGACCCCTCGTGCGCGAGCACCTGCGTTACGATGCCGCTGTCCGGCGACACGACCGCCGCGGTCAGCGCCGAAGCCGCAGTGAACGGGCCGGTGACGGTGATCCAGTGGGGGATCAGGAGGAGCGCGAGCAGGGCCACGGTGCCGAGCCCGATCGTCCAGCGGCGGGCGCGGCTTGTGCGCCAGGCTGCCCGCCGGGTTCTGATGGCGAGCGCCGCCGCCCGCCCCCATTCGACTACCGGTTTCCACGCGATCTGGAGAAATAGCAGCGCCGCGAGCACGACGCCGATCGCTCCCAACGTGTCGCGGGCCCAGCCGAGCACCAGGCCGGCCAGCACCACGAAGATCGTTGTGATGTACACCATCGCCAGGCCCGCGTAAATGAGGAAGACCCTTCGCTCGCGCTCGGTGGTGGTCGGCTCGGGAACATCGAGCCGGAGCACGCGCGCCTTCACCGCCCAGGCGAAGTACGCGAACGCGCGCTGGCGGAGGTTCGGGATCTCCAACCAGTCGCTCAATGCGAAGTAGCCGTCGAGCGGGATGAGCGGGTTCATGTTCGTGATGATCGTGGTGACCCCGCCGATCAGCATTGCCGACACCGCGATGTTCGACACGAGGGTGCCCGGCACGGCCGCCCACCACACGATCGCGGCCAGGCTGGCGACCACGAACTGGATCCACGAGCCGGCCGCCGTCACCCACAGCCGTGCCCGGAGCTCGGGGAAGGTCCACGCATCGTTCACGTTGCAGTAGAAGGCCGGCTCGAAGTACACGAGCATGAACCCCATCTCGTGCACCTCGCCTCCGAAGTGCTTGCAGGTGTACGCGTGCCCCAGCTCGTGGATGCCGATCACGACCAGGCTCATGAACCAGAAGATGAACACGGTGCCCGGGGTGAGCGCGCCAAGCGAATAGAGCGCCTTGACCGCGGCGCCGAACTCGTTCCACGTCACCGCGAGGACCAGGAAGTAGATGGCGAAGAGTGCTACCGAAGCAGCGACGAAAGCGGGCGTGAAACACCACGAGAGCCACGGCATCGTCCGGTCGAGCAGGGTGTCCGGATCGCCGACCGACCAGCGCATGCGCAGCACTTCGCCGCGGAACAGCGGGCGCCGCCGCCGCCGGCTGCGGTCGGCACGGAGCCGCTCCAGCTCGAGCGTGGTCCGCTCGGCGAGCGAGCGCTCCATCAGACCCATGCCGGCGAGCTTCCGCGCGAACCCTTCGATCGCCCCGACCGACAGGCGGAATCCTTCCTCGGCCAGCGCGACCGCGACCTCGCCGGCGGTCCTTCCGTCGAAGGATTGGAGCACCAGGGCTTCGACCGGCCGAAAGCGGAAGTACTTGTGCGTCACCGGGTCCTTCACGATGAACGACTGATCACCCCGGTAGACCTGCTCGACGAACTTGAGGTCGGCCCGGCGACGCGGCCGGAGGCTCACCGCCCGGGCCTCGTCAGGCGTTCACCGGGCGCGAGCCCGCTCACGACCTCGACGCGCCCGCCTCCCAGGTCGGCGCCGAGCGTCACCGCTCGCAACGCGGTACGCCCGTTCTCCCAGACGAGGGCATATCCGTCTTCCCCGACGATATCGCGCGGCACCACCACGACGCGCCGCCGCTCCCGACCCAGGCGAACCGTGACGCTGGCGCCGGGCAGAAGGTGCGAGCCGGGGGCCAGCTCGAGCACTGCTTCCCGCGTGCCGCTGGCGGGGTCGATCGCGGGAGACGCCTGGACCACCCGGGCGCGGGCACTCGCCCCGTCGGTTGCCACCACTTCCGCGGCGAGCCCCGACTTGAGATCGGCTGCCGCTGCTTCCGGCACCCGCACGCGTGCCAGCAGCGGGCTCATGGCCGTCACGCGGAACAGCGTGTCTCCGGGAGCCACCAGACGGCGGGGCCGTGCAGCTCGGAGCGTGACGACGCCAGCGAATGGCGCCGTGATGCGGGTAAGCTCGAGATCTCGCCGTGCCTTGGTCACCGCCAGCTCGGCCTGCCGGTACTGGGTCTCCGCGGCCTCGGAGTCCGCCACGGTAGCGGCGCCCGAGACCGTCAGCTCCCGCAGCCGCTTGGCCAGTTGCCCCGCGTTTGCGTCGGCGTTCTCCGCCTGCGCGAGCGCTATCTCCTGGTCGGGGCTCTCCAGCTTGGCGAGGAGCTGTCCCGGCTGGACGGTCGTTCCGAGATCGGCCAGCACGCTCTCCACCGTGCCCGCCGACCGCGCGGCCACCACGGCGTCGTGCTCCACGTACAGTTGTGACGGCAGCGCGAGCGGGACATCGATGGTGGTCGTGTCCACCGTCACCAGCGCCAGTCCGGTGACGGGTGCCTCGGCCCGGGCCGGAGCGGGGTCGCTCCCGCAACCGGACAGGGCCGCGGCTGCCGCCGCCACGATCGTGAGGGCCAGGGTCCGTCTCATGCCCACATCCTCCACCACAAAAGACGCAGTTGCCGAGCTGGCTCGCGGATGAACCGGCCCGCCACCGAGGCCGATGCAGTCAGCACGCGCACATAGGCCTCCATTCCCGGATGGAGCAACCCCTCCGGGTTCGGGACGAGGGCCCGGACCGGGAAGCGGACCACGTTCGCGCTGTCCACGGGGGCCCGGGCGATGGACGTCACCCGCCCCGAGAACGTGCGCTGCGGCATGGCGTCGACCCGAAGCCGAATCTCCTGGTCGGGCGCAACGCGCGGGATATCGCGCTGGTCCACCCCAAACTCGATCTCGAGGGTATCGATCCGGCCAAGCGTGAGAACCAGTTCTCCTTCATCCAGCTTCGCGCCGAGCCGTTCGCCGAGACGGGGGGTCAGCACCGTGCCGGCCACCGGCGATCGGATTACCGTGGCCGCGAGGCGTTCATCCAGCACCGAAGCCTCGCGGCGGTACGTCTCGGCGCGAATGCGTTGCAGTCGTTCTGCAGCCGCGTCGCCACGACTGGCGGCTTGCGCAGCCGAGCGCTCGCTGGCGACCGCGGCGGCGGCCGAGGCGTCGCGCTCCGCCCGAAGCTCCGCGTCCCGAAGCATCACCAACGGCGCGCCCCGGGCAACCACAGACCCTTCGGTCACGAGCACGCGCTCGATGATACCGGGCACCAGCGTCCGCACGTCGGTACGGTCGAGGGGCCGGAAGACCGGGTTCGTTCCGCTCACGCGGAACGGCCACTGAACCACGGTGAGTCCGATCAACGCCACGGTCGCCGCCCCCGTGTAGAGGAGCCGCTTCCGTCTCGGGATGGCGAGCAGCGCCCGCTTCTTCTGGGCGATCGCGCTGAACGCGTCCACCATCGGGACCTGCGCGTAGAGCTGCGCGTTCCGGACCGCCACGGTCGTCTGGTTGGCGAGGATCGTGGCCAGCTCGCGCTGGGTGTCGGTCGCGAAGTCGGGCGTCTGCGCCTCGAAAAGCAGGATCCCCACGACGCCTTCTTCGTCCGTGAGGGGGAGGTAGAGCCCACTCGCTACCTTGTCGGTTTCGAGGTCGGGGCCGAAGATCGTGAGGAAGGTGCGCTCCGCGTCGGTCGTGGGTGCGCTGCGATCGGAGAGATAGAACGGCTCTCCCCGACCGGCGGCCCATGCCGCCCGGACGGCCACGTCCTGGAGCTGGGGATCCTTGGCGTCCACCTGCTCCTGCCCCGCGATCGCGCGGATGTCGCAGCGGCCCTTGTCGTAGAGCGCCACGGCGCCGCGATCGAATTGAAGAGCCCGGGTGGCGAGATTTACGACCGACCGGAGCACACGGTCCAGGTCCAGCGTCGCGGTGATCTCGCGGCTGATCTCGAGCAGCAGTGCCAGATCGCGCGCCCGCTTGTCGGCCGTGTGAAGCTGAGCGTTCCGGAGGGCGATCGCCGCACTCGCCGCCAGCCCCTCGAACAGCTCCCGGTCTCCCTGATCGAAAACTCCGTCGCCCGTGCGCTTGCCGGAAACCTGGATCGCGCCGACCGTCGCACCCTGCGCGATCATCGGCGAGGCCATGACCGTGGTCGCGGGCTCGTCGCCGGCCCGATCCACCGATGGATCGAAGCGCGGGTCCTCCATCGCGCGGGTGACGATCGTCGTCCGCTGCTTCCGGGCGACGTCGCCGATGAACCCGGTGCCGACCGGCATCTGCGCCCCAACCAGCCGAGCGCCGGCTCCGCCGACCGCGAGCCGGCAACGGAGCATGTCACCCTCGGCAATCCAGAGGGAGCCGGCCTCGGCACCCAGGGTTTCGAGCACGGTCTCGAATACCCGGGGGAGCAGCTCGTCGAAATCCAGCGACGAGTTGAACTCCTGACTGATCCCGCGCAGCTGACGGAGGCGTTCCACCTCGCGGCGGAGCGCCTCCGTAGCAACGGTCGTCGGGTCCTGCAACGAGGGACTATCCAGAAAGAACGCGCCTCCCCGCGATGGCGGGGCTCAGGGCGGGAATCGCTGCCGCTGCTGTGGTTGCGGGCTAAGGTACGGGCGACCGACGGGGGGCGCTAGGGCGTGAAAAACCGACGGGGCGCCTCCGGTTTTCCGGAAGCGCCCCGCGGTTCAAGATCCGCAGTTGCTCAACCGTGGCCCGAGGTCTTGGTAATCACGCCACCCGGGGCGATCCGCTCTTCCAACTCGGTCACGCTGAGCTCGAGCGCCTGCGCGTCCTTGCCCGTCGCGCTCTTGATCTGCGCCTTCTGCTCCGGAGTCAACTGAATCCGGACCTGATCTTTCTGACCGCCCATGGTAACCTCCTCGTGGTACAAGTGATGCTGCAACAACGGGTTGACTTACAGGTTAGGGGGTGGCGCGCATCGGCGCGATCCGCTCCTCGAGTTCCACGACGTCCAGGTCCTTCACGTCATCGGCGGGCTTGGGGTTCGCTTTCTTGTCGGGCGTCGGAACCGGACGGCTCTTGCCAGAGTCCTTCGTCATGGCTTGCTCCTGGAAGCGTCGGGGAACGGCTTGGCTCGATCGACGGGTCCAATGTCGGTCGGCCCCGTCAAAGGACCGTGAATTCAGCCTTGCCGGATCGTGAATCAGCCGTAGGTTCCGGCATCCCTCATCGGACCAATTAGACCGCCGCGTGACCGCCATCAGCCTCACGCTGCTCGGTAGCCCCACCCTGACCATCCGCGGGGCTCCGGCAACCGCGTCACTCGGCGCCAAGCCGCTCGCGCTCCTCGCGTACCTGGCCGTGGAGCCGGGCCCGCATTCCCGTGAACACCTCGCGGCGCTTCTTTGGGGGGAGCATCCGGACGCCGCGGCACGAGCGTCGCTGCGTCAGGCCGTGATGCAGCTCCGCGAAGTCGTGGGCGACGCGCTCCACGTCACCCGTGACGCCGTAGACCTGTCGGGGCAGCTTGAGTGCGACGTGCAGTCCTTTCTGGCTGCGGCGTCGACCGATCCTCCCGCGGCCGCGGCCTTCGACGTGCCCCGGTTTCTGGCGGGGCTGTCGGTGCGCCACTCGCCGGGGTTCGACGAATGGGTCTCGGCCAAGCGCGACGACCTGTTGCGCCAGTATCGCGCGGCCCTCGCCGCAAAGGCGAGAGACGCCATGGGCAAGTGGCAATGGCGCGAGGCCGCCGCTGAAGCGGCGCGCTGGCTGGCCTGGGAGCCGCTCGCCGACGAGGCCGCCAGGCTCCTGGTCGAGGCGCTGTACCTGGCCGGCGATCGTGCGGGAGCGCTGGCTCGGTTCGTCGAATTCCGCGACCGCCTTCGTGCTGAGACCGGCGCGCCCCCGGGCAAAGCCCTGGCACAGCTCGCGAGGAAAATCGAGGCGGACCGGGGCCCGCGACCGACCCGGCCCATCACCGATGAGTGGTACACCCGGGCGCCGAAGTTCGAGTGCGGCTTAGTGGGTCGAGGGGCCGAGCTCGAGCTGCTCCGAAAGGCCTGGAGCGGGGTGCAACGGGGGAATGGACGGATCGCCCTGATCGAGGGCGAGGCCGGGGTGGGGAAGTCCCGTCTGGCCGACGAGTTCCTTCGCTGGATCGTGGCGGAGTCGGGGACGGTCCTGCGGGCGCGGGGCTACGATGCGAGGGCCGGGGTTCCCTACGGGCCGCTCGTCGAAGTCCTGCGTGACGCCCTCGACGCTCCGGGCCTCGCCGGCGCCGATCCCCAGTGGCTCGCGGAGGTCGCTCGCCTGCTCCCGGAGCTGCGCCAAAGATTCCCCGGATTGCCCGAGAGCACCCCGCCGCCCGCGCCGGCGGAGGCGTGGCGGCTGTTCGAGGCGGTGGCGCAACTGCTCCTGGCGGTGGCGGGCGAGCAGTCCGTCGCCGTCGCCATCGATGATCTGCACTGGTGCGACGGCGACAGCTGCAACCTGCTCCACTTCCTCACTCGGCGCCTCGAGGAGGCCCCGGTGCTGTGGTGCGCGACCCTCACCCTGGGCGAGCTGCGGCGCGACGCGCCGGCGGCCCGTCTCTGCCGCGCGCTCCGGGTCAAGCCTCGGGCGGCGCTGTTGGCCCTGGCCCCCCTCGGCGAGCAGGAGATATGGCAGATGATCCGGGAAATGGGGCACGTCGCCTCCCCGACCGGAGGTCGGCGGCTGGCGGCCCGCCTGCACCAGGTCACCGGCGGCAACCCCTTCTACGTGATTGAGCTGCTCAAGACCCTGTTCGCCCAAGGCTGGCTGACGATCGACGCCAACTCCGGCGAGTGGCGGGTCGGCTCGACACCGCCCGGCACGACCGACATCGCCATGTCGGTGAGCGTCCACGACGCCATCGCCGAACGGATCGAGTCGCTTCCCCCCGACCTGAATGAGATCCTGCTCACGATCGCGGTCGCCGGCGCGGGCTGCCGCGCGAGCGTCCTGTCACACGTCAACGGAATCTCCCGCCTGCGCGCTGCGGCCCTGGCCGACGAGCTGGCGGAGCGACGGCTGGTGCAGGAGGGGGACGGCGTCTACCGGTGCGCGCACCCGGTGATCGGTCGCGTTGTGCAGGATGGGCTTACGACTTCTCGGCGCCGGGAGCTCCACCGCGCGATCGCGGTCACGCTCGAGCAGTTGGCGGCGGAAGGCGGAGGGGTGGCACCGCCCGGTGAAGTGGCGCGGCACGCCGAGCTGGGTGGCGAGCGGGCGCTCGCATACCGGCAGGCTCTCAAGGCGAGCGACGCTGCCCGGCAGCGGTATGCCCACGAGGAGGCCCTTACCTGGCTCGACCTCGCGGCGGCGACTGCGGCGCCAGGCGCGGAGTCCGACGCGGTGAACCGCCTTACCGCCGAGGTGCTGGGCGTCGCCGGTTGGCACGAGGTGCCGCCGTCGGTCCGGCGGCCGGAGCCCGCGCAGCGGGAGATCGAGCGCCAGGATCTCGACCTGCCGGTGCACCCCTGAGGCTGTTGATGCGTGGGGGTGTCGCTGCAATGGCTGGCACCCCTCTGGCGGAGTTCGTCCGGGCGTTATAGCGTGGGAAAACAGACTGCCAATCGAGGATCGACCTTGCCCGAGCACGAGACGGGTACGCCAAACCCCCTCGGTCTCACGCTTCTCGCCGCGTGTGCGGTCGCGGCGTTGAGTTGCGGCGGCAAGCAGCCTTCTATCGAGAGCGGGTGGAACACCTCGAAGGCGGTTGCCGACAGCCAGCTTCGTCACGCCGCGGGAGGGGTGGTGTCCCCCTTGGAGGCTTCCACCGAGCGGCTAGGCGCCCGCACCCGCACCACCCATCCTCGCCCAGAGGAGGCACCGGCGGGCTCCGCCGGCGCGGCACACATGCGCGGGCACCTCGTTCGGGCCGGTCTCGAAGAACTCAAGTTTGCGGAGGCGCGACACTTCTGGCAAAAGCGCACCTACACGGGCGACATTTCGTCGCTCGAGTATTGGCTCGTGCCCGGCACGATCGTCCGGGTGGTGTGGGCCAACAAGTGGGGCTGGGCCGCAATCGCTGCCGATTCGCTGGTTCCGGCCGAGTACTGCGCGATCTATGTCGGATCGGCGCCCGACCCCATCACGCCCGACGCGCGGCACTGGGGCAAGCCCGGTGCAGTCTACTGCGACAACCACACCGAGGCCGCCTCGCTCGGGCGGAGCGTGCTCTACGGGGCGGAAACGCCGGAGCAGACGCTCCTGCGGCACGCGATGACCAAAATGCCGACGAGCCTCGTACAGCTCGTCATCGGACAGGATGCCTACCGCAAGACGCAGTACACATATGCCCGACGCGTCGAGCCCATGGCGCTTCAGTACGGCTGGGAGCCCGGCGTGAAGGTACGGATGCTCTTTTCCAACAGCGAAGGCTGGGCAGCCGAGGCCACGTACGACCTGCTTCCGGGGCGGAGCTGTGTGATCTTTGGCGGAGAAGTCCCCAAGCGGCCCACGACCGCCGGGGAACGGCGCGAGCCTCCGAGGGAGCGGGTGCCGGCGTGCGATGATTGAAGTGAGAGGTGAGAGGTGAGAGGTGACAAATCAGACGGGGGGCACCGCTTGGGGCCCCCCGTTCACTGTTCACCGCTCGCCGCTCACCGTTCACCGTTCACCCGGCCAAGGGGCCCCCCGCTCCCCCCATATCGCACCGCCGTGATCTCTGCCAGGATGGCCAGCGCGACTTCCACCGGTTGTCGGCCGCGCAGGTCCAAGCCGATCGGGCCGTGAAGTCGGGCCAGCTCGGTAGCGCTGAAGCCAGCGGCGCGGAGCTTCTCCCGTCTCGCCGCCTGCGTCTTGCGGGACCCGATCGCGCCGACGTAGGGCGCTTGGGAGCGTAGCGCGATCCTGAGCGCGGGCTCGTCGAACTTCGGGTCGTGCGACAGAACGCAGACGTACGTCGCGCTGTCGATGCCGACGCGGGCAAACACCTCCTCTGGCCAGCCGAGCGCCAGCTCGTCGGCCTCGGGGAACCGCTCCCGCGAGAGAAACGCCTCCCGCCCGTCCGCCACGACCGTGCGATAGCCCAAGGCCTTCGCCAGCGGCACCAGCGCCGCCGCGATGTGCACGCCGCCGAAGATCAGCAGCTTGGGGCGGCGGGCGAAGACCTCGAGAAAGACGGTCGTCGCGTCACCGGGTACGGGGAGTTCGATTGTGCCCGACGTGGCGACCGCCAACGCCCGGCGCGCGGCATCCACCACTGCGCCGCGGTCGATGCCCGACGGCAATGCGCCGAGTTCGGTGCCGTCATCGCCCACGACGATGGCTGCGCCGACTCCCGCTCCCTCCACGACAGTCGCGACCACGACCCCACCCGGTCCGCGCGCGGCCTCGAGAATCTCCGGCCTCACCGTCGGCTCGACGAAAACCCGGATCGTCCCGCCACACGCGAGTCCGACTTCCCACGCCTGTTGGTTGCTGACTCCGAAAGTCACGAGCTTCGGCGCGCCCCGCGCAATGGCCTCGGCGATCTCGACTGCGGTCGCACTCTCGACGCAGCCGCCCGCTACCGAGCCGGCCATTCGGCCGTCGGCCGTAGCGATGAGGCACGCACCTTCAGGCCGCGGCGCCGAACCCCAGACCGAGGTCACAACCGCCCGGCCTGGCGGCGCGCCGGCGGCAGTCAGTCGCTCGTAGTCGGAGAGCAGGTCGCGCATGACTGGCAGTGAGAAGTGAGAGGTGAGAAGTCAGAAGGCTGATGAGAAAAGATAGGCGCATGGAGCAGGAAGGTGGAGGTAAGCGGCCCCTCTCACTTCTCACCTCTCACCTCTCACCCGCTGTTCCAATCTGCTCGCCAGGTCCTCCAGGGACGCCACCGTGCCGCAAGGCACCAGCGCATCCACGTACGGCAGGGCCGCGCGGAGCCCGACGGTGCGGGGCTCGAAGCCCGGGCGGCTCGCGAGCGGATCGAGCCACAGCAATCGATGGCAGGACCGGCGGAGGGTCGCCATCTCCCGTGCAAGCACAGCCGGGTCGCCCCGCTCCCACCCGTCCGATACCAGCAGCACCACCGCTCCGCTCCGGATCGCCCGCCGCACCCACTGGCGGTTGAGCGCATGCAGGCTCTCGCCGATCCGCGTCCCGCCGTTCCAGTCTACCACCTTGTCCGCCACGCGTCGAAGGGCTTCGTCTGCGCTTCGCGCGCGCAGCTCGCGCGTGATCCGAGTGAGGCGCGTGCCGAAGACGAACACCTCCACGGGCGCGCCGCTGCGCTCGAGCGCATGGGCGAATCGAAGCAGGAAGCGGCTGTAGCGCTCCATCGACCCGCTGATGTCACTAACCAAGACAATCGGGCGGCGCCGGCGCGTACGCTCGAGCCAGCGCCAATACAGTGACTCGCCGCCGCCGGCGAGCGCGCGGCGGAGCATCTGGCGCACGGCGAGCCGCTGTCCATGGGCGCTAACCCGCCGTCGACGCGCCGGCCGGGGCGGGAGGCGTGGCCGGAGGGTTTCCAGCATTTGGTGGGCGTCCCTGACCTCGTCCGGCGTCAGATCGGCGAAGTCCGCGTGGCGCAAGCGCTCCCGCTCGGTTGCCTGCCGAGTGGTCGCCGGAACCAAGAACTCCACCGGTCTTTCGTCGGACAGGCCTTCCGACAAATCTGGAGGGGCACCTCCCCACTCCCCTCGGCGGAGCTGAGGTAAGCGACGGCCGAATCCGGCTTCGTCGGCGCGACGACGCCAAAAGAGCTCGAAGGCCGCGTCGTATGTGGCACGGTCCTCGCATCGATGAACGTAGACCGTGCGGCCCGCGGTCTTGATGTCCGCTTTCCGGCCCAATCCAAGCAGCGCGAGGGCGCGTAGGAAAAGGCGGGTCTTGCCGGGGTCCACGGCCAGCCCGGCGCGCCGAAGCAGGCGGCCGAACACAACCGCATTAGCGGCAAGGGTGTCAGAGGGCACGATGCGAGTGGAATGCGCGGCGGTGTTGTTTGATCTTGACGGCGTTCTGGTGGATTCCACGGCGTACATCGAACGGCAATGGACGGACTGGGCCGCCTCGAAGGGGCTGGATCCCGAGCCCTTCCTTCGCGTGTGTCACGGCCGTCGCGCCGTGGAGACGATCCGACTGGCGGCTCCCGAGCTGGACGCCGAGGCGGAGGTGGCGCGCTTTCCGGACCAGCCGGTGGACAATGTGGCGCTGGCCCCGCTGCCCGGTGCGCGGGATCTCCTCGACGTCCTCGCCGGAGCCCCCTGGGCCATCGTCACGTCCGGCGCGCGCCGCTTCGCGCTGGCACGCCTGGGCGCCGCGGGGCTGCCCACTCCCCCGATACTCGTCTCGGCGGAGGACGTCCGTCGCGGAAAGCCGAGCCCCGAGGGCTATCTCCGGGCCGCGGAGCTTCTCGCCGTGCCGCCGGACGATTGCCTGGTGTTCGAGGATGCGCCCCCGGGCGTCGCTGCGGCGCGCGCCGCCGGCGCCCGGGTAATCGGCGTCGCGACGACGCATCCTCCCGAAGCGCTCGGTGATGCGCACGCCATCGTCAGCTCGCTGGCCGATGTGCACCTGGCCTCGTCCGGGGCCGGTCCGCTGGCGCTCCGCGTGCGGCCACTGCCGGTCATCCAGGTATGAGCGCGCGCGATTCGTCAAGCAAGGTACTCGCGGTCGCGCCCCGCACGGTCACCATATCCTCCTGATACTTCAGCAGCACCCCGAGCGTCTGATCCAGCTGGGCCGGCTCGACCCGGGCCGCGCCGAGCGCGGTTAGCGCCGCTGCCCAGTCGAGCGTCTCGGCGATGCCGGGGACTTTGGCAAGGTCCGCCGACCGCAGCCGCTGAACGAAGCCGACGATCTCGCGACCCAGACCCCGGGCCACGTTCGGCAATCGTGCCTTGAGGATCGCGAGCTCGCGCTCGGCGGTCGGATAGTCGATCCAGTGGTAAAGGCAGCGGCGCTTCAGTGCGTCGTGCACTTCCCGCGTTCGGTTGCTCGTGAGGATGACCCGGGGTGCCCGGTCGGCCCGGAGCGTTCCGATTTCGGGAATGGTCACCGCGAAGTCGCTCAGCAGCTCCAGCAGGAAAGCCTCGAACTCTTCGTCCGCGCGATCGACCTCGTCGATCAGGAGCACCGGCGGCTCCGCCCTGGGCTCCAGGGCCTTGAGCAACGGTCGGCGGATCAGGAACTCCTCGGAGAAGATGTCGCGGGTGACCGCGGCTTTGGCTTCGCCCCGGGCCTCGAGCAGCCGGATCTCCAGCATCTGCCGCGGATAGTCCCACTCGTAAAGTGCCGTGCTGACGTCGATGCCCTCGTAACACTGGAGCCGGATCAGCTCGGTGCCGAGCGCAAGCGCGAGCGTGCGCGCAACATCGGTCTTGCCCACGCCGGCCTCACCCTCGAGCAGGAGCGGCCGACCCAGGGCGAGAGAGAGGAACACGGCGGTCGCGAGGTCGCGATCGGCGATGTAGCCGTGAGCGGCGAAGCTGGTCTGGAGCGCGTCGATGGTCTGGGGAGGCACGGACCGGCCTGCGGGCACTACGGTGCGTCCAGCTGGACGCGGCGGGCGAAGTCGGCCCAGAACTCCTCGGTCAGCTTGCGGGCGGTGCCTTCGAGGAGGCGTGCGCCGACGCCCGCCACGGTGCCGCTGACGTCGCTGTCGGCGGTCCAGTCGAGGCGGAGGCGTCCAGCCGCCGCGTCCTCGATCCGGATGCTGGCCACCACGTCCAGGTTCGAGCCCGGCGCCTTCCCCCGGGCCCGCATGGTGGCTTGCTGCGGTTCGATGACATCGGTCAGCTCCACGGAGAGCGTAAACCGCACCTTCACGGCTCCCACGCCGAATGTGGAGACGACCTTGAAGTGAGTGGGGTCGAGCGCTTCGACCGACTCCACCCCGGGCGCCGACTGGGCGACGAACTTCGGATCCAGTAGCCGTTGCCAGACGTGGGAGCGGGTCGCGGTCACTTCCGGGGCTCCGGAGAAGTGCAGCTTCACTTCGCCCGCTCCAGGGCCTTGCTGAGTGCATTGCGGGTGGCCACGCTCACGAGGTGTCGGCGGTAGGGCGCCGGCGCGTGGATGTCGCCCTGGACCTCGAGGCCCTCGGGTGCCGCGGCGGCAACCCTCTCGATCGCTTCTGGCTCGCCCTTGGTCCCGACCAGGTGCTCCGCCGCCGCCACGACTCGGGCAGGTTCAGCGAGTCCGGTGAGCGCGACGAACGCGTGACTCACCGTCTTCCGGCTGCGCGCCACGACCGCCGCAGCCGCCACGAGCGCGTAGCCCGATGCCGCCTGGTTGAACGCGACGTACGCGGTGCCCGCTCCGCGCGGCAGCGGCGGCAGGACGATCTCGATCAGCAGCTCGTCCGGCGCCAGCGCCGTGGAGAACGCGCCCTGGAAGAACTCGCGCGCCGGCACCACCCGCTTGCCTCGTTTCGAGCGCAGCGTGAACATCGCGCTGAGCGCCACCATGACGGTCGGCATGTCGGATGCCGGATCGGCGTGCGCGAGGCCGCCGCCGATCGTGCCGCGATTGCGGACCTGCAGGTCGCCGATATCGTCCGCCGCCTCGGCGAGAATGGGGAAGCGCTGGCGCAAGAGCTCGGAGTCGAGCACCTCGCGATAGGTCGTGAGGGAGCCGATCCGCGCGCCGCGCCCGCGCTCGGCCACGCCTTTGAGCTCGCTCAAGTGGGCGATGTCGAGCAGCCGGCCCGGCTGGGCAAGCCGGAACCGCATCATCGGAATGAGACTGTGCCCGCCGGCAAGGACCTTCGTGCCGCCGTCGCTGGCGAGCGCCGTGAGGGCGTCCCGGATTGACTTGGCGCGGACGTAGTCGAAGCTGGCCGGGATCACTGGAGGCCTCCCTTCGCCTGCTGGATAGCGGCCCAGACCCGGGCCGGCGTGAGCGGCTTGTCGATGTGCTTGATGCCGAGCGGCGCAAGGGCATCGCAGACCGCGTTGACGAGACACGCCGCCGAGGCGATCGTCCCCGCCTCGCCGCAGCCCTTGACGCCCAGGGGGTTGACCGGCGAAGGCGTACATGTGTGGGCCGTGTCGATGTGCGGCATCTGGCTCGCCTTCGGCACCGCATAGTCCATCATCGTGCCGCTGACGAGCTGCCCGTCGTCGTCGTACACCAGGATTTCCTGAAGCCCCTCGCCGAGCCCCTGCACGACACCGCCGTGGATCTGGCCGTCCACGATTACCGGATTGATCCGCGGGCCGCAGTCGTCCACCGCGATGTAGCGGAGGATCTTGACCTCGCCCGTGTCGCCGTTCACGTCGACGGTACAGATGTGGGTGCCGAACGGGTACACGAAATTGCTCGGATCGAAGAACGCCGTCGCTTCGAGACCGGGCTCCACGCCTGGCGGCATGTTCCACGCCACGTTGGCCATGACGGCCACGTCGGCGAAGCTTTTGCTGCTGCCGGGCGAGCCTTTGACCGAAAACTTGCCGTCCTTCCACTCCACATCGGCCTCGTTCGCCTCCATCAGATGCGCCGCGATCTTCTTCGCCTTTTCCTTGACCTTGACCGCGGCAAGCTTGACCGCCGAGCCGGAGACCGCCGTGGTCCGGCTGCCGTAGGTGCCCCAGCCCTGCGGCGTCGTCTCGGTGTCTCCGTGGACGATCTCGACACTCTCGATCGGGAGTCCGAACTCGTCGGCCACCACCTGCGCGAACGTGGTCTCCTCGCCCTGTCCGTGGGGCGACGCACCGATGTACACGCGGATGACGCCGGTGGGATAGACCCGCACGATCGCCGACTCGTAGAGCCCGCCACCGAAGCCGACCGCTCCCGCCACCTGCGAGGGTCCGAGGCCGCAGATCTCGATGTACGAGACGAGGCCGACGCCGAGATAGCGATTTTGCTTGCGTCCCTCCGCCTGCTCGGCGCGGAACGCCTCGAGGTCGAGCATGGACAGCGCCTTGTCCAGCGCGGCCTCGTAGTCCCCGGAGTCGTAGGTCAGCCCGGTGGCGACCGTGTAGGGGAACTTGGATTTCGGTATGAAATTCTTCCGCCGCACCGCGATGGGATCCATCCCGATCTCGCGGGCGTAGATGTCCACCAGCCGCTCGACGAGATACGCGGCCTCGGGGCGGCCTGCGCCCCGATAGGCGTCTACGGGTGTGCCGTTCGTGTACACGCCGTAGATCGTGCCGTGGATGTTCGGGATGACGTAGGCTCCGGAGTAGACGAGGCCGTGGAGGATCGTCGGGATACCTGGACCAGCGGTGGAGGCGTACGCGCCGAGTCCGGCGTACACTCTCGTTCGAAGCCCGGTGATCGTGCCGTCCTTCGTACCGCACATCTCTACGTACCCGACGTGGTCGCGGCCATGGATCGACACCTTGTAGTTCTCCGAGCGATCCTCGGTCCACTTGACCGGGCGACCCAGGTCCATCGATGCCAGCGAGGTGAGGGCTTCGTCCGGATAACAGGGGATCTTGCTGCCGAATCCGCCGCCCACCTCCGGCGCGATCACCCGGATCCGGTGCTCCGGAAGCCGCAGGATCAACGAGCACAGGAATCGGTGGATGTGCGGGTTCTGACTGGTGCACCACAGGGTGAGCTGTCCGGAGCCCTTGTTATAGCTCGCCACGGCGGCGCGCGGCTCCATGGCCGTGGGCGCCAGCCGCTGCTGCACGATGCGCTGCTTGACGGCGACCGGCGCCTCGCGGAACGCCTTCTCCGCGTCGCCGCCGTTCACCACCCAGGTGAACGCCACATTCTTGGCGACCTCGGCGTGCAGCTGCGGCGCGCCCGGCTGCGTCATCTTCTCGGGGTCGACGCCGGCCGGCAGCGGGTCGTAGTCCACCTCGATCAGGTCGATCGCGTCCCGCGCGCCCGATCGCGTCTCGGCGACCACGAGCGCGACGCCGTCCCCCACGTAGCGCACCCGGTCGAACGCGAGCAGCGGATGCGGCGGCACCTTGAGGTCACAGTTGGGCGGGTTCCACGCGCAGGGAACCGTCCCGACCCGCTCCTTGATGTCGGCGCCGGTGTAGACCGCGACCACGCCGGGGGCCTTCCGCGCCGCCGTCACGTCGATCCGGGTGATCTTCGCGTGGGCATACGGACTCCGAAGAACCGCCGCGTAGCAGAGACCGGGGAGCTTCACGTCGTCGGTGTAAGTCGCGGTGCCGGTGATGAGGCGGGGGTCCTCACGCCGCTTGATGCCCGATCCGAACAGGGTCGCCATGGCGTGCTCCTCTCAGACGCCCGCGCCGGCGGGCTGGCCGGCCGGCTTCGCGGAAGGGAAGGCCGCCGTGGGGGGCTCGGCCTTCGCTGCGCGCATTGCGGCGGCCGCGGACTGGATGGCGGTGACGATGTTCTGGTAACCGGTGCAGCGGCAGAGATTCCCTTCGATGGCGTGCCGGATCTCGGCCTCGCTTGGATCGGCGATCCGGCTCAGCAGATCGACCGCGCACATGATTACGCCCGGCGTGCAGAAGCCGCACTGAAGGCCGTGCTTTTCCCAGAAGGCGGTCTGAAGCGGATGCAACCGCTCCGCGGTCCCGATGCCTTCGATCGTCGTGATCGCATGCCCGTCGGCCTGGACGGCGAGCACGGTACAGCTCTTCACCGCGTCGTCGTCGAGCAGAACCGTGCACGCGCCGCACTGGCTTGTGTCGCAGCCGATGTGTGTGCCCGTCAGGTTCAGGTCGTCGCGGAGGACGTGGACCAGCAGGGCACGAGGCTCGACCTCGACCGTGCGCGACGCGCCGTTGATCGTCAAAGTCACGGAACGCTTCATGACAGCGGTCTCCTCGCGGTCGGAGGCTGGGGAAGCAGGGTGGAAAGCATAGGCTAGTCCCCCACGACATATCGGTCAAGATTGGCGTTGCACGCGGCGCCAACCCGGGTCATGCGCGGTCTTGACCATGCTGCTCGCCGCTTGTAACCTGCTTACCCCGTTTAGCTTCCAACGTTTCTCGATGGGGTGTAGCTCAATCGGCAGAGCGCCCGGCTGTTAACCGGGAGGTTGCTGGTTCGACCCCAGCCGCCCCAGTGGGAGTCGTCAGCACTTAGCTGTTTGCCGTTGGCAACGCTAAAGGCTGAAGACTCCCTTCTTCACTCCAGCCTCTCGTACGCCCCGACCGTCAGAAACTCGGGGAACTCTTTCGCGCTCACCAGCTGATCCAGTAGATCCGCCGCCTCGCGCCAGCGCCCCTTCGCTCCCGAGCGCTCGAGCCGCGCGACCTCCTCGGCCAACGCGGTTCGGCACCGTTCCAGCGTGACCGGCGCGCCGTCCTCGGTGTTGGCCCGGTGCCGTACCCACTGCCACAGCTGCGACCGCGCGATCTCGGCCGTCGCGGTGTCTTCCATCAGGTTATTGATGGCGACGGCTCCCGCCCCGTCGAGCCACGCGGCCAGGTACTGGATCGCCACGCTTGCGTCGGCCCGGACGCCGGCCTCGGTCACCCGGCCGCCCGGCACCCTCGCGTCGAGCAGCTCCGCGGCGCCGACGCGCACGTCGTCCCGAAGCCGGTGCTTTTGGTGCGGCCGAGTCCCGAGCACGTTGTCGAACACCTCGCGCACCACCGGCACGAGGTCGGGGTGGGCCACCCAGGCGCCGTCGAAGCCGTCCGCCGCCTCGCGCCCCTTGTCTTCCCGGACCTTGCCGAAGGCCTGCGCATTGATCTCCGGATGTTTGCGGCTGGGGATGAACGCCGCCATTCCCCCGATGGCATGGGCGCCCCGGCGATGGCAGGTGGCGACGAGCAGCTCGGTGTAGGCGCGCATGAACGGCACGGTCATGGTGAGCTGCGCCCGGTCCGGAAGGACGAACTCCGGCCGCTCCCGGAACTTTTTGATCACGCTGAACAGATAGTCCCAGCGGCCGGCGTTCAGACCGGACGCATGCTCTCTCAGCTCGTAGAGGATCTCGTCCATCTGGAGCGCGGCGAGGATGGTCTCGATCAGAACCGTCGCCCGGATCGTGCCGCGGGGGAGGCCGAGCTCGGCCTGAGCAAAGAGAAAGACATCATTCCAGAGCCGCGCCTCCAGATAGTGCTCGAGCTTGGGAATGTAGAAATAGGGTCCGCTACCGCGCGCCCGGAGCTCGGAGGCGTTGTGGAAGAGGTAAAGGCCGAAATCGAAGAGCCCCGCTGGAACGGGTACCCCGTCAACCCGCACGTGCCGCTCGACGAGGTGCCAGCCGCGCGGGCGGACCACCAGCGTGGCGGTCGCGTCGGCGAGCCGGTACTGCTTCCCCTCGGGGGTCGTGAGCGTGAGCCGCCGCCGGATGGCGTCGTAGCAGCTGGAATGGCCTTCGACCACGTTGCGCCACGGCGGCGAGAGCGCGTCCTCGAAATCCGCCATGAACACCCGCGCGCCGGAATTGAGCGCGTTGATCATCATCTTCGCCTCGGTCGGGCCGGTGATCTCTACTCGCCGGTCATCGAGGTCGGCCGGGGCCGGCGCCACGCTCCAGGTGCCGCCCCGGATTCCGGCCGTCTCCGGGTCGAAGTCGGGCATCGCGCCCGCGTCCAGTCGGCGCTGCGTTTCGAGTCGCCGGGCGAGCAGCGCTTGCCGGGCAGCGCCGAAGCGGCGGGTGAGCGCGGCCACGAACGCGAGGGCGTCGGTGGTGACCACTTGATCGTGCCCGGGAACCGGGGGTCCGGACACCTCGATCCCGGACTTCGGGAAGGGTGCGGCTCGGTCGGTCATGGCGTGGCCGGTAAGGGCCTCTTCCCGATCGCGCGGCTCCTTCGCGCGCACCGGGAACGACAAGATGGGGGATCGGC
>CAZFKN010000005.1:20981-60326 GCA_964519805.1 uncultured Gemmatimonadaceae bacterium
TCGTGTCGGTGATCCGGGAGGCTGGGGGACTGACGCCGGTTCGACAGCGGCGCTGACCACGCCCCGCCGGGTCCTGCGGCACCACGGCGCGGCGGTCAGTCCAGCAGTGAGAGCAGCTGCTCCGGCCGGTCCAGCCAGAAGTCCGGTTGTGCCGGCTGGAGCTGACCTCGCGTGAAGGGTCCCCACAACACGGCTGCGGTGCGGACACCTGCTCCCCGTCCCGACATCAGGTCGTGGATGCTGTCGCCCACATAGACGGTACGCGCGGGGTCGGCGGCGAGGAGGCTCACAGCCTTCTCGACGGGCTCGGGGTGTGGCTTGGGGTTGGTCACGTCGTCCGCGCACACCAGCACATCCATGGCGTCGTCCAGCCCCACCAGCTTCAAGCCCCGCACCGCTCCAGGTCGGTTCTTGCTGGTCACCAGGCCGGTCTTCCGGCCTTGTGCGCGGATGGCCCGCACCGCTGCGACCACCCCCGGAAACTCTCGGACCATCCGATCGTGGTTCGCGAGATTGTACTTCCGATAGGTCTCGATCAGCCCCTCCATCGTGCCCGCGTCGTCCTTCCAGTCCGCGAACTGCGCCGTGAGCGGCGTGCCGACCCCAGCGAGCCATTGTGCATCGCTGCGTGCCGGCAGTCCGTGGGCCGCGAGCGTGTGGTGGTAGCTGTCGAGGATGAGCTGGACGGAGTCGATCAGCGTCCCGTCGAGGTCGAACAGGAAGGTGTCGAGGGTCGGCATGCGGGGAACGTAGCCGGGCCTCTCAAGCACGCCTAGCCGGCGGCGCCACCCGCCCGATCTTCGGCGCCACCCGCCCAGCCCTCGATACCGAAGACCACGACACCGGTCAGGCGGGCATGGATCGCCTCCCACTCCGGCGCGGGGAGCGGCAACGAGGACAATGCTGCCTCGAGACTCCGATCGCCGAGACCGGCAAGGAGCGCGACCAGGGCGTGCTCACCCGCAGTATGCCCACCGGCGGCGAATCGGATCGCGCGCTGGAGTCGCTCCAGGGCACCCGCGTCTCGACGGCGCGCGGCCGAGCGCGCGAACTGTTGGAGTCTCGTAACCAGCCGATGCGCTGCAGGCACGGCGTGTGGCCCGAGCCAGCGACTGCACCGGAGCTCGCGCATACGGAGCCGTATCGGGTCGGCCAGGCGGGCGAGCGCCGCCTCGGTCGCAGCGGGCGGGCCTCGTTCTACGCTGACCACGCGCGCGGCAGCCTCGAGGCGCGCGGCCAGGACCTCCGGTGCTTCCGTCCAGCCGGCTTCGGCGTCCCACCACGCGACGATCGTCGCCAGCGGCGCGGACGCAGGCCATCCGTGGAGACTGAACCCGGCAAGGAATCCACGAGATCCGGACGGGACGAAGGCCACGCCTTCGTCGGCCGGCCGGTTGCGGAATCGTTCAGCCAGGTCCCCGCGCCAGCGCCAAAGCTCTCCTCCCGACTCACCCAGCCCAGCCGCCTTGGGAAGCGCTCGCTTTCGGCCGAGTAACGAGAGCTGCCGAAGACGGTCTTCGACGTCCGGCGGCGGCCCGAAGTGGACGACCTCGACGTCGGCATGGACGGCGCCACCTCTTCGGGCCCGTCCTTCCCGCTGATCCATGCGCGCCGGCGTCCAGGGCAGATCGTAATGGATTACCCGCTCAGCCCGATGCAGGTCGAGACCTTCCGCCGTGACATCGGTGGTGACCAGGAGGCGGGGGACGAGCGTCGTTGGCGCGCCGTTCATTACGCGATCCGGTCGGAACCAGCCGAGGACCGCGGAACGTGGAGCCGAATGCGGCCCGATGCCCGCCCGTTCGCCGGTGCACCACGCCACGGGACCGGGAAGGTGATCCCGAATGTGCCGGACCGTCTCCCGCGCGACGGTGAACACCAGTGAGACCCGCCCGTCCTCGAGCACGTGCCGAAGCTGGTCCAGCTTGGGGTCGGGCATCCACGTGCCGCTCGCGAGGAGCGCCCGAAGCTCCTCTAGAACGGGCAGGTCGTCCGGGACGAGGTCGCTGGTCTCATCGGCCGGGCCGAGCAACTCCCAGAGCAGCAATTGGTCGTCCAGACCGCCCGTAAGCTTCCGCAACAGGCGCCGGTCCAGCAGCTGCCCCGAGCGGCGTGCATCCTGAGCATGAAGCAGGAGCCGGTGATATCGCCGGAGCGATGCGCCGAGCGCCGGTGCGCTCGACGCGGCCGCGCGCCAGAACCCTGCCCGGATCAGCGCCGCGATCGCCGGCCGGCGGGACAGTCGAAGGCGCTCGACCAAGGCCAGCGCGCCGGCAACCGGCGCGAGCGACGCATTGTCGAGCGGCACGGTGCGCTCCCGGGCGCCCGGGCGGCGCACGCATCGCGAAGGGCGCGTGACGACCACCTGGCCCAGAGCCTGGTGTCCGTTCCCTCCGTGGAGCAAATCGGCGAGTGACGGCACGCCCTGCGGGCTCAGCACGTCGTCGCGAAGTGCGAGGGCGAGCTGGTGCGCGAGGTCGTCGAGTCGGTTGACGACCGGCGTGGCGCTGATCAGGAGCACTTGTCGGCCGACGAGCCACGGGGCAAGCGTGCGGTATCGTGTGGTGCCCGGATTTCGGTAGTGGTGGCTTTCGTCGATGAGCACGAAAGGGCCGCAGCGCGCGGGCAGCGCACCGCGGCTCACCCGCTCGTGCGACCAGACGACTACCGGCATGCGCAACGTGCCGGCGACGGCACGCCACTGATCGACTAAGGCGGCCGGCACAAGGCAGGTCGTTGGGCGCCGGGTGCAGGCCGCCGCTACCGCCAGTGCCACGTAGGTCTTTCCCGCGCCCACCGGGTCCGCGAGGAGCGCACCGCCGTGACGTCGGAGGGCGCCGACTGCCCTGCGGAACGACACGCGCTGCTCCGGCCAGAGCCACGCAGGCGGGACGTCCTCCGCCTCCTCCGGCGCGAGGCTCCGCGCGAGCGCGGCCGCGACGCGCGCGGGGCTCGTGAGGGGGCCGGGCCGGAGCGCCGTGACGAGCGGCTCCGCTACCGCCACGAGCGCCTCAGCGACGATCGTCCCGCTGGTCCACTTGCGCGAGCGCGTTCGCGACGTCGGGTCCGAGCGCAAGATGGCGGGCGGCGAGGGCATCGAGTTCGGGCTGAACGGCGCGGCCCTCGGCGCCCGCGCGGCAGAGCTCACCAAGGGTCGGATCGATGAGGGCGCTGTCCGGAAGCGGCAGCCCACCCACGACTCGTGCGTTGAACCGGGCAAAGCCGCCGGCCGCGGGCGTCGCCACCAAGCGGGCGGCGGCGCGGAGCCAGGTCGTGTTGAGCCACGCCGTCACCCGCTCGGCGGTGGCCTGGTCCGGCACGGACAGGAGGTAGCACGTGTTGAGCGGGATCTGAGCGCGTGCGCCGTCGTCCGCGAGGGCCACCGCAGTGAGTCGCCGCGCCAGGTCCGGCCAGATCACGCGATATGGGGCCGATGCCGCTGCGGTGCGGAACAGTGTCCAGGGAGGGCCCGGCTGGGCGTCCGCGCGGGCCCGGAGCCGGGTCACGTGTGCTCCAAGGTAGGCGGCGGCTCCCGGGGGAAGCTCGGCCAGCGGTCGCCCCGCGGCGTCACAGGGCCAAAGCAGGCGCCGCCGCGGTGTCACGCGAAAGGGCTCGACGTCGCGTCCACGAATCGCCGAGCGCAGAAGCTCCGGTTCGACGCCGACTGGCGGATCGATGAACAGGTCGTTGGCGCCGGTCTTGACGCCCAGATGACAGACGAAGCGTTGATCGATGCGCGGATGGTGGGCCAGGGCGCGGAGCGCGGCCAGCGCGGGCGCCTGGGCCAGCACCCACGGGCCGCCGCCCGCAAGCTCGCGCTGCGGCACGACAGGGATGGCCGGGCTCCTCGGCGCGCGCAAGACTGTGCGGACGGCCTGGTTGTCATCAGGCGGGCGCTTGGTCACCACGAGCGCGAGCGGATAGACCGTCGCGTCGAAGGCTGCTTCAGGCGCCGCGGTGAGATCGGCTACCGCGCGGATGGTTCCCTGGGCTGCGAGCGCGTGTCGGGCGCGTGCAGCGTAGACAGCCGTGGCGAGCTTGGCCGGCACCAGGAGTGCAATGGCCCCGCCGGGTCGGGTCAGCTCCCAGGCACGCTCGACGAACGCCAGCGCAAGATCCGGCCGGTGCGCGAAGCCGCGGCTGCCGCTGCCACGCCACCACCGGAACCGGGCGGCAAGCGCCTCGCGCAGCTCCGGCGGCAGTTCCTCGGCCCTGACCCAGGGCGGATTCCCCGCGACGAGATCAAACCCGCCCTGCTCGAACACGTCCGCGAAGTGGCTCTCGTAGTGGAACCAGGGAAGCTCACCCTCGCGCCGGAACTGTCGCCGCGCCCGCCGAACAGCCTGACGCTCGGCTCTGAGCCGCCCGAGCTCGGAGCGGATCTGGCGATCGAGCCCGCGCCGCTCGCCGAAAAGTGTCTGGGTCCGGGCGTCGTCCAACTGCTCGGCAATCTGCGCATCCAGCGCGGCCTCCGCGCCTTCGAGCGCGGCGCCGAAGGCCCGCCCCTCCGCGCGCCGGAGATCGCGGGTGAGGGCGCGCTTCTCCGCCCCCGTGGCGGTCACGAGCTCGCGACGGAGCCGAGTGAGGACGACGGACTCGTGTCTCGGCACCGCGCGCCCGCCCGGCCATCGTCCCGCCGGGTCGACCAGGCTATTCCCCTGGCGCACGAGACAATCGAGGTTGGGCAACGGCTCGACCGCGACCGCGTCGGCCCGCTCGTCGGCGATGACCGCGAGCCACAATCGAAGCTCCGTGAGCCGCACTGCCGCCGCGTTGAGATCGACACCGAACAGGCTGCGGCGCAGGACTCGGCGCCGCGCAGCGCTGGCGGAACGCCGATCCGACTCCACCTCGGCCAGCAGCTCGAGCGCGCCCAGCAGAAATGCCCCGGACCCGACGGCGGGATCGAGGACCGTCACCTCGCGCAGGATTCGCCGCGCGGGCTCGGCCCGTTCCGCGAGATAGTGTGCGGCCCGCGGCTCGGGGCAGTCCATCCGCTCGGCCACGACCGCGACCAGACCCGCGTGAACCACGCTCCGCACGAGCGCGGCCGGCGTGTAGAACGTGCCGCTCCGGTGGCGGAGGCCGGGTTCCATCACGCCTTCGAAGACGCGCCCGAGCATGTCCGGCGCGACCATCCCCGGGTGACCCGCCTCGTCCGCGGTGAAGTCGAACCGCTCGAACAGCGTGTCGAACGCGTCGCGCCAGACGTTGTTGGGCAGGTCCGCGCGCCAGCGACGCTCGAGCGGGTGCGGCTCGAACAGTCCGCCGTTCAGGAAGGGGATCCGGCCGAACCCGCGAGGAATCCGGCTTCGCTCTGTGGTGGGCCGGTTGAGCGTGCCGAAGAACAGTGGCTGGAGCAGATCTCGCTGGAGCCGACGCCCCCGGCCGAGGCATCGGTCGACCTCGCGCGCGAGAAAATCGGCGCGGCCATCGAGCCAGCCCTTGCTTTGGACGAAGTAAAGGAAGAGGACCCGGGTCAGCTGAAGCAGCGCCAGCCCGTGGCGCTCCGGCGCCGGACACCCGCGCGGCAGCGCGGCCGACATTGCGTCCAACGTGCTTTGGAAACGGCGGAAGAAGCGGCGACCGACGGCCTCGGCACCGAGCGCGTCGGCGACGCGTGAGGCGAACGCGAGCGTCCCGCCCGGCGCGGCCGACGCGAGGCGGGTGAAGCGTGTCAGCGCCAGACGATCGGGCTCGTCCAGCGAGCAGTCGATCGTGGGCGCATCGCCGAACGCCACCGCCACCGCGAGACGGCGAGTCGACCGGGATAGCGCCAGGACACCGCCAACACGCCCCCGGACAACGAGGCGCCGAGCGATGGTTGCCGCCGCCCGACCCGCCTCCGCCGCGTCGGCGCCGAACCAAACGAACTCGCCGGCCCGCCCGACGATGACGGCGCGCGCGACCGGACCGCTCCCCGGCAGGTCGAGCCACCCGGGGACCGGCAGCTCCTCCCAGGCAGCGTCGTGCCCGAGGGCGAGCACGAGCTCCGGCAGATCCTCCACTCGACGCAGCGCGGCGAGCGTGCCCGCTGTTACCACGTGAACGGGGCTCCCGGTCGGGACGCTCCACATTCGCGTGGCTACTCAGTCGGGGTGGCAGCAATCCGGCGCGGACGGTGGCCGGAACTTGCCCGCCCGGCCCACCCCGGGCTACGATGCTCGTCCTATGCGCACATCCTTGCTCCTGCTCCTGGCGCTCGTCGCTCCGGCGGCGCTCTCCGCTCAGGACCCGGAGAAATCCGTTTTTCTCATTCGCCGCGGGACCGACACCGTCGCTACCGAAGAGCTGGCGCGTACCCCGACGGAGCTGACGGGGACGCTCACCTTCCGCGCCAAGACCGCCACGTCGGAGTGGTATCGGGCCGTCGTCGCGCCCGACACGACCATCGCGCTGGTGGAGGTCAACGTGCGCGAGGGCGTGGACACCGGCCTCGTGAAGGCTCGCGTCGTGCAGCGCACCCGCGTCATCTTCCGGGGCGACAGCGTAGCCGTGGACGACATGACCGGCCACGGCATGCAGACGCAGGTGCTCGCCACCCAGGTGGGCGCGGTACCCTATCTCAATCTCTCGTTCGGGCTCCTGGAGCAGGCGATCCGACGGGCGACGGTGCCGGGACGGGACTCGGTCAGGGTTGCGTTCTTCAATCTCAGCGGGGGCGCGGGGCAGGGCGGGGGAGCGACGGTAGTCGGCACGGTCGCGCGCGTCGGCGCGGACTCCGTGGCGCTCGAGTTGGGCAGCGTGGAGTTCCGCCTCCGGGTCGACGCAGCGGGGCGGCTCCTCGGCGGCGGGATCCCGGCCCAACGGCTTTCCTTCGAACGTCAGTAGTCGCTAGGATAGCCCCGCGCGCACGTCGTACACTCGGCCCTTCCATTCGACCTTCCGTGCGCCCCTGCTCGACGAGCGGAGCACGATGTAGAGCCCCACCGCAGCACCCAGCGGGTATCCCAGCCCGTACCCCACCGGGATCTGCATCCCGAACGACACCAGCATCCAGAACACCGCGGAGAGCGCGGTTGCGGCCGGCGCCCACAGCCCCGGGCTCCCCAGCCCCGCCAGCCCGGCGAGCGCCACGACCGGCGGCACCAGCCAGAAGAGCATCGCGGCGGTGAGCAGCACGGGGACCAGCGCTTGCCGCAAGGGCTCGTCCGGAAACGAGCGTCTTCCGCCGAGATAGATGTTCTTCGACCACCCCTCGACGAGGTGACCGAGTCCGCGATACATCCGGGTCGCGATCAGTGACTCGGCGTGGGCCAGGTGCAGCCTTCGCCCCGCCCGCACCACGGTCTGCGCCAGTGCCAGGTCCTCGGTCACCTCGCCCCGCACGGCCTCGTGGGTGCCGATCGCCTCGTAAGCGGTTCTCGGGAGGAGAATGAACTGCCCGTTGGCGATCACGTCACGGCGACGGCCGGAGCGGTTCACCGCCGCCGGTCGATAGCGGAAGCCGAGCAGAATCCAGATCTGCGGCATCACCAGCCGCTCCCAGAACGACTCGCAGCGCTGCCGCGACAACACGGTGAGCAGATCCGCGTGCTGGGCGTCCAGCGCGCCCACCGCGTGTCCTAACAGCGCCGGTGCGTGAGTCGTGTCGGCGTCGGTGAAGACCAGCAGCTCTCCTCGCGCCGCGCGATACCCCTGCCAGCACGCCCATTGCTTGCCGAACCAGCCGGGCGGCAGCTCTGCTCCGCGGAGGAGACGAAGGCGGTCGTCGTTGCGGGCCACCTGCTCCACCAGCCGCGCCGTTGCGTCGGTCGAGCGATCGTCCACGACGATCACCTCGAGCGGCGCATATGTGCTCGAGAGCACCGAGCCCACGACCGTCTCGATCGTCTCCGCCTCATTACGGGCGGGGATGATCACGCTGACTAGTCTGCCGGACGCGACCGGAGCGGTGCTGAGATCCGGGCTGCGGCGGGCGAGGTAGAAAATGCCGAGCAGGGGACCGAGCCAGGGAACGGCCGGCCAGAGAGAGGCGACGCTCATGCCCGGCGGGCTAGCGCTTCCGCGCTTGGCTCACGCCCGTGAGCTCGTGCTCCAGGGCGGCGAGCTGCCGCTGCACCTCGGTGGGATCGTATTCGCTGCTGGGGACCGGCACGCCGTTCTGGGCGAACAGGGTGGCCACGAGCGCGTCGGTGTAACCCACCACGGCGACCGCGATCCCCTTGTCGAGAACGCGGTTGAGGCGGAGGACGATCGCGAGGCTTTGGCGCGGCCGCATGGTGACGAAGGCCGACGCCAGATTTCGGATCAGCAGCTCGCGGAGATACTGCAGCTCCTCCACCACTTCGCCGGCCGCGAGTCCCCGCGCCGCCGCAACCCGCCCGTAGTGCTCGCACACGTGCAGCCAGACCACCCCCGCCTCGCGGCGGAGGGCACCGACCATGGCGGTCAAAGCATCTATGATGAGACGGAACTCCCGCTCGACTGTCGCTCGCGATATCGTGGGGGTTGCGGTGATCCGGTCGCCCAGCCAATCGGCCCATTGGGCGACCATCACATCCCGCGATTCTGTGATTACGCGACCGGCGGCGAGCAACGCGGGCTGCGAAGCGCGCACTGCCGTTCTCCAGTGGTTGTGAGGGCACGTCAATCTACCCGGGGGATGACGACGGGGTCAAAGCCAGCGATACCGGTGAGCCTGGCGCTTTCGTCCCAGAGGCGCCTGGCCGCCGCCGTGTCGTGCGAATAGGCGGTGGACTTCCTCGGCTTGCGTCGCGCGAAGTACTCGCCGGTCACACCCTCGACCTCGGGGGAGGCCGCGAGATAGATCGGCGTCTCCGCCCCCTGCGGCGGCGTGCCGGCAAACGCGGTCGTGACCGGGCTCGTTACCGACGGCAACGGCAGGTAGTCGAGCAGAAGCTTGGTCGCGATTACCCCCGGATGGAGACAGTTGACGGTGACCCCGGTCCCCGCCAGGCGCCGGGCCAGCTCGTAGGTGAACATCACGTTCGCGAGCTTCGACAGCGAGTAGGCTTTGATCGGCCGCCAGCCGTGCGTGAGCTGTAGATCGTCGAAGTCGAGGCGATGACCCTGGTGCGCCTCGGAAGACACGTTGACGATCCGCGCCGGCGCCGATGCCTTGAGCCGGTCGAGAAGGAGGTTGGTCAGCAGGAAATAAGCGAGGTGATTGACGGCGAACACCGTCTCGATGCCGTCCACCGTCATCGCACGGCTTCGCGTGACCAGGCCCGCGTTGTTCACCAGCACGTCGAGGCGCGGGCATCGGTCGAGCAGCGTCGCCGAGAGTCGGCGGATCGACGCCTGCGACGCGAGATCGGCCGTCACCGCCTCCACCGCCTGGTCACCCGTCGCATCCCGGATCTCTCGAGCGGCCGTCTCGCCCGCAACGCCGTCCCGCGCCACCAGTACGACGCGCGCGCCGAGTGCCGCGAGCCCTTCGGCCGTGGCCCGGCCGATCCCCCGATTGGCGCCGGTTACCACACAGGTCTTGCCCTTCATGCTCAGAGAAGGTGGCGGCTGAGCCACGTCACCGTCTCCTTCATCACTTGATCCAGCGCGGGCGTCGAGCCGCGCCACGGATGCACGGCGCCGAACGTGTGCCCTGCGCCCGCGACCCGCAGGAATCGCGACGTTCCCGCGTGCGCCGCCCCGGCGAGGCGTTCGCCTTCGGCGATCGGTACGCTGGTATCCTCGGTTCCGTGAATGATCAGCCAGGGTACCGTCACGCGAGTCGCGGCGCCGGGGATGTCCAGCGCGCTGGTGCCGTGTCGCTCGACGTCGTCCAGCGTATCGATGTAGAGCGGAAGGACCTGGCCGGTTCTCGCGTTCAGCACTTCAAGCTTCCCCGCGGCACGCCAGCGCGCGCGCTCGGACTCATCGGGCCATCGCTCGACCGTCGAGATCGCGGCCCACGTAACGAGCGCACGGATCCGGGCATCCCGCGCCGCCTGCAGCACGCCGACTCCGCCGCCACGCGAGTGGCCCACGAGCCCTATCCGCGTGGGCGGCGCTGCTCCCAGCGCACCTGCGGTCAGCGCGTCCAGCACGACGCCCACATCGGCCAACTCGGCCGAGAACGTGTTGTGCCCGAACCGCTCGGGCCGGGAAAACTCGCCGGCGTCGTCGACACCGCTCCCGCTCAGATTGGGCGACACTACGGAGAATCCTGCCTGCGCCAGCCGATCTGCGAGCGGCGGGAACATCCCCCAGTCCTTGAAGCCCTTGAACCCGTGCACGACCAGCACCGCCGGCCGCGCACTGCCGCGTCCCCCCGCGCGCACGTCCACCAGGACTTCTCCCAGCGTGCCGGGGAGGACGTGCTTCGAGAGGGTCGAGGTCGCCATGAGGGCGAAAGCTACAATCGTTGGTGCGCCTCCCTGGTCCATCCGCCGCCAAGGGCGACCCTCCACTTCCTTCGACCGGGCCCGTATTGTTGAAGCATGCCCATCTACGACTACCACTGCCCTTCCTGCGGCTCCGACTTCGAGCGGCTCGTCCGGAACAGGACCACCGTGAGCTGCCCCCGGTGCAGCGAGCGGAAAGTCGAGCGGCGCATGTCGCTCCCGGCCCGCCCTGCCACTGCGGGGAAGCCCGCCGACTTCAGCAAGCTCGGCCCCCCGCCCGGCGGCTGCTGCGGCGGGGCCTGTCACTCGCATAGCCACTGACCCACCCGCTCACCCCCTCGTTGGCCCGGATTGCCGACCGCCTCGCCCGTCACCGGCCGGTCGAGGCGGTCGAGCCGGACCGGCGGTGGGCCGCTGTCGCCCTGATCCTCACGCCCGATCCCCTCTCGATCCTCCTCATCCGCCGGGCTAAGCGTTCGGGCGATCCCTGGTCCGGCCAGATCGGGCTCCCGGGAGGTCGCCGCGGGGCTGGGGACACCGACCTGGTCCAAACGGCCACCCGGGAATCCGCGGAGGAGATCGGCGTCGATCTCACCCGGGCACGCCGGATCGGCGCGCTCAGCGACGTGGCCCCGCGGACTCCGGTCCTGCCTCCGATCGCGGTGCGCCCGTTCGTCTTCGCCCTTCCCGCCCGCCTCGACCTGCGGCTGAACGCCGAGGTGGCCTCGGCGCACTGGGTCGAGCTGACCCGCCTGACCGACCCGGACGCGCGCCGGCCAACCACCGTGAGGGTGCGGGACGACCCGCTCGTGGTGCCTGCCTTCATGGTGGGAGACCTGGTGGTGTGGGGCATGACTGAGCGGATCCTCGACTCGTTCTTCCAAGCCATTTCCTGACAGGCACTTCGGCGAACTGCCGGCGGCATGGTGTCGTGATGACGGTGCTATGCTGTCGGCTCAATTCGCATGCTGGAAACTTGACATTAGCCGAATCACATAACAGACTTAGCGTCACCTAATTACTGGATTCGTATGAGCGCAGCCCTTGGCCACGAACCGCTTACCCGCTCCGTGGAAGACTACCTCAAGGCCATCTACAACCTCTCCCCCGAGGGTCGGGCTGCCTCAACCAGCGACATCGCCCACCGGCTGGAGCTGTCCGCCCCGTCCGTCAGCGGAATGATCAAGAGGCTCTCGGAGCAAGGCCTGCTGGAGCACGTTCCCTACAAGGGTGTCCAGCTCACCGCCGAGGGCCGTCGGGCCGCCCTTCGCATGATCCGCCGGCACCGGATTCTCGAGGCCTATCTCGTCGCCCGGTTGGGCTACACCTGGGACGCCGTGCATGAAGAGGCGGAGCGTCTGGAGCACGCCGTCTCGGATGGGCTCATCCAGCGGATGGCGGAAGCGCTGGGCAACCCCGGGGCTGACCCGCACGGTGAGCCGATTCCGACCGCCGAGGGGTGGGTCGAGGAGGTTCTGACCACACCGCTGGCCGATATCCCGGCCGGAGAAACGGTCGAAGTTCGCCGGGTAACCGCCGGCGACCCGGATCGCCTGCGGTACCTGGGCTCCGTCGGGCTTCAGCCCGGCGTCCTGGTCACGGTGCTGGAGCGGCAGCCGTTCAGCGGACCAATCACGATTCGCGTGGCGGAGCAGGAGCGTGTCATCGGGCACGAGCTGGCGGAGAGCCTGCTGTGCCTGCGGGAGCAATAGGCGTGAGCGTCAGTCTCCCTCCGGCTGGGGAGCTGGCCGGGTGGCGCTACCCGCGCACGCTGCCGAGCCTCCCCGAGTCCCATGCGACCATCCGCGTCCCGGGCGTGCCTGGGTGGTGGCGGAAGGCGCTGGCGTTCGCGGGCCCCGGCTATCTCGTGGCCGTGGGCTACATGGACCCGGGCAACTGGGCCACCGACCTCGCGGGCGGTGCCCGGTTCGGGTACGCCCTGCTCAGCGTGATCCTCATCTCCAACCTGATGGCGATCGTGCTCCAGGCGCTCGCGTTGCGGCTCGGCATCGTCACCGGCCGGGACCTCGCACAAGCCTGCCGCGATCACTACTCACGCCCGGTCAGCTTTGCGCTATGGGTGCTCTGCGAGATCGCCATCGCGGCGTGCGACCTTGCCGAGGTGATCGGCTCCGCCATCGCGCTCAACCTGCTCTTCGGGATCCCGCTCATCTGGGGCGTCTGCCTCACGGTGCTGGACGTGCTGCTGATCCTCGCCCTTCAGAACCGCGGCTTCCGCTATCTCGAGGCGTTCATCATTGCGTTGGTGCTGATTATCGGCGGCTGCTTCGCGCTGGAGCTGGTGCTGGCCCGTCCCGATATGGGCGCGGTGGCTCGCGGGCTCGTCCCGACCACGCAGATCGTGACCAACCCGCACATGCTGTACATCGCCATCGGCATTCTGGGAGCGACGGTGATGCCGCATAACCTCTACCTGCACTCCTCCATCGTGCAGACGCGGCGCATCGGCCCAAGCCCGGAGGCCAAGAGCGAGGCCATCCACTTCGCGACGTTCGACTCTACGGTCGCGCTCCTGTTCGCGTTCTGCATCAACGCCGCGATCCTGATCCTGTCGGCGGCCACGTTCCACTGGAGCGGGCACCAGTCCGTGGCGGACATCGGTGACGCGCACAGCCTGCTGTCGCCGTTGCTGGGCACCACGTTGGCGAGCGGACTGTTCGCGGTCGCCCTACTCGCCTCGGGGCAGAACTCCACCATCACCGGTACGCTCGCGGGCCAGATCGTGATGGAGGGCTTCCTCAATATCCGGCTGCCCGCCTGGTTGCGCCGCCTCATCACCCGCCTGATCGCGATCATCCCGGCGGTCATCGTGACCGCGCTCTACGGTGAAAAAGGCACCGGCGCACTCCTGATCCTGAGCCAGGTGATCCTGAGCCTCCAGCTGTCGTTCGCGGTGGTACCGCTGGTTCTGTTTACCGGCGACCCCGGCAAGATGGGCCGGTTCACGAGCGGAGTGCTCCTCCGCGGCGCGGCCTGGCTGACCGCCGTCGCCATCATCGGTCTCAACGCCTGGCTCCTGTTCGGCACGTTCCGTGAATGGCTGGCCTGAGCCGCGCGACGTGCGCCGCGCGCTCGGGGCCTCGATGCTCTGTTGCTGCCTTGGCGGCGCGGCGGTAGACCTCGAGGCTCAGGCCACCCAGCCCCTACAGGACAACAGCTTTCTCGTCGAGGAGGCGTACAACCAGGCGCCGGGCGTCGTGCAGGAGATCAGCAACTTCACCCGTTCCTCGGGCGGCGGTGATTGGGTGTACACCTTCACCCAGGAGTGGCCGCTCGGTGGCATGCGCCACCAGTTGAGCTACACCATCCCCCTCGAGCACCACGCAGACTTCCAGACAACCGGCCTCGGAGACGCCCTGTTCAACTACCGTTTCCAGGCGATGGGGATGGGGGGCGGCCCGGTCTACTTCGCGCCGCGCCTCAGTCTCATATTGCCCACGGGCAACGCGCAGCTCGGCCGGGGGTCGGGCTCGGTCGGGCTCCAGGCGAGCCTGCCGGTGACTCTGGAGGTCAATCCGAGGCTGTCCACCCACTGGAACCTGGGCGCGACGCTGCTGCCGTCGGCCGAGAGCGTAGCGGGTGCTCAGGCGACGACGACCACCGTCAATGCGGGTGCCAGCATCATCTGGCTCGTCCGACCGCTGTTCAATCTGATGTTGGAGGGTCTCTGGTTGAGCCAGCAGGACGTGGTCGCGTCAGGCCTGACGGATCGTCACACCTCTGCGTTTCTCAACCCGGGCTTTCGTTGGGGCTTCAACTTTCCTGGCGGGCTTCAGATCGTCACCGGGCTCAGCTACGTCGTGAGCCTGAACGGCGCTAACTCGGACGCCCTGTTTCTGTACCTCAGCTTCGAGCACCCCTTCCGGCACATCCCTCAATGAGCACCGACCGGCGATTCAGGAGGGGTGCGGTCCCACCTCCGGTGGCTCAACCTCCTCTTCCAAGCCCGGCTCCTCTTCATTGAACAGCGGGCCCAGTCCATCCCCGTGATCGATCGCGCGCAGCAACCGAACCAGGAACCGGTCGCGCTGGGCGCGAAGGGTTCCGGGCTCCTCGTTGTACTCCCGCTCGATGAGACGAATCAGCCGCTGGTGATCTTCGGGGGACAGACTCTGCCAGCGGGCCAGCCGGCTCCACACAGCCTCCTGTTTCTTGAGCTGTTCGCTCAGGAACACGCTCGTGCCCTTGGCACCGGCAGCCATCACCTGGGTGAGGTGCGGCCCGGCCGCGGCCCACTCGATCGCGGGGCCGAGGGATACCAGCCGATCGACATCGGGCAGATTGACCACGCCCTCGAGCACGAGGTCGATGCACTCGCGCCAGACCGCCGCCAGTATCCGCCCCGTGGCGTTTCCGGGCACCTCCCGGCGTAGCACGACCGTCTCTCGACCGAGGCGGGCGAGCCAAGCCTGGACCGTCAGTGTGCAAGTGGGGTCAGTCCGCGGCCCGGGTATCAGCTCCACCAGCGGAGACATCTCGACTGGATCGAGCGCGAACGCGACGAGCAGGCGCTCCACCCGGCGCATGCGCGAGCCGAGCACGCTCGCGTGCATATTCCCGGTGAAGCAGACCGTGATCGCGGCGAGGCGCGATACCTGCTCGACCTGCTCGAGCAGCCGCTGGCGGCTGAGGAGGTCGAGCGGCATCACGTCGAGAATGAGGTCGGCGCTGCCGACCGCGTCGAGGAGGCTGCGGCCGATGTGGAGTGAAGCGAGTGCACCCGCTGCAGCGAGCGGATCGGCACGGCCGGCATCCGTGAGGCGGCGCACCCGCTCGCCCACGTCGTGGCCCGCCCTCTGAAGGAGGGAGGATTCCGGATCGTAGAGAGACACCGGCCATCCGCGGCTCAACGCGAGCGCAGCCCATCCGCGTCCACGGTGACCCGCACCGATCACGGCAACCCGCGCTCGGTCCCGCTCCTCGTCCATGACGTCCTTTCAGGTGACTTCCGGAATACGTGTAGGATAATAGGACATGAGCAAACCCGCTGCGAGCTTCGGCCTGCTGGTCCTCCTCTGGGCCTGCGTGGGCCCGCGCGCGGGCGCGCAGCTGCCACGTATCGCGGTGGACCGGCGCTTGGCTCGCGAGCTCGACCTTCGGGTGGGCGACACCCTCCGGGCCGGCCCGGCGCCGGACTCGCTCCGGGCCGCCCTCGTCGTCGAAGCGATCTACGAGCCGAAGCCGGATCCGGCCGGCGTGCTGCGCCCCGATCGCTACGTACGCCTGCACCTCCCTGATCTCGCGGGTCTTCTCGGCACTCCCGATCGGGTCGACCGCATCGGGATCGCACTCGTCCCGGGGGCGGACCCCGCCCGCGCCACCGACGCGCTCAACCAGGCCGCGTTCGGTTTCCGGGCGTATCCCTCCCGAACGATCGCGGCCGAGTCGTCGCAGACCTTTCTCGTGGTGAGCCGCTTTCACCGCGCCATCGGCGTCATCACGATCGTGGCGGGGGCGGTCTTTCTCCTCTGCATCATGCTGCTCAAAGTGGAGGAGCGCCGTCTCGACGCGGCCGTGATGCGGTTCGTCGGAGTGCGAAGACGCACGATCTTCGCAGCGCTGCTGCTGGAGTCGTGCCTGATCGCCGGTCTGGGCTCTGTGCTCGGAACCGTGCTCGCGCTGGGGGCGGGGGCCGCGACGAACGTGTACTATCAGCGGCGCTTCGACACCGGCCTCATCTTCTCGCTGGTCACGCCCGGGATCGTCGGCTTCAGTGTTGCGCTCTCGCTTTGCCTCGGGTTGGGCGCCGGCGCGCTTGCGGCATGGCGGCTTGTGCGCACCTCGCCCGCCGTGCTCTGGGGTCGCGGCTGATGGCGCTCGAGTGGGCACTGCGGAATCTCGGTCGCCATCCATGGCGCACGGCGCTGTCGCTGGCCGGCATCGCGGTCGCTTCCGCGATGCTGCTCGACATGGTGATGCTGAGCGGCGGCATCGAGCGCTCCTTCGAGCGTCTGCTCCTCGGCCGCGGATTTCAGATCAGGCTGAGCCCCAAAGGCACCCTGCCGTTCGACGCCGAGGCCACGATCGGCGGTGCGGCGCGGGTCCTTGGCGCCCTCCGAGCGGACCCGGACATCACCGCCGCGGGGCCGGTGCTGGGTGGAGCGATCTACGCTCGGACCCGCGACTCGTTGGTAACGCTCTTCGGGTACGGGATCGACCCCTCCGCCCAGTCTCTGTACCAGGTCGTGAGTGGAAACGATCTCGCGCCGGGCGACGCTGCGGGCGTCCTGCTGAGCGCCCCGGCGGCGGCGCGTCTTGCGGCCGGGCCGGGGGATACGGTGCGCATCGTGGGCCGGCTCGACCCCGGGATCGCGGCCGCCGCCGTCGAGCGCCCGCTCGTGGTGCGCGGAACCGTTCGCTGGCTCTACGACTACCGGGGCCAGCCTTCCGTCGGGGTAGTGCTGCCCTTGATGCAGCGGCTGGTCGCGCAGCCCGACCGCGTGTCGCTCATCGTGGTGAAGGTGCGGGACGGCGTCGAGGTGCCCGCAGTGGTGGCGCGCCTGCGCGCGACCCAGCCGCGGCTCGAGGTCAACAGCGTCGCCCAGCTGGTCGTGCACTTCCGTGAGCGGCTGGTGTACTTCCGTCAGCTCTCCTACATCCTCGGAACAGTGAGCCTGATCGTCACCGTGCTCTTGATCACGACGCTGCTCACCATCACGGTCAGCGAGCGGCTCGGCGAGATTGCCACCCTCCGCGCCATGGGCGTGCAGCGTCTCAGGGTCGTCCGCCAGATTCTCGCGGAAGGCATCGCGCTCACCTTTCTCGGGGGCACGCTCGGAGTTGCCCTCGGGGTCGTCACCGCACGCTATCTCGACGCGATCCTGACGAGCTTCCCGGGGCTTCCAGCGGCTCTGTCGTTCTTTGTGCCCGAGCCGTGGGCGCTCGGAACAGCGGGAGCGATTCTACTGCTGTCGGGTTCCCTCGCGGGCCTCTACCCGGCTTGGCTTGCGGCTCGCGCTCCGATCGCGGCGACGCTGCGCGCCGAGGCAACATGAGCCTCGTCGTCGCCCGCGACCTGCGGAAGGACTACCCCATGGCCGACCAGCAGGTGCACGCGCTCAAGGGCGTGAGCCTGGACGTCGGCCGCGGCGAATACGTCGCCATCGCGGGTCCGTCGGGCTGCGGAAAGTCGACGCTGCTTCATCTGCTCGGCGGCATCGACTCACCCTCGTCCGGGTGGGTCGAGCTGGAGGGTGTGCGACTCGGCGCGCTTTCCGACCGGGACCTGACGCGTGTTCGGCTGTCCCGCATCGGGTTCGTGTTCCAGCGCTTTCATTTGTTGCCGGTGCTCTCGGCGCGGGAGAACGTCGAGCTGCCGATGGCGGAGGCGGGCCTCCGCGGAGACGAGCGGCGTGCGCGGGCCCTCGAGCTGCTCGACTACGTGGGTCTCGGCCACCGGGCGGGCCACCGCGCAACCCAGCTCTCAGGTGGCGAGATGCAGCGTGTCGCGATCGCCCGCGCGTTGGCGAATCGACCCGCGCTCATCCTGGCGGACGAGCCCACCGGTGAGCTGGACGCCGCGACCGGGCAGGAGGTGCTCGAGCTGTTTCGCCGTCTCAACGCCGACGGGACCACGCTCGCCGTGGTCACCCATGATGATCGTCTGGCGGCGGAGGCGGGGAGGGTAGTGCATATGCTGGATGGGATGGTAGTAAACCCGTTCACTACTCACCTACTCGACCGGCCATGATCCGGGTTCTTGCTTTCCGCCACCTCTGGGTGAAAAAACGCCGCTCGGCCTTCCTCCTCTTCGGCTTCGGGCTGGGAGTAGGCGTGATGATCGTGCTGCTCTCCGTCGGCGAGGCGATGCTGGATCAGTCGCGGGACGTGGCGCTGGTGGGCGGCGGGGAGGTGACCGTGCTTCCGCAGGGCATCGACGTCGAGGCGATGCGGACCGGCGGCGTGAGCGGGATGTTCTTTGGAATCGACCGAGCCCGTTTCGTCTCGCGCCAACTGCTTGGCGGACCCCGCCACCGGGCGCTGGTCGCCGCCGTGGCGCCCGCAATCGAGGGCAAGCTCCTCTACGTGCAGCAGCTGAACGGCGCTGCGCCCGTCGCCGTCCGGGCGGGTGGCGAGATTCCCAGCAGGGCGGCTGCCGTGGGAGCCGCGCTGGACGTTCGTGAGGGCGTCTGGTCCGACGAAGCCGCCGATTCCGCCTGGATTGCGCCATCGCCCCAGCAGCTCTACGACGAGCTGGACCGGTTCCACTTGCCGCCGGTGCCCGATTCGACTTGGGGCGAGTGGCAATACTTCAATGTGGTCGCGGCGCCCGACGAGTGGTGGTACGTGACGCTGCTGGTGGGTGGCGAAGTGAAGGCGGGGCCCTGGGGCGGACAGGTGCTCATCACCCGGCGTCGCCCGGGCGGACGCTACCAGCGGTTTCGTGGAGACGTGCCCTCGGCGGAAGTGTCCCTGGATACTGCCGGCGCGGACCTCACGTTGGCCACCAGCTCGGTACAACAACGGGACGGCGTGTATCACCTGTCCGCCCGCGCACCCGGTCCGGAGGGCGAAGCCCGGGTGGAGCTCGAGATCCGCCCGCGGACCAACGCCTACTTCCCGCCGGTCGAGCTCCGAGCCGACGATTTCCTCTCCGGCTACGTGGTCCCCGCGCTTGTCGCTGACGCGAGCGGGATGCTGTGTGTGGCGGGCAAGTGCCGCCGGGTGGAGGCCGCACCGGCCTATCACGACCACAACTGGGGCGTGTGGCGGGACGTCACCTGGGAGTGGGGCGCCGCCCGCGGGACGTCGCTGGCCCTTCTTTACGGCGGCGTGCGCCGCCCCGACGACGCGGCCTCGGCGCCCCTCTTCCTGACTCTGGTGGATTCGCTCGGTGTCCGTCAGGTGCTTCGGTTCCGCGCCATCCGCTACGCGGGCGAGCGTGCCGCGGCGGACGCGCCACATGTCGCGGTCCCGGAGCGCTTTCAGCTCGAGGCCGGCCGCGATGCGGACACGGTGGGGCTGTCGGTCATGGTGGAGGACGCTCTTGCGAGTCGGGCACGGAGCGCCGGACTGGCCCGCCGCTTTCTCCAGATGCGTGGGCGGTTTTCGGTCATCGGCCGCATGGGCGGCGCCCTCGTGGCCGACTCCGGTGCAGGATTCTTCGAAACCTACGTCACCGATCCATGGAGTATCTTACAGAGATGACGACACTTGCCGAGACGTCGGAGGCTACCCGGGCCCTGGGGCGGAGCCTGATCGACACCTTCGGAACCGGATGGACCCGGGGGGACGTCGAGTTGCTGCTGTCGGTCTTTTCCCCGGACGCAGCGTTCGTGGAAACGCCCTTCTCGTCGTCCCTTAACGGAAAGGACGCCATCCGGTCATACTGGAGCGACGTACCCTACCACCAGTCGGAGATTACCTTCACGTCCGGAGAGATCTACAGTGCGGGCCCCTGGTTTTCGACCGAATTCAAGTGCACCTACCGGCGCCGCCGGACCGGGGAGTGGGTGGAGGCCAAGGGGGCCATCTTCTGCGAGACCGACGGTGGCAAGGTGAGCGAGATGCGCATGTACTGGCATCGGTGGAACGGTGGCCGGGAGACCAGCAAAGCCTGAGGGGAACCAGGGGGTCCCGCCGCGTGTACTCGTTGCATGAGGTAGGGCCGGGTCATGTCGCCGTAAGTCAATGTCGGGTCTGGGCGTTACGGAGTGGCACGGTGCAGGCTTCCAGCCCCACTTGACTCGCCGGCTGCTCCGCGCATCAATAGATTACAGAGGTCGTCTGGAGGTACCATGTTCTCCTCGTTGCTTCTATCCGCACTCGTCCTTGCCGGCCCACCTGCCGCACCCGCGCGGGCTGCCGTCTCACAGGACGATCCCGCGATCAGGATCTGGCTCAATAACGACGGCCGGTTCGAGCGGGGGGATCAAGCCAAGGTGAAGGTCAAGACCCGCGAAGACGGGTACCTTCTCGTGCTGAACGTGGACACCGACGGCCGGCTCCGCGTCCTGTTCCCACTCGATCCGGGGGAGGACAACCAGGTTCGCGGCGGCAGGACCTACCAGATTTCCGACCGCGGCGGACGCGAGGGATTCACCGTTTCGAATCGCTCCGGCTCGGGAACGGTCTACGCCGCGGTGTCGCGCGTTCCCTTCCGGTTTGACGGCTACACGGTCGGCGGCCACTGGGATTTTTCGGCCCTGGACGACGTTCGGATGTCGGCCAAGCCCGAGAACGACCTCAATGATTTCGTTCGCCGGCTCGCCGCCGCGGACTTCGACTACGACGTTCTGCAATACGACGTGTTCGAGCACGTGGTCTACGGCAATCCCGACGCGGTGCTGTATGACGACCACGCGTACGGCCCGCCAGCCTGGGGCTACGCCGGATGTGGGTGGGGCTGCGGCGGGACCAGCATCTTTGTCGGTTTGGGGTTCGGGCGTCCGTTCCGGCCGTTCTTCGCCGACCCGTTCTTCTTCAATCCGTTCTTCAATCCGTTCTTCGTCGATCCGTTTTTCTTTGATCCGTTCTTCTTCGATCCATTCTTCTTCGATCCGTTCTTCTTCCGGCCGTTCCCGGTGTTTCCGGTGTTCCACCACCCGGGCTTCTTTCAGCCGTTCCGCCCATTTCCGGGGAGGCCGTTCGGGAACGGGTTCTTCGCGACCCCTTGGCGGCAACGCGGCGTCGATCCGCTCGGCCGAGGTGGCTTCGAGTGGTGGCGCGGGCGCCAGGCGACCTTCGGCTCGTCGGCCACGCTGGCGTCGGGATACCGGAGTGGGTTCGGCCGCGGGGCAATCGCGCCATCCCATTTGCCCACTGCCACGCCCGTTCGGGGAACGGTCGCCACCACCGATGCCGCGATCATGCGGCGTCGCGCACCTGACATGACGCCGGCGCGCATCGAGTCGACTCGACCGCGCGGAGCGATCAGTCCAATCGAAACCGGCCGTGGGCCGGTGGCTCGTCGGGCGGTCGACCGGACGGAAACGTGGGCCGGGCGGGTCGCCGATCGGGCGGGAGGGCGCGTGGAGAGCCCGCGCCGCACGGCTGATCGGCCGCGTGAGGTGACCGGGATGCCGGAAGCCCGGCGGGCCCCGTCTGCGGTCATCGAGTCCCGCGACCGGGGCGAGAACGTCGGCGCCGCGGAGCGAAGCGGCTATGAGGGCACTCGCGTGATCGCGCCGCGCTCCTACGAGGCCCGTCGCGCGGCCGACGACCGGCCGGCATCTCGTGCGAATATTGAGTCCCGCCGGGTCGAAGACTCCGCTCCGATTCGGATGGAACGCAACGAGGCGGCCCCGCGGATGGAGTGGGGTCAGCCCGCTCCGCGGGTGGAACGCAGCGAGCCGGCACCCCGGATGGAACGCAGCCAGCCGGCACCGCGGGCGGAATCCCGCCCTTCTGAGTCCCGGTCCCGTGGCGACGGCGGCGGTCAGCGCGGCGGCGGCTGGGGTGGGGGCGGTTGGGGTGGGGGCGGCAACAGGCGGCGGTAACTATAGTGAGAGGTGAGAGGTAAGAAGTGAGAGGGGGCTTCGGTGAAGACCGGGCCCCCTCTTTTTCATTTCCCCCTCTCGCCTCTCACCTCTCACCGTTTGTTTCGTCGTGCATAGTCGATGCCCCACGCCATCAGCACGGCGCTGGTGAGGCCTACCCGGCGCGCCTGCTGCACCGCGTCCGCTTCCTCCATCCCGTGGTCCAGCATGAGGTAGGGGATCAAGGCGGCACCCACCCGGTTGCCGCTGGCACAGTGGAAGAGCGTGGTCCGGCTCTGCGCCTTGCGAAGGGCGCCCAGGATCGCCTCCAGCGTGGGATCATTCACGGCACCGGCGACCACCGGCACGATGTGATACTCGAGGCCGAGTCGCCCGGTGACCGCGACTTCGTCCAGCGGCCTCGGCTCCCTCTCCCCGCGAATGTCGAGGACGACCTCGCCACCCGCGGCACGAAAGGCCGCGAGCTGGGCTTCCGTTGGTTGTCCACCAGTGACCAGGCCGGGAAGGGGCTGGGCCGCGTTGGGGATATCGACGAGCGCGTCGAACGGGCTCGAGGGGAAGGGAGCTCCCCGTTCACTGTTCACGGTTCACCCTCATCGTGAGGGCGGTAGACGATGACGTGCGCGCGTTCGAGAGTTATCAGCCCGCCGCCGATCATCTCGTCCAGCTCCGGCAGGATGGATTGGATCTTCGCCTCGGTGTCGACGCACTCGATGATGAGCGGCAAATCGAGCGAGAGCCGGAGCACCTTCTCCGTGTGCAGCCGGGCGGTCGCGCCGAAGCCCGCGATGCCGATCGCCACATACCAGAGCATGCCGAAAGAAAACCGCGCTAGATTTGTTACACCATGCTTCAGCTTGCCGTCGCCCAGCTGAGACCCCGAAAAGGGGCCTATCGGGATAACCTCTGCCGTCTCGGGCGGATGTTCCGGGAGGCGGCCGCATGGCCCGTGCCCCCCGGTCTGGTGGTGGCTCCCGAGAGCGCCCTCACCGGGTACTTCCTCGAGGGCGGCGTGCGGGACCTGGCCCTTCCGGCGGAGCAGCTGTTCGAGGACCTGAGCCGGCAGCACGAGGAGTCCGGTGCTCCCCCACTCGACGTCGCGATCGGCTTCTACGAGGTCCACCAGAACCGGCTGTACAACTCCGCGCTCTACGCCTCCCTCGGCGGTGTTGGCGCCGGAATCCGTCACGTCCACCGGAAAGTGTTCCTTCCGACCTATGGCGTGTTCGACGAGGAGCGCTTTGTCGAAGCGGGTCGGAGCGTCGAGGCGTTCGACACCCCGTTCGGGCGAGCGGCCATCCTGATCTGCGAAGACGCCTGGCACTCGATCACTCCGATGCTCGCGGCGCTGGATGGGGCACAACTCGTGATCATCCCGAGCGCGAGCCCCGCGCGCGGGATTCACCCGGGAGAAGGAGCCAGCCGGCCGTCGAGCCTGCGGCGATGGGAGCACATCGTCCAGGACATCGCGGGAGAGCACGGTGTCTACGTGGCCCTGTCCCAGCTCGTGGGCTTCGAAGGCGGCAAGGCGTTTGCCGGCGGATCGCTGGTGGCGGGGCCGAGGGGGAACCTGATCGCGCAGGGACAGTTGTTCGAGGAGGGCCTGATCCCGGCGGCCATCGACTTCGAGGAGATCACCCGGGCGCGGGCCGACCTTCCTCTGCTATCGGACCTGGAGATGCGGTTGCCGCACCTCATTCGGGGGCTGACGGGTCAGCCGGCTGTGGAGCCGCCGCCGGATGGGCAGCCGGTCACGTCGCGCCCGCAGGGCCCAGCCAGGTTGCGACCGGGAGAGCGTCCTGGCGGATCGGCCCGGCCGGCCCCACCCCCGGGAGCGGCCAAGGCCTCGCTGGAGATCGATGCGCCGCTCACGCGGCGCTGGCTCGTGGACTTCATCCGCGACGAGATTGTCCGTCGGCGCGGGTTCAAGAAGGTCGTGATCGGGCTTTCCGGCGGCGTGGACAGCTCGCTCGTCGCCTATCTGGCGGCGGAGGCTCTCGGCCGCGAGAACGTGATCGGGGTTCGGATGCCGTACCGCACGTCGAGCCCGGACAGCCTGGAGCACGCGCAGCTCGTGATCGACAGTCTCGGCATTCCCAGCGCGACTGTGGACATCAGCGCCGCCGTCGACGGGCTCGGCGCCGCGCTCGGCGGTGAGTGCGACCCGGCCCGCAAGGGCAACATCATGGCCCGGGCCCGCATGATCACCCTGTTCGATCTCTCCGCGGTGCATCACGCCCTTCCTCTCGGCACCGGCAACAAGACCGAGCGTCTGCTGGGTTACTTCACCTGGCACGCGGATGACTCGCCTCCGGTCAACCCGATCGGGGATCTCTTCAAGACCCAGGTCTGGGCACTCGCTCGCCACGTCGGCGTTCCCGAGGTCATCGTCGCGAAGCCCGCGAGCGCCGACCTGATTCGCGGCCAGACCGACGAAGCCGATTTCGGCATCTCCTACCCCAAGGCCGACGGCATCCTGTACTGGCTCCTGCAGGGCTACCGACCGGCCGAGGTGGCGGCCGTCGGCTACACGGCCGACGAAGTCGAGCTGGTCCGCAAGCGGCTCGAATCGACCCACTGGAAGCGCCGTCTGCCCACCGTGGCCGTGCTGAGCCAGACGGCGATCGGGGAGTTCTATCTCCGACCCGTGGATTACTGAACTGCGTGAACAGAGAAGCGTAAGCAGTGAACAGGGGGCTCAATGCCGCACCGGAGTCCCCTGTTCACTGTTCACCGTTTACCCGTCATCGGAGCCCTGGATGCTGCCTGAATCGCGTCCCATGTCCTATTCCCGCGGCGAGATCTCCACCTTCGTCATGCCCCACATGCAGAACCTCCTCGGCGATCTGTTCGGCGGGCATCTGATGGCGCTGGTGGATCAGGCCGCCGCCGTCGCCGCGATCCGTCATGCGGGCGGTCCGGCGGTGACGGCGAGCATCGATCGGGTGGACTTCCGGGAGCGGATCCCGGTGGGCGCGCTCGTCACCTGCGTCGGGACGGTCGACTACGTGGGCAACACGTCGATGGACATCACGGTCGAGGTCTGCGCCGAGAACGTGAGCACCGGCGAGAAGCGGCATACGCACACCGCCCACGTCGTCTTCGTGGCGATCGACGGGACGGGGAAGCCCAAGCGGGTGCCCCGTCTCGTACCCGAGACGCCGGAGGAGTTCTCGCGGTTCGAGCGCGCGCGCAGACACCGGGAGGCGACGCGGACGACGTGAGCGATCGCGTTGTGGTTCTGCTGAGCGGAGGCGGAGCCAAAGCGGCTGCGCACGTGGGGGCGTTCCGGGCGCTGACGGAGGCCGGGCTCGCTCCCACGCAAATCGTCGGGACGTCCATGGGCGCGGTGATGGGCGCCTGCTACGCCGCCGGGCTGGGGCCCGATGAGATTCTGGGCCGAGTGGCGCGGGTCGGCACCAGGGGCATCGTTCGCGCGCCGTGGGCGCCGGTTGCGGGGTTGTGGCTCCGGTCGTTGCTCCGGGGCGAGCCGCTGCGCGAGGGGATCGCTGCGCTGGTCCCGGCCCAATCCTTCGCCGAGCTGAGGCTCCCACTCCTCGTTATGGCGGTGGACCTCGACACGGGCGCGCTTATCCGGTTCGGCCCCGGCGGCGAGAGCGTGCCGCTGCTCGACGCGCTCTGGGCCTCCTGCGCCCTGCCCGTGTTCTACCCGCCGGTCGTCCTCGGTGGACGCCGGCTTGCCGACGGCGGGCTTCGGGGCGTCGTGCCGTTTGCCGCCGCAATGGACCTTCCCGCCGACCTGGTCGTAGCGGTGGACGTGGGCCCCGGCTTCGACGAGCCCGCCGCGAGCGCCGCGACCTATCCGGCGCTCATCTCCCTTCACAACGACACAACTAGCGTGCTGATGGCGGCGCTCACCGCGGCCGAGCTGGCGCGGTGGCGGGCGGAGCCTGGACGCCCGGAGCTGGTGTACGTCCGTCCCGAGGTCGAGCGGAGCGCCACGTTTCGAGTCGACCGCGCCGGGGACTACGCGGCCGAGGGGTATCGTGCCACCGTGGCCGCGCTGACGGAGCGCGCGGCGCGGGCGCGCTCTTGACCTCGACCCCGACAGCCCCAAATTGCGAATCCCACCCCCTGACTCGGGAGCCTCCATTGCGCGCGCGAGACGTCATGGTATCCGACCCGCACGTCGCCGTCGCCGGTGCCATGGCCAGTGAAGTGGCGATCATGCTCAAAACCCGGAACATCTCCGTGGTCCCCGTCGTCGACGACCATCGGACCCGGAAATTTCTCGGCACGCTGAGCGATCGTGACCTCGTCACGCGCTGCCTTGCGGAAGGCAAGCACCCCTGGCACACGCGGGCGGACTCGCTCATGCGGACGAACTCCACGGTCATCGGGCCGGATCAGGAGCTGGAAGGGTTCGAGCTGCGCATGGACCTCGATCCCAGCGAGCTGCACCTCCGTCCCACCATCACCGTGCTGGACGACCAGCGTCGGGTGGTGGGTTTCATCAGCCATCCCGAGCAGCTGACCGGCGTCAAGATCATCTGGAAGTGATGCCCGACGTCAAGCTCTTCACCCTCGACGAGGCCAACCGCACGCTGCCGCTGGTGCGACGCGTGGTGCAGGATCTGCTCGAGGAATACCCCAAGTGGCGCCGGGCGGTGGCGCGCTTCGAGGTGCTCACGGGCGGAGCCCGGGCGGACTGGGGCGAGACCAACGATCTCGTCGCGGCCCGGGACGAGGTCACCGCGCACGCCGATCGCATCAATCGCTACCTGCAGGAGCTGGAGGCGGTGGGCTGCGTTTTCAAGGGCTTCGATGCGGGGCTGGTGGACTTCCACGCCCTGCGGGACGACCGCGTCGTCTTCCTCTGCTGGCGACTGGGGGAGGAGCGGATCACCCACTGGCACGAGCTGGACGCCGGCTTCGGCGGCCGGCAGCCGATCGACCCCACCCTTTCCGGAGCGCATCAGTGAACCACTTCTGGCTCTTCGTTCACCTCCTGGGCTTCACCATGTGGCTCGGCGGCGGGATTGCCGCGATGTTCCTGGGGATCGCGTCCCGATCGGAAGACCGGGCGTCGCTGGGGGCGGTGGTGCGGGGGCTCGCGGTCATACACAAGCGAGTCGTCTCGCCTGGTGCCGCGTTGGCCGTGGTCTCGGGGCTGGTGCTCACGTTCAAGCTCGCCGGGATGGGGGCGCCGAGCCCATGGCTCATGGCCATGCAGGGCGCGGGACTCCTGGGGGCCGTCCTCAACCTCGCGGTCATGCTGCCGACGGCCAGCCGCGCCGCCCGGATCGATCCGACCGGGCCGAACGGCGCCTACTTCGACGAGCTGCGCAACCGGATGCGAGTGATGGGGATGATTACGGGGGGGCTGGGGCTGGTGGCCTTGGTCTCGGGAGCCATGCTCCGGTAATGACGACGTGAACAGTGAACGGTAAACAGTGAACGGGGGCTCCGGTGCACATCGGGACCCCCGTTTACCGTTTACCGTTTACTGCTTACGGTTTACTCATTTCCCGTCCGACATTCCCGTCTCACGGGACACTCCCCGCACCTCGCCACCCTCGCGGTACACACCGTCGCTCCCAGCTCCATGATCGCCTGGTTGAAGGTCCACGCCGCCTTGCCCCGGCGGGGGACGAGCGCCGCGGCCGTCTCCCAGAGGCGGCGGTCGGCGGCCGCTCGCGGACTGCCGCGTCCGCGACCGACGCGCCCGGAGGCGCCTGTCGCGTCGCGACTCGTCGAGTGGAAGGCCCGCCGGATCACGCGGGCGACGTTCGTGTCCACCGCTGCGGCGGGCCGCTCGTAGGCAAAGCTGGCCACGGCGCCGGCTGTGTAGCGGCCCACGCCGGGCAGCCGCACGAGCTCGGCCGGGTCCGCGGGGATGCGGCCGTCGTGCTCGCGCACGACCTCACGCGCGAGCAAATGGAGATTGGCGGCCCGGCGGTAGTAGCCGAGGCCCTCCCAGCTCTCGCGCACCGCTCGGGGCGGGGCGGCGGCCAGATCCCGCACCGACGGGAAACGGTCGAGGAAGCGATGGTAGTACGCCTCGACCCGCGAGACCTGGGTCTGCTGCAGCATGATTTCGGAGACCAGCACCCGGTAAGGATCCCGCGTCCGACGCCACGGAAGGTCGCGGCCGTGGTGGCGATACCAGCGGACCAGCAGCCGGCGAAAACGTAGGTATCGGCCGGGGGTGGACTTGGGAGCCATGGTGAGTGAAGATAAGGCCATGGCCAGCCGTACCCTCGACGTCCGTACCATCATCGGAAACCGGGTTCTGGACGGCGCCTCCCACGTGGGGCGCATTACCTACTTCACGCTCGACGCGATTCGTGGCCTGGCCGAGGTGAAGATCTGGTGGCCGCGCGCGATGACCGAGGCCTGGAATATCGGGGTCGGGAGCCTTTTCATCGTGCTTCTGATCTCGTCGTTTGCGGGCGCGGTCACGGCGCTCCAGACCGGCTATCAGTTCACCGGCAGCATCCCCTACTACGTCGTAGGCACGCTGGTCGTCTCGTCCATCGTGCTCGAGCTGGGTCCCGTCCTGACCGCGCTGATTCTGGCGGGCCGGATCGGCGCGCGCTACGCCGCCGAGCTGGGCACGATGCGCGTCACCGAGCAGATCGACGCGCTGGAGAGCCTCGGCCGGTCACCGGCGTCTCATCTGGTGATTCCGCGGGTGGTGGCGGGTCTGATCATGATTCCGACCCTGACGGTGCTCGCCAACCTCACCGGCATTCTGGCCGGCTGGTGGTCGGTCAAGCTGGTGCTGCCCGTGACCGACGCCGACTTCACCTACGGCGCACAATCGTACTGGCGGCCGTGGGACGCCTGGTACTCGGTGATCAAGTCCTTCTTTTTTGCGGGGTCCATCACGCTGGTCTCGTGCTACATGGGGTTCAGTACCCAGCAGGGTGCCGAGGGCGTCGGCAAGTCCACCACCGGCGCCGTGGTCACCAGCTCGGTCCTCATCCTCCTCCTCGACACGCTGCTCACCCGCCTCCTGCTCAATCAATGATCACGCTCCGGGGAGTGAAGAAGCGGTTCGGCTCCCAGGTCGTGCTCGACGGCGTGGATTTCGACGTCGAGGAGGGCGAGACCGTGGCGCTGCTCGGCCCTTCGGGCACGGGCAAGAGCGTCCTGCTCAAGACGATCATCGGGCTGATCAAACCGGACGCGGGCACTGTGATCGTGGACGACAAGGAGGTCTTCCACCTCAAGCGGGGGGAACTGGCCGAGCTCAGGTCGCACATCGGCTACGTCTTCCAGAACGGGGCGCTCTTCGACTCCATGGACGTGACGGAGAACATCCGGCTCGGCATCACCAACGAGGAGCGGTACAACGACCTGGACTACGTGCGCGAGCGGGTGAAGCAGTGCCTCGGTCTCGTGAACCTCCAGGCCGACGCCGTCGCGCCCAAATATCCGGCCGAGTTGTCGGGTGGGATGCGGAAGCGGGTGGGGATCGCGCGGGCGATCGCGGGCGAGCCCAAGTATCTGCTGTACGACGAGCCGACGTCGGGGCTCGATCCCGTCAACGCGGACATCATCGACGGCCTGGTCCAGCGGCTGTCGCAGGAGCTGGGGGTGACGAGCGTCATGGTCACCCACGACGTGCGCGGCGCGTTCCGCGTCGCCAACCGGCTGGCGCTGCTCACGAGCGGCAAGATCGTGATGCAGGGGACGCCGCAGGAGTTCCTTGCGTCCCAGCATCCGCAGGTGAAGGAGTTCCTGGAGCGCGACTTCGACAATCCCTCATTCGCCGCCTGAGCCCCTATGGAACTGCGCTACGGACGGGAAGCGATCGTCGGCACGCTCGTGATCATCGCGATCACGATCTTCGTGATCGGAACCATGTGGCTGAGCGGGCGCAGCATCGGCAACCGCCATGTGGTCAAGGTGCAGTTCCAGAACTCGGCCGGGCTCAAGCGGGCGTCGCCGGTAACGGTGTCCGGGGTGCAGGTGGGGCGGGTGGAGAAGATCGAGCTGGAGGACGTGGGGAAGGTGATCGTCTCGATCAGCGTCCCGCCCCACATCGAGCCCCGGATCGACGCGACGGCCCGGATCGCGGCGGTGGGGCTGGTCGGCGACTTCGTGGTGGAGTTCTCGCCCGGCACGTCGTCGCAGAAGCTTCCTTCGGGCGAGGTCGTCATCGGCTCGACGAAGTCGGGATTCGGCGACCGCGCTTCGGCCCTGAGCGATCGGGCCGACAGCCTCATGATCGGCCTGCAGGAATTCGCCAACAAGGAAACGGCAAACGATCTGCGCGCGTCGCTCCAGGCGTTCCAGGGCACGATGACCGAATTTCAGAAGACGCTCCGGACCTTCAGCGATCCCAAGACCGGGACCAGCGCCGAGCTGGCGCGGACGATGCAGTCGCTTCAGCAGCTGACCGGCCGCCTGGACACGACCCTTTCGAACCCCGCCGTCGCCGCCATTCTCCGAAACACCGACACGCTCACCAGCAACCTGGCCGCCATGACCCGCCAGCTCACGGTCGCGAGCGCGCGGTTCGACACACTGATGAACGGCGTGAACCGGGGGCGGGGGACGATCGGGAAATTCGCGACGGACAGCTCCCTCTTCTACGAGCTGCGCGATCTCTCGGAGGCGATGAAGGGGCTGGTGGCAGAGCTGCAGAAAAACCCGGGGAAACTGGGAATCACCGTCAAAGTCTTTTGAGACACCGTTCACCATGCCCAGTCCACGGTTACCATGCCGACCTTCGATAAGAACCGCCGCCTCTCCGCCCGCTTCGATCAGGCGTTCTCCTACGCCAGCCATCTCCACGCTTCCCAGACCCGGAAGGGCAGCCGCACGCCGTACATCGCGCACCTGATGGGTGTGGCCGCGCTGGTGCTCGAGGACGGCGGGAGCGAAGACGAGGCGATCGCCGGGTTGCTGCACGACGCAGTCGAGGACCATCCGCGCGAAGGGCATACCGAAGAGGAGATCCGGCTCCTGTTCGGCGACCGGGTGCACCGGATCGTGCTCGGTTGCACCGACGCGTTCGAGCATCCCAAACCACCCTGGAAGAAGCGCAAGCTCGACTATCTGAAACACCTCGCGGCGGCGCCGGCCGACATCCGCCGCGTGTCGGCCGCGGACAAGCTGCACAACGCGCGCGCCGTCCTCCACGACTACCGGCACCAGGGCGAGCGCCTCTGGCGCCGCTTCAACGCGGGAAAGAAGGATCAGCTCTGGTACTACCGGAGCCTGGTGGAGGTGCTCAAGCGCGGTCACCGGCGCCCCGGGCCGCTGGTCCGGGAGCTGGAGCGGGTGGTGTTCGAGCTGGAGCAGGCGGTGGCGGCCAGGTGAGAGGTAAGAGGTGATACCTCTTACCTGTTACCTCTCGCCTTATACCTTCCTGCATGCTTTCCATCACCCTTCTGGGCACCGGCGCCGCCTGTCCAAGCATCGAGCGGAACGTCGCCGCGCTCGCGCTCGCGCGGGAGGGCGAGACGCTACTCTTCGACTGCGGCGAAGGCACCCAGCGCCAGATGATGCGCTACGGCGTGAGCTTCGCGTTCCAGGAGGTCTTCTTCACCCACTATCACGCCGACCACATGCTCGGCGTCACCGGGTTGCTGCGGACGATGGGGTTGCAGGACCGCACGTTGCCGCTCACGCTCTACGGCCCGCGCGGCGCCGAGCGAATCCTGGGTGCTGCGATCAGTCTCGGGATCGAGCGCAACCGGTTTCCGGTCGAGATCCGGGAGATCGCCGCCGGCGACCGCCTCTCGCGGGAGGAGTACGACATCGTCGTCTTCCCCACTGACCACCGGGCGGACACCGTGGGCTACGCACTAGCGGAGCACACGCGTCTCGGGCGGTTCAACCCGGACCGGGCCCGCGAGCTCGGGGTCCCGGAGGGACCGCTCTGGGGGCGGCTGCACAAGGGTGAGACGGTGGACCTGCCCGACGGGCGGCGCGTGGGGCCCGCCGATCTGGTGGGGGCGCCGCGGCAGGGCCGCATCGTCGTATACACCGGCGACACCCGTCCGACGCTCACCGTGGTCGAAGCTGCGCGCGGCGCCGACCTGCTGATTCACGACTCGACCTTCGGGGAAGAGGAACGGGAGCGGGCGGGCGAGACCGGGCATTCGACCGCAGCGCAGGCCGCCGAGGTGGCGCGGGAAGCCGGCGCGCGCCGGCTCGTGCTGACCCACATCAGCCCGCGCTACACCCGCGAGGCTCCGGAGCTGCTGGCGGAGGCAAAGGCGGTGTTCCCCGAGAGTGTCGTCGCGCGGGACGGGTTGACGCTGGAAGTGCCGTTCGCGGACTAGAAACAAACGGGAGAGAAAGCAGAGAGGAAAAGGAGCACAAAACTGCAAACCGCAGAGGCATTTGCTGTCTCTGTGATTCAGTGCCTCTGTGGTTTGCAGTTGCAGTTCTCGCGGTTGTGGCTCTCTGACGCAGTCCCCAGATGAACGGCGGGGGTGCGCCCTACTCGGGCGAGTTCCTGAACCCCTAGAGCGGGTAGTCGGCCTCGGCCCACGCCTCCTTGAACCGGGTCGTCACAGCCTGTGCCTCCCTGGCCTTCCCCTGCTTGGCCAGGGCCAGGGCGAGGCCGTGAAGCGACCAGCCGTTTTCCCGGAAGCGCTTCAGGTCCTCCCGGAACACCGCCTCCGCCTCCTTGGCCCGACCGGCCGAAAGCAGGACGTTGCCGAGCACCTGCCGAATCGGGTGATACCAGGGGGGCGGCTCGTCGTACGTGAGCCCGTCCTCCATGGTCACCGCCTCCCGCAACGCCTTGACCGCCGCGTCCGTACGCCCCTGACGCAGCGCCAGCTCGGCGTCGAGGTGCCTGAGCGCGATGCCGAGGAGGACCTTCATCGAATTGAGGTTGGCCATCTGGTCGGGCGGCATGGCGGTCTCGATCGCCGCGAGCTTCTCACGCTCCGCCTTCGCCTCGATCGGCTTCCCCGTACCGGAGAGGGCCAGGCCCCGCGCGTAGTGATAGAAGCCGGTAGTGAACTTGAGATCGTCCGGCGGCGCCGGCTCCTCCAGCACCTCGTTCCACCGCTCAAAGCGCACGAGCGCCAGGTACGTCGTGGGTGAGTAATACTCCATGGGCGGGAGCTGCCGGATGGCCTCCGGCGGAGCGCGCCTCGCCAGCTCGCGGGCGGCCTCGATCGCCTCGGTGGCGCGCCCCTGCATCTGGAGCGCGGCCCAGAGGAAGTGATAGTTGTGCGTGGTGTAGATGATGGGGTACACACCGGCCGGGTGCCGTCGCCCGATGAAGCCGACGTCCTCGTCCGCCCCATGCTTGCTGTGTTCGGCCGCGAGGTCGTACCGCCCAACCCGTATGTAAATGTGACCGGGCATGTGCACGATATGCCCGGCGCCGGGCATGAGCTGCGCCAGCCGGTCAGCGCAGGGAAGCCCCTTCTCCGGCGTTGGGGATGCCTCCACGGCGTGGATATAGTAGTGGCACGCACCGGGGTTGTTCGGGTCCTTGGCGACCACGGCTTCCAGCGTTCCGACGATCTCCTCGATCGCCCCTTTGGGCTGCCCACCCACCGTCCAGTAATTCCACGGCTGCAGGTCCATCAGGGCTTCGGCGTAGAGCGTGGCCGCGTCGAGATCCTCCGGGTACTTCGTCTTGAGCGCCCGCATCGCATCGGCGTAGGCGCTGTCAAGCGACGCACGCTGCTCCGGCCTGTTCGCGTAGCGCTGCGACACCGCGGCGATGTAGTCCCGCTCCTCAGGCCTTACCTTCGGCGCCAGCTTGGCGGCTTTCTGCACGGCATCCCAGGCCACGGGCTCGAGTTTGGGATCCATGGGCAGGTTGATGTTCGGCCCCAGCGCGAGCGCCACGCCCCACCAGCACATGGCGCAATTGGGGTCGAGCCGGGCCCCCTCCTTGAACGACGCGATCGCCTCGTCGTGGTTGAAGGCGTAGACCAGGCGGAGGCCCTGATCGAAGTAGCTCTGGGCCTCCGGGGTGGCCGTGATCGGATGATGGTGGGCGCCGAGGTCGGTGTAGAGCGGCACGCCCGGAGGTGTGTTGGCCGGCGGTGCGGCGTCCGTCCTAGACTTGCAGCAGGGGAGCAGGGCGACGGCCAGCGCGAGCATCCCGCGAATGGGTCGGGCCATACGGATCATGGGCTCTCCTTGGGCGCGACAAGGGTAGGGCAAACCGGGTCCGGCCCGGCCCCCGGCCTGATATTATACGCTGCCGCCGAAAACCCGGTTCGGCTCGATCCACCCCCTCTTCCAGAGGTCCAATGCGCCACAGCCTGGCAGGCCTGCTGCTCGCTCTCTCCCTGACGGCCGGTTGTGGAAACGGCGGAGTGCTTCAGCCGAACGAGATCTCCGCACTCAGGGTCTACAACGCAGTACCCGACAGTCCCCCGCTGAATTTCTACCTGCGCGGCGCCCAGCTGACCTCAGGCCTCGCGTACGGGTTCGGGCGGCTCTACGTCCTCGTGACCGCAGGAGCCGCCACGTTCGACATCCAGAACAACGTGGGCGACATCCTGCTCGAGTACCCGACCACCCTGGCCGGCGGTGCCGCCTACACCTTTGCGGTGACGGGAACGCTGGCTTCGCTCAGGCAGGTGTTCCTCGTGGACGACACCACGGCGGCCCCGACCGGAAACTTCAAGGTTCGCCTCATCCATCTGGCCACGTCGGGACCCACCATGGACCTCTACATCGCCGGTCCGACCGGCGACATCTCGACGGCGACACCGGCGGTCACCGGCCTCTCCTTTGCCAACGCGAGCGGGTACGCCATGGCACCGGCCGGCTCGGTCCGGCTGATGCTCACGGAGACCGGGAGCAAGACCGTGCTGTACGACTCCGGCACGATCACGGGATTGACCAGTGGGCGATCGGTCAGCGCATTTCTGATCGGGAAGGCAGGGGCCGGCGGAGGGGGCGCGCCCTACTCGGTGCAGCTGGTCGCAGACCACGGCTGAGGCAGCCGGCTACTTGAGCTTGAGCTCGAGGCCTTCGACGGAGGCGCCGTCGGGAGAGGCGTGCATCGTGAAGCTGATCGGGGCGCCGGTGAGGCCGAGTCGCGAGAGCGTTCCGGGGTCGACCCAGAGATCGTAGTCGCCGGGCTTCACGCCGATCAGGTAGAAATCGCCGTCGGAGAACGTGGCCAGGGCGCGCACGTCCCGAGTCGCGCGGTTCTTGAGGAAGAGCCGGGCGCCCGGCACCGGAACCGGCTCCGTCCCATCCACCGACTGCCGCAGCACCCGTCCCTCGATCACACCGCCCGGCGCCACCGGGATATCGAGCCGCCGAAACCGGTTCGGTCCCAGCTCGACGCTCATGGAGCCGTAGGCCGGCACCCAGAGCGGCGAGGCCAGCGAGTTGGAGTCGATCGCCACCAGCACCGGTTCGAACGGCGGCAAGTCCCAGATCCGATAACGGCCCGATGAGTCGGACACGCCCGACCCGAAGCCGGCGCGGACGCGCACGCCTGACAGCAGCGGCTCGCCCTCCTCGTACTTCCCGTCGCCGTTCTCGTCGAGGAACACCCGTCCGCTCACGCCGGCCCGCTCGACCGACGGTCCCCCGGCGAACGCCACGCCGCTCCGCGCGGGATCGTAGAGCAGAGAGCCCTGCACGAACTGCACGGCCGAGGCCTGCCCGTGCACGGGAGCCGTCGCCGTGGTGGTGGCGCGAATGCTCGGCAGCTGGGTGGAGAGGAAAGCGCTGAAGACGGTGCCGATCCCGCGGGTCCAGCCGGCGCCCGCCTCGATCCGAAGCGACCGTCCCAGCTCGCGCGAGAGATAGCCCGCTGCGCTGGAGGTGTGGGCGGTGCCGTCGACCTCCCAGGAACCCCGGCTCGAGATGCGACCGAAAATCGGTCCGAGCCGGGGAAACGGCAGCGAGAAGGCGTTGATCGAGTAGTACGACTGGGTGATCGCCGGACCGCCGAGCTGGGGTGTGGCGCCCACGAACCGGACCGCCGGCTCCATGCGGATCTGCCCGGCGTAGAGCGACACGCTCAGCCGGCCGCTGATGCTGTTGCCGGTGGCCGCGGTGATCCGATCGAGGCTTCCCTGGAAGTAGACGTTGCTCTTCGTGCCGAACGGGCGAGCCAGAGCCTCGGTGGTCCACTCCGTCTCCCGACCTGCAGGGGTGAGGATCGGCGCGACCGTCCCCGACGCGAAGTCGTCGTACTCCGTGCTCAACATGAGGTTGGTGCTCGGCTCGAAGCGGAGCACACCCCGCATCACCGCGGCCGCCACGGCCTCCAGCTCCACCGCCCAGGCGTTGCCCAGCGAGCCGCTCAGACCAACGTAGGGATGAAACAGTGTGGGGAGCGAGTCGCGCCAGAACTGGTCCACACCGCTGCGCAGGGTCCACCGGCGGGTGATCCCGTAGCGCATGTCGAGGTTGCCGCTGGCGCGACAGAGGGCGGTGCGGCACCCGCCGAGGGACACGCCATACTCGAAGCGGCGGGCCGGAATCGCGCCGTCGGTCACGCGGTAGGTCTGGTTGAACTGGCGCATCTCACCGAACGGGCCGTAGGCGATGAAGTCCACCGGGTTCTGGCCGTACTGGACCGGCACGTCCACGGAGAACTGTCCCAGCGCGTTGGCGGAGTCGATGGCGATAAGCCGGCCGCCGCGGTAGGCCTCGATCTGCCAGCCGGGCCCGAGCACGCCGCCATAGGGGATGTTGCCGAAGAGCGACGGACGGAGGAACGGGCTGTTGGAAATCGAGAAGCCGCGAACGGTCCGGGGCCTCGGCCCGGTGGAGAGCCCGTCGCCCACGCGCAGCTGCGAGACCCAGGCGTTGTCACGCCAGACACCGGTCCACGAGGCGTCGAGCCGGAGGTTGCCGTCACGCGGGGCGCCCTCGGTCGCCAGGCTGGTCTCCAGCGAGCCGCCCAGGACGTTGAGACCCACGCCCGCCGAATAAGCCCCGCTGCCCAGGAGGTCGTTGCTCGGCGCAAGAATCGAGTAGTCGAGCACCACGCCGTCCCAACGGGAGCGCTCCATCGGGATCGTCAGCTCGGAGTGCTGCTGGTCGGTGGAGGCGACGAACTCGGAGCGCGCCCGCTCCCGCGCCATCCGCCGCGCGATCGGCAGGCTCTCCGCGTCGACGATGGCCACGCTCAGCTCGTTCCAGTCGACGGCGAAGCGAACGCCGAGCAGCGCGCCCATGATGCGCGTCGCGAGGTATTGCTCGCCCTCGTGGGTGAGGCGATCGAGCGGACCCACGGCGATGCTGGAGTCGCCGGCGTGGATGCGGGGCTGCGCCGGATCCACGGTTACGCGGCGGTCGCCCGGCTCGAACACCAGCTCGGTGATGCCGCCCGGGAGCGGCCGGCTGCGGATCTCGGCCAGACCGGCGAGCTGGCTCAGCGGGAGCAGGGCCTCACCGCCTACGCGGTAGGCGGAAACCGTCTGGGTGGTGTCCCGCCCGACCATGAGCTCCACGATGACCGGCTGCACCTGGATGGAATCCACCCCCTGCGCGCGGAGTCGGCCGGGCGCGAGTGCCGCGGCAGCCAGCAGAAGACCGAGCCAGCGCCGCGGTGAGGTCACGGGATTCGCACGTCCACCGAGTCGCGCACCGGCGGCGAGCCCAGGAGAACTTCGGGCGGGATGTCTTGTCGTTCGGCGGCGACCTCGAGTTTGAGCCGGTAGCGGCCGGGGTGCAGGCCGCCCGCAGGCAGCGCCGCGGTCATCAGCGGGGCCACGTCATAGTAGACCGCGACCGGGCGATCGAACGAGGCGACCGTCTTTCCGGTGGAGTCGGCCAGGGCGGCGCGGGCCGTGCCGAGGAACGCCGCGTTGCCCGCGCGCACGAGGTGCAGGCGGACGGCGAGCGAATCGCCGGCTTGGCGGGCCTCGAGGTCGGAGAGCTTGACGCTCGTGCTCATTGGCCCCTTGCGGTACTGGAGCGGGATCACGGTACGCACCTCGAGGCGGAGACCGACCCGGACGCCTGCCGTATCGGAGTCGACGCGCACCGGCACGGTGCCGCCCTTGGCCGATACGACGACCCGGGCCCAGTACTCTCCATCGGCAAGGCCGGCTGGAGGCCGGGCCAGAAGGCGGACCGTCTGCCGCTCCTTGGGGCCCAGCATCATCCGCTTGGGAAATGCTTCGATCCAGCCGGCCGCCGAGGGCTGGGTGGAGTCGGGCGCATCCACGGTCCGAAGGACGTACACGCCGGTGGAGTCGGTCACCGGGTAACCGTAGAAGGTCGAGACCGAGATCTCGGCCGGATCGTCGCCCGGGTTGTAGAGCGTGAGCGAGCCGCTCCGGGTGCGGTGGTCCATGAACACCGCGTGGGGGGCGACGAGCACGCCCTGCGCCGGGAGGGGCGAGGTCGCGAGCAGGGCGGCGCCGAGTGCGGCGAGGGCGATGCGGCTCACAGGAGTGTGATGGTCAGGGTGATGGTGTTGGTATACGTCCCGAGTGCCTGGCCTGCCGCGGGTGTCACCGTGCCGCCGATGAAGATGAGGGCCGGCTGCCTCACGATGGTGAAGGTCTGGGCCACCCGCGGGTCGAAGCGGTTCAGTTGGTTCGGTGACGCGGCACCGGACACGACCGCATCGGTCGCGTTGAAGCTGATCGGCATCGTGGCCCCGGCCGGCCCGTTGAGCTGGCTCGGCAGCGTGAACTGCACCCGCGCCTTGGAGCCGTTTGCAGTCGTGAACGTGAACTCGCCGCTCTTCACCGGGTCGCTGGGGCCGACGTGGGTGGCGATTCCCCGGACCACCGGGCCGAAATTGAGGTCGCGGATCCCGCTGACGATGATCTGGGCCGCAGCGGGCGGAGCGGCGGCGATCAGGGCCAGAGCGGCGAGGAGCGGCAGTGGTCGCATTTCGGTTCTCCCGCGGGGGTCGATCACGAGCGCGCCGGTCGAGGGCTCAACTTGCCCCCGACCGGCGCGACCCGTCCCCGATCCTTCGGGAGGCCGGCTAGCTCAGAGGCGCGCTAGCTCAGAGGTAAACGACCTGCATCGTCACGTTGCCGTTGTACGTCCCGGCGACCTGGGCCGCGGCCGGCGAGACGGTGGCGCCGACGAACACGAATAGGTTGGCGCCCGTGGACGGCAGGCTGGTGCCGCCGGCGCTGGGTGTGAACGCGGTCGCAGTGCCGGCGTTGTTGACGGTGTTCCACCCGCCGGTCCAGGTCCCGATCGGCAGGTTGTTGACGCCGCTGGTCAGGTCCACCGGGAGGGTGAAGGAGAGCTGGACCAGCGTAGCGGCGGCCTTGGTGACGTCGAAGCGGCCGGCGCCGGCGTCGGTGATCGCGACCGTCTTGTTGACGCCCGGGGTCACGTTGCCGAACGCGAGGTTGGCGCCGTTGGCGACCGTAATCGCCGACAACACGGTGGCCGACGCGGTAATACTGCCGCTCTGGGCCTCGGCCGAGGCGGCGCCAAGGCTCAAGCCGAGGGCAGCCAATGCCGATAGTACCTTGGTGGTGCGCATGAGCCTCTCTCCCTGATCGTAGAGGTGGTTGCTCCCGCTTCGTGATTCAGGGGAGTTCGCGCTCCCCGTCGGTCGGTGGGGAGGGGCAATGCGTGTGCCACGGCTTGCAAATGCGACATCATTTATATGCAATAGCCGTCAGGTAACGTTGCTATCACATTGATTCTAAAGGGGTAGTGGCGGCACG
>CAZFKN010000006.1:0-38760 GCA_964519805.1 uncultured Gemmatimonadaceae bacterium
GCTCACCGCGAACCGGGTGACCGGCATCGTCTCCCGCGGCGGGTCGATCATGGCCCGCTGGTGCCTGGCCCACCATCGCCAGAGCTTCCTTTACACGCGCTTCCCGGAGATCTGTGAGATCCTCGCCCATTATGACGTCTCATTCTCGCTGGGCGATGGGCTGCGGCCGGGGAGCCTGGCGGACGCCAATGACGAGGCCCAGTTCGCGGAGCTCAAGACCCAGGGTGAGCTGACCCGGATGGCCTGGGAGCACGAGGTGCAGGTGATGAACGAGGGGCCGGGGCACATCCCGATGCACCTTATCCGCGAGAACATGGACAAGCAGCTTGCCTGGTGCGACGAAGCGCCGTTCTACACGCTGGGCCCGCTCACCACGGACATCGCCCCCGGGTACGATCACATCACCAGCGCCATCGGTGCGGCGATGATCGGCTGGTACGGCACGGCGATGCTCTGCTACGTCACCCCCAAGGAGCACCTGGGCCTTCCCAACCGCGATGACGTGAAGGCCGGCGTCATCGCCTACAAGATCGCCGCGCACGCGGCCGACGTGGCCAAGGGTCACCCACACGCGCGCGCGTGGGATGACGCGCTCTCGCGGGCCCGGTTCGACTTCCGCTGGGAGGACCAGTTCAACCTCGCGTTGGATCCGCTGACCGCTCGGGCCTATCACGACGAGACGCTGCCGGCCGGCGGCGCGAAGCTGGCGCACTTCTGTTCGATGTGCGGACCGAAGTTCTGCTCGATGCGGATCACCCAGGACCTGCGGGCCGAGGCCCGGCGACAGGCGGAGCAGGGCATGGCGGACAAAGCGGTCGAGTTCCGAGCGGGCGGTAGCGCCCTGTACGTCAACGTGCAACGCCAAAACGTGAGAGGTGAGACGTGAGAAGTGAGAGGGACGTGCGGAAGGGAGTGCGCTCCGCCGGTTGCGGCCTGCTGGGCGTTCTCTCGGCACTCGTCGTCGCGGGCTGCAGCGGCGAGCGCCCGGCACAGACTCCCGCCGCCGATGCCGCTCCGGCCGCGGCCGCGCCGGCCGCCGCGCCAGCGCCGCGGCAGGTGGCCGTCGTGCGCGGTCTCCAACACCCCGAGTCGGCCCACTACGATGTTGACCTCGACGTCTGGTTCGTCAGCAACATCAACGGCAGCCCGGTCGCCAAGGACAACAACGGGTGGATCGCGCGCCTGCATGCCGACGGTTCGGTAGACTCGCTCCACTTCATCCAGAGCGGTCGGGACGGCGTACGGCTGGACGGACCCAAGGGCATCGCGATCGTGGGGGACACGCTCTGGGTGGCGGACATCGACGCCGTCCGCGCGTTCAACAAACGCACGGGCCACCCGATTGCTACTGTAGGTCTCGCGGGCAAGGCCAAGTTTCTGAATGACGCGGCCCCGGGTCCCGACGGCATCTATATCACCGACACCGGCATCGAATCCAAGAAGGACGGGAGCCTCGCCCACCCCGGGCCCGACCGGGTCTTCCGGATCGGTCCGGGGCATAAGGCCACCATCGTTGCGGAAACCGACAGCCTCGAGGGGCCCAACGGGATCACGTGGGACGCCGAGGGGAAGCGCTTCGTCATCGTTCCGTTCTTCGGCAAGACGCTGCGGGGATGGACGCCCGGCAGCGCTCCAGTGGCGATCGGTACGGGACCGGGCCAGGAGGACGGGGTCGAGCCTCTGGGCGGCGGCAAGTTCCTGGTGACTTCGTGGGCGGATTCGAGCCTCTTCGTGCTCGACGGAGGGAAGACCTCGCGCGTCCTCGGCAACCTGCCCTCGCCCGCCGATATCGGTTGGGATGCGCGGCGCCGGCACGTCGCCGTGCCCCTGCTGCTCGAGGATCGGGTGGAGATCTGGGAGCTGCCATGACGCAGAGGCCATCGCGCCGCCTCGGCGGCGCCGCGTCGCACGTTGTCATTGCTGCGCTCGGCATCGCCGCCGGCGCGGGCACGATGTGGAGCCTCGGTCGCCACGCGCGCCTGGACCCGGTCACCACGCACGGCGAATGGGTCTATCTGAAGACCGCGCGGTCGCCGGACTCGGTCCGCGCGTACGTCGCCTATCCCGAGATCAAGAACCGGGCGCCGGGCGTCATCGTCATTCACGAGATTTACGGGCTGACCGACTGGGAGCCGACCGTCGTCGACCGGCTCGCCAAGAGTGGGTACGTGGCCATCGTTCCCGATCTGCTCTCCTCGACGTTCGGACGTTCCCCGGCCGATCCCGATTCGGGCCGCAAGCTCGTGGCGGAGCTCGAGCCGGACCGCATCACGCACGACCTGGACGCCGCCTTCGCGTATCTGAACAGGCTGCCCGCGGTACGGAGTGGGGATGTCGGCGTCATGGGGTTTTGCTGGGGAGGCACCCAGACCTTCCGGTATGCGACCAATAATCCCAACCTGCGGGCGGCGGTGGTGTGCTATGGACAGCCACCCGATACCGACGCCCTTGCCAGGGTCAAGGCGCCGGTGCTTGGCGTCTATGGTGAGAACGATGCCCGCATCGATGCGACATTGCCGGATGTAGCCGCGCGGCTCAAGACGCTCCGCAAGTCGTACACCTACGAGATCTACCCGGGTACCGGCCACGGCTTTCTCAAGCCGGGGCGCGCAGGATCCGACGGCCCGCAGCCGGAGCGGGCGTGGGGGAACATCCTGGAGTTCTTCAAGGCAACACTTGGTGGGTGAACGGTTCACTCGCTAGCCTTCGGTCCATGCTCCCCTTCGTGCTCCTGCTCCAGACGGCCGTCGCCTCGCCCCTCGCCGTCCGGCCCGACACCGCCCGCCCGCACCACGACGCGCTGCACTACGACATCACGCTCGTGCTGGCCGACAGCGGCCGCCATGTCCTCGGTGAAGTGCAGACCGACTGGCGACTTCGGTCGGACCAGCCCATCGAGGTCCAGCTGGATTCCGGCATGCGCGTGGTCCGCGTGCTGATCAACGGGCGCGAGAACACCCGACTGGCCCGCACGCGCTGGGGGAGGGACGGCGAGATCGTAGTCATACCGCACGAAGGCAAGGCGGGTGACTCCCTCTCGACCCGGATCCGCTATCACGGCGAGGTCGTTCGGGGGCTGGCCTTTCATGGCACGAAGGCGCAAGGGCTCGCCATCTTCAGCGACAACTGGCCCGATCGGGCACATGGCTGGCTGCCCGTGGAGGATTCTCCGAGCGACAAAGCGACCGTGAGCTTTCACGTCCAGGCGCCGGCGGACTACCAAGTAATCGCGAATGGAACCCTGCAGGGTGTCGACACGCTCGCCTACGGCCATCTCGTCTGGAACTATCGGCTGGACCGGCCGATCCCGGTCTATACGATGGTCTTCGCGGTCGGGCGATTCAGCGTCGCCCGGCTCCCCGACGCGGCCTGCGCCGTGCGCTGCGTTCCCCAGACCCTGTGGACGGCACCGGACGATTCGACGTATGCCGCCGTTGGCCCGTTCCGACGGGTCGGGGAGATCGTCGACTTCTTTTCCGGGCTCGTCGGTCCGTTCCCGTATCCGGGTCTGGCCCACGTGGAGGCGCTGACGCCCTTCGGCGGCATGGAAAATTCCACGGCCATCTTCTACAACGACAGCCTGTACCGGGTGCGGAAGCTGCCGGAGCAGACGGTCGCCCACGAAACCGCCCACCAGTGGTTCGGGGATGCGGTCACGGAGGGCGACTGGCACCATCTCTGGCTGTCGGAGGGATTCGCGACGTATCTCGCGGCGATGTGGGCCGAGCATGCCGATGGTCCCGCCGCGTTCGCCGCGGAGATGCGACGTGCGGCCGACGGCTACTTCAAGTCAGCGTGGGTGGACCGCCCCGTGCTCGACACGGCAGTGCGCAACCTCGATTCGCTGCTGAACGAGAACAACTATCAGAAGGGCTCGTGGGTGCTGCACCAGCTCCGTGGGCTGATCGGCGATTCGGCATTCGCAGCGGGGCTCCGCGCCTACTACACCACGTACAAGGACGGCACCGCGCTCTCCGCCGATCTGGCCCAGGTGATGGCGGGCGCGGCCGGTCGAGACCTCGACTGGTACTTCCGCCAGGCTTTGACCCAGCCGGGCTACCCTGTGCTCGACGTGCGCTGGCGTCATTCGGGGGGGAAGCTCATCCTGGACGTGGTACAAACGCAGAAACCTGAGTGGGGCACGTACCGCATGCCGGGACTCGAGCTGGCGGTCGACGGAAAGATCGTGCGGCTCGACGTCGAGGGGCGGGAGACGCGTGCGACGATCGACGGGATTTCGCGAGCGCCCAAGACCGTCGTCGTAGATCCTCGTGGCTGGTGGCTCGCGCGGAGCAGCGTGACCAAGACGCAGTGAGAGTTGCGATCGCGGTGCTGGCGCTGGCGGCGTGTGCCGGGTTGTCGCCGCTCCGGGGCCGCGCCATCGTCGGCCGGGATGCCTATGCGATCTTCGTGGCGGACGGACCAGGCGGGCAGGCGGACCTCTTTGCCGTGCGCGCGGACGGCGGCTCCGTCTTTCAAGTCACCTTCACCAGCGTGGTCGAGTCCGCACCCGCGCTCTCACCCGACGGAGGGACGGTCGCCTTTCTTCGCGGGCGCACGACGCGCGATTCGTTGCCGGCCACGTTGTGGATCCTCAACCTGCTGAGCGGCGCGGAGCGTGAGCTCCGGCTCCCGGCCGGCGCTCTGCCCGACCGGGTCGGCTGGTCGGCGGACGGCAAGTTGCTCTACGTGCGGGCCGGGAGCGGCCGCTATGTGCTCCACGCTCCCCCTGGCGCGGCCGAGGCGCGGCCCCTCGCCGATGCCGAGCGCGCGATGGCCGACTCGAGCCTCTCGGTGCTGCTCGGCGACCCGCCGTTCGGGCGCGTGGTGCCCTGTGATGACGCACTGTGTGTGCAGGCGGACTCGGCGGCGCCGACCCGTTTCGCGGAGCATGCGCACGATGCCGTGCGGTGGGGACCCGACTCGGTGGGGTTTTTCTCAGGCCAGGATCTTATCGTGCGCCCGCTGGGGCCGGGACGTCCTCGGCGGGTCGATTGGAGCGCAGTGCCGGGGCGGCCGAGGGAGATGACGGTGTTCTTGGGAAGAAGTGAGAGGTGAGCATCTCACTTCTCACTGTCTGATGGCATGCCACGCGGCCTCCACCGCCTGGACCGCCTGCGGGTGATCCGGCGTCCACTCCTTGGCGCAGACACGCTCCGCCGCGAACGCGACCACGGCGAGCCACACGGCGACCCACAGATCGGCCGGCCCCGAGCGCACGAGCCCATCCGACTTGCCCGCCGCGACGACCTGCTGGAGTGCGCCACGGACTTCACGCGCGGCCTCTCGGCTCTTTTCGTCGAGGTACCGGTCATCCCGGAACTGGAGGACCATGCGGGCACCGGCGGGGTCGTGCTCGGCGGCTTCGAGCAGCCGGTGGCCGATGCGCTGGAGTCGCTCGGGAGCCCGGGCGCTGTGATCGCCCTCCGCTTCCGAGATGACGCCGAGAGCCCAGCGCTGCGCCGCCCGGTACACCGCGTTGAGCAGATCCTCCTTGCCCGAGAAGTGCCGGTAGATCGTGCCCTCAGCCACGCCGGCATGGGCCGCGATGGCTGGCGTCGTCGTGTCCCGAAAGCCGCCCGTGGTATACAGCTCGAGCGCGGCACGGAGCAGCTTCTGCCGAGTCGCCTCGCCGTCGCGTCGGGGAGTGGCGGACATGGCGGGAATCTAGCCGTGCGCTCGCGGACTGCATGCGGAACCCGAACCGGTCTCTCGCGGTTGTCAGGTGACCGATGACCGACTTCCGGGCGCTGTGGGACCTGGCGCTTTCATACGAAGACTTCCTGGCGGCAAGTGATCTCAAACATCGCGGGCTGTGGGAGGGATTGCACCGGCTGGCGCGCATTCCGGACTGGGCGCTGGCCGCCGTCCCCGGCGACGCCGGCCGGCGGTTGCTCGTACTGACCGAGGACTGGTGCGGTGACGCGTCCAACACGATCCCGGTGCTGGCGCGCTTGGCCGACTCGGCGCCGGGGGTCGAGTTGCGGATCCTGCGCCGCGACGAGCACCCGGAGCTGATGGACCGCTACCTGACCAACGGAGCGCGGTCCATCCCTATCGTCATCGCGCTGGATCGGGAATTCAGGGAGTTGGGGCACTGGGGCCCGCGGCCCCGCGCGCTGCAGAGCTGGGTGCTCGCCGAACGGGCGCGCGGCGTCCCGAAGGAAGAGTTGTATCCGTCCGTGCGGAAGTGGTACGCCCGTGATCACGGCGAAACCACTCTGCGTGAGGTGCTCGAGACGGCGCAGCTCGCGGCCTGAGCAGTCCGGTCAGAACATCCACCCGAACCCGAACGCGAGCCGGGTCTGGTCCGGACCGCGCGCCAGGCTCAAGGTAAAGGCGGTCGTCCGGAGCACGCGGAGCGCCAGCCCCGCGCCTCCGCCGACCTTCACTTCGTCGGTCGTGAGTGTGAACTTCGTGTCCTCGAAGACCCGCCCCGCATCCACAAAGCCCACCAGCACGAGGCCGGCGACGTTGGCGAACGAGACGAGGTTCTGTCGCACTTCGAGGTTGCCCAGAAGCACGCCCTTGCCGGTGAGCCGGCCGCTCTCGAGGCCCCGGAACGAGTAGGATCCGCCGAGCACCGGGATGGTGCGCTCCCACGCGGGAATCATGTAGCGGGCGTCGAGCGTCGGCACGCCGTAGAGCTGTGACCCCGCCAGCCTCGCCGCCAATACGGTTCCCTCCCGCAGCTCCGTCCATCCACGCAACACGCTGTAGGCACGCTCGTACCCGCTGCCGCCGGTCGCCACCTGATACCCGGCCTCCAGCAGCACGCCTCGATGCGGGTCGTATTCGGTGTCTCGCGTGTCGAGCACCAGGGCTGCGCGCAGGTACGCGTCGTCCTGTTGCAGCGAGGTGCCGAATGTCTGGAGAAATACCGACGTCCCTTGGTCGTGAGCGACGAACTTGGCCGACTCCGCCGAGCCCTGGAGGGCCACGTGGAATGGCCCGGCAATTCGCCGCGTCACGTCGACCAGCGCCTGATATCGCGTTCGCTGGACCTTGTAGAAGAACGGGTCGGCATCGGTGACATTCGCGCTGTTGTAGGCGGTCTCGTTGCCGATCCCAAAGAAGCCGTAACGGGCCTCGCGCGTGGCCAGCAGCACCCCGGCAAACCGCCAATCCTTGACCAGCAGGGGGGCCCCGAACTGAGCAATGGCGAAGCGGGTGCCCCGGAAGCCAATGCCGAGGTCGAGCTGACCGTAGGCCCGCGCCGTGACACGCTCCTCGTAGGGGGCCGCCTGCGAGCGCCGGATCCGGAATGAGACGAGGGGGCCGTCGTTCGAGAGTCCGGACAGGTAGGGGAAGTAGCTGGTCCGCCAGGGTACGTCCGTGTTGGTCTGCGGCGGTGGGGCCGGCGCGGGCTGGGCCGGGGGGTTCGGAGTCGTCGGCTCCTGCGCCGACGCCGGCAGGGCCACGAGCGCCGCCAAGCCCGTGAGGCACGCCGCCCGGCGGAGCCGCAGCCGGATCAAGCCGGTCTCTCGAACATGGCGGCGGCGTCGCGCAAGGCAGCCTCTCGACCGTCGTGGCACGCGAACTTGCCGGGGAAGAAGCTGGCCGCGCCGAAGTCGCCGCGCTTGTTCACCGCGTAGAACTTGAGATCGAACTTCGGTCGGCCATCGGGATAGAGCAGGCGCGGGGGCGTTTGCGCGAGCACGCGCCGCAGCGTTTCGAGGCAGGCATCGGTCGGTTTTAGCCCCCGGCGCATGTGCTCGACGGTCAGAAAGCCGCCCGACACCATGATGTTCGATTCGCCCCGCCCGGTCGACCCCGCCGCACCGACCTGGTTGTCCGTGTATTGACCGGCCCCGACGATCGCGCTGTCCCCCACGCGCCCCGCGATCTTGTAGGCGAGGCCGCTCGTGGTCGTAATCGACGACACGTCGCCCGCGGCGTTGACGACATCCAGGTTGATCGTGCCGGTCGGCCTGGCGACCATCGGTGTGTTGGCGGGGACGTCGAGCCAGTCGTCGTTCGGGCCGCGGTTGGCGCGCCACTCGAGCCAGGCCTGCCGCGATTCGGGCGTCAGCAGGTCCTCTTCCTTGAAGCCGTAGGACAGCGCGAAACGCTTCGCGCCCTCACCGACCAGCATGATGTGATTGGTGTAGAGCATGACCAGTTTGGCGACCTCGCTGGGCGTCTTGATGCCCTCGAGCGCGCCGACGGCGCCCGCCCGCCGGGTCGGGCCGTGCATGCACGAGGCATCGAGCTGGACCACGCCGTCCTCGTTGGGCAGCCCCCCGTAGCCCACCGAGTTGTCGTTCGGATCGAGCTCCTGGATCTTCACGCCCTCGATCGCCGCGTCGAGCGTGTCGGTCCCCTGAAGCATCAACTCCATGGCCCGGCTCACGGCCCGGAGTCCGTTGCTCGAGCTGACCGCGGCAGCCCGCCCGGTGCGGCGGCGGAAAATCGCCGGCGCGGCGATCGCGCCGCCTCGGAGCAACGGGAGGCGGAGCAACACGGCAGCGGCTCCCGTCGCGCCGAGAAATCCGCGGCGGGTCAATGCGCGAAGCATGCGAGTGCCCTCACTGTGTGGAACCGGTCGTGCGGGATTTAGGCCGCCCAGCGGAAGATGTCAACTTGCCGTCGCTCGGGGCGGTTCGTACGTTAGGGCCGTTGACGGCGCCCACTCCGCTCCGCCCGCCCGACACCAGCGACCCCACGTCGATCGAGGACCCGCTCTCGCTCGCCCGCATTGCCGTGGCGGGCATCCTGCTCTTCGCCACCGTCGTGGCATTGTTGCTCTGGGCGACGGGTCTGGTGCCGAAAGCCATCGTGCTGGTCGGCGTGCTCTGGGCACTCTATGGATTCATTTTGGGACTGCTGGGCGGCGTGCTGGAACCGCTCGTGGACGGCCTCGGTCGCACCTTCGGCGATGTCGGGCTCGTGCGGGCGGGGGGCGGCTTCTCCGCCGTCGAGACGCTCGTGGCCCAGGGACAGTACGCCGAGGCGGCGGAAGCGTACCGCGAGCGCGCCCAAGACCCCACGAGCCGGGTGGAGGCCACGCTCCGCCGGGCGGCCCTCCTGGCGGGCGTCCTGCGCGAGCCCGAGACGGCCGCGGTGGAGCTGGAGAATCTCCGGGCGAGCCACTCGCTCGCGCCGGCGGAGGACATCCGCGTGGGGCTCGCTCTGGCCGAGCTGGCGGAGCACCGGCTGGGCGATGCCGGGCGGGCGATGGGCGAATTGCGTCGCCTGATCGACCGCTACCCGAGCGGCCGCCACCTCCGCCGGCTTCGCGCCGGGCTGGCGGAGCTCAAGGCCCAGCGCTTCCGCGATGCCCCGACGACCTAGGCTGGACCCCGCGACCTTCCACCTCCCGGTCGAGAAGATGCGGGCGGGCTACTACTCGGACAAATACTTCGTCCGCGCACGGGAGGTGTTGCTCGCCGACGGCTGCCGCCCCCGCGTGACCATGCAGGTGTTCGGCAAGGCGCACGCGTTTCTCGGCGGCGTGGATGAGGCCATTGCCATCCTGCGACTCTGCGCGCTCGACTGGAGCGAGCTCACGGTGCACGCGCTCTACGAGGGAGACGAGATCGTGCCTTGGGAGACGGTCCTCCTGATCGAGGGCCCCTACGACGCCTTCGTTCATCTGGAGACGCTCTATCTCGGCGTGCTGGCTCGGCGCACGCGTGTCGGCACGAACACCCGACGTGTCGTGGATGCCGCGGCCCCGAAGGAGGTCATCTTCTTCCCCGCACGGCACGACCACTGGCTGGTGCAGACGGGTGACGGCTACGCGGCGCACATCGCGGGCGCCATCGGCGTGTCGACCGACGCGCAGGCGTCCTGGTGGGGCAGCGAGGGCATGGGCACCGTGCCTCACGGACTCATCGCCGCGTACGGCGGCGACACGACCCTCGCCACCCGCAAGGTCGCGGAACATGTTAGCCGGGACGTGAAGCTCGTCGCCCTCGTGGATTTCGAGAACGACTGCGTGCGGACCTCGGTCGAGGTGGCGAGCGCACTGGGCGACCGGCTCTACGGCGTGCGGCTCGACACCAGCGAGATGATGGTGGATCGCTCGCTTTGGGACCACATGGGCCGGGAAAAGCCGACAGGGGTGAATCCGCCGCTGGTGCGAAACGTCCGGGCCGCGCTCGACCGCCATGGGTTCGGGCGGGTGAAGATCGTCGTCTCGGGCGGATTCACGGTGGAGAAGATCCGGGATTTCGAAGCGCAGGGCGTGCCCGTGGATGCCTACGGCGTGGGCTCGTCCCTGTTCCAGGGACGCTACGACTTCACGGCCGACGTAGTCCTGCGGGACGGACGACCGTGCGCCAAGGCGGGCCGGGAATATCGGCCGAACCCGCGGCTGGAACTGGTGGAGTAGACAGCGGTGAGAGGGTGAACAGTGAACGGTGAACAGGATACTCGGCGCGCCACGGGTGTCGTCTTCTGGGACGTCGATACCCAGCACGACTTCATGGCTCCGGAGGGGAAGCTCTATGTTCCGGGCGCCGAGGCGCTGGTCCCGGCCCTCGGAGCGCTGACGACGTTCGCGCACGCGCACCGGATTCCCATCTTCGCCTCGGCGGACGATCACGTGCCGGCTCACGCCGAAATCAGCGAGACGCCCGATTGGGCCACGACCTTTCCGCCGCACTGTCTCAGGGGAACGCTCGGCCAGCGAAAGATCGCGGCGACGAGCCTGGCCGACCCACTCGTGCTCGAGCCCGATCCGGTCGACCCCGCCGGGCTGGCCGACCACGTGCGAGCGCACCGGGGCGACTTTCTGCTCCTCAAACATCAGCTCGACGTCTTCTCGAACCCGAACACGCGCGTGGTCCTGAGCGCCCTGGCCCCCAAGGCCATCGTGCTCTACGGCGTAGCGACCGACTTCTGCGATCGATGTGCGGTCGAGGGCCTGCTCCGGGAGCGGCCGGAGGCAACGTTGCTGTTCGTCACCGACGCGGCCCGGGCGATCGACCCTGCGAGAGGCGAATCTCTGGTGCGCGACTGGTCGGCCCGGGGGGTCCGGATGGTGCGCACCGACGACGTCGTGAGCGGTCGAGCGCTGGAGCCCTGGCTCTGACCGGATTCGGCCGTCACTTCCTCCCGGGCCCGACCGAAGTCCACCCGGACGTCCTCGCCGCGCTCGGGCAACCGATGATGTCGCCCTGGAGCGACGAGGCTGCCGTCCTCTTCGCGTCGCTTCAGCCGCCACTCCGCCGTCTGTTCCGCACCACCCAACCCGTGCTCATCGCTGCGTCCTCGGCCAGCGGCATGGCGGAGGCGGCGGTTCGCAACGCGGTCGACCGGCGGGTCCTGGTGGTCGTGGGCGGGTTCTTTGGAGAGTGGCTGGCCCGGATCGCGGAAGCGTGCGGCAAGGAGGTCGTGCGACTCTCGGTGCCCCCCGGGCGGACGCTGGAGCCGGACCAGCTGGAGCGCCTGCTGGACGGCCCGCCGGTGGAGGCGGTGGCGCTGGTGCACTCGGACACATCGACCGGCTCCCTCGCCCCGATGGCGGAGCTGGCTCGCGTGGTGCGAGCACGGTCGAACGCGCTCGTGCTGGTCGACGCGGTGACGTCGGTGGGTGCGCTGCCGGTCGAGACCGACGCCTGGGGTCTCGACTTCGTGTTCACCGGTTCCCAGAAGGCCCTCGCGTTGCCCCCCGGGCTTGGCCTGGCGGTCGCATCGGAGCGCATGCGTGAGCGGGCCGCGCGCCGGCCGGATAGGGGATGGTACTTCGACCTGCTCAAGTACGACCAGGCCGCTCGGACCTCACGGCCAACACAGACGCCGGCGCTGTCGCTGATCTACGCCTTGGAGCGCCAGCTCGGGCGGATCGAGGCCGAGGGAGGCGTCGAGGCGCGCTGGCGTCGCCACCGGGCCATGCTCGACGTCATGGAGCGCTGGGCAGGCACACATACCGAGTTCCCGCTGCTCGCGGGTCCGGACCGCCGCTCCTGGGCCGTGTCGGCCTTGACCCCGCCCCCCGGCCTCACGGTGCCGGAGATCCTGCCCCGGATGCGGGATAGGGGTTTCACGCTCGCCGGCGGGCTCGGCGATCTCGCGGACCGCGTGATCCGGATCGGTCACATGGGTGATCTTGAGCCGGAGCACCTGGAGGTGATGCTGGCGGAGCTGGCCGGCCTACGCCTGTGACTTGGCGCACAGCGGCTCTTCCCGGGAAAGCCTCATGTTGGCGGTGGCGGTAGCTCGAGGTCCGGCCGGCACCGGGCCCCGACGTTTATGAGCCGCCATCACTGCAACAACATTCTTCTGTACTCCATATCCTGCCTGGGACGGGCACCGAGAGGTGCCCGTTCCTTCTTTTTGCCCCAGCGACAACGACCCCAGCTTGGGTAGTGGGTCCGGACCAGCCCCAGCTTGGGCCGTGGTTAGCCCACTACTCCAGCTTGACGCGGGCCCCCCGGTGCATAGACTTCCACCCATGTGCATGACCACCAGATTCATCGCCATTCGTCCCATTCGACTCCTCCCGGGAGGCGGTGGGCGGGTGCGCGGCTGAATCGGCAATCGGCGCAACCGAACCCACGCGGCCTCCCGACTCCGGGGGGCCGCGGTGCTTTCGGGACTCATCCACCCGGACCCGGCATGCGAGTCAGCCTCTACGACACGACCCTGCGCGACGGCACCCAGCGCGAGGGCCTCTCCCTCTCGGTCGAGGACAAGGTCAAGATCGCCCGCGTCCTGGACGAGCTGGGTATCGCTTACATCGAGGGTGGCTGGCCCGGGTCGAACCCCAAGGACGCCGAGTTCTTCGCGCGAATCGCCCGCCGCGGGCTGGGACAGGCGCGGGTCGCCGCGTTCGGCAGCACCCGCCGGGCGGGGGTCGGTTGCGAGAACGACCACAGCATCCAGGCGCTGGTGGCGGCGGAAACGCCGGTCGTGACGCTGGTGGGCAAGAGCTCCACCCTCCATGTGGAGCGCGTGCTAGAGACCACGCGGGACGAGAATCTCCGGATGATCGGTGACTCGGTGGCCTTCTTCCGACGCCTGGGCAAGGAGGTGGTCTACGACGCCGAGCACTTTTTCGACGGCTGGCGATTGGACCCGGAGTACGCGCTCGCCACGCTCGAGGCTGCCGCCGACGCCGGTGCCGACTGGGTCGTGCTCTGCGACACCAACGGCGGCTCGCTGCCGGAGACGGTCCGGGCGGCGGTCGGCGCGGTGCGCGAGCGGATCACCGGACCGCTCGGCGTCCACCCGCACAACGACGCGGGCCTCGCCGTAGCGAACGCGCTTGCGGGAGTAGAGGCCGGTTGCACCCAGGTGCAGGGGACGATCAACGGATATGGCGAGCGATGCGGCAACGTGGACCTCGTGCCCGTGATCGCCAACCTTCAGCTCAAGCTGGGTTACGAGGTGTTGCCGCTGAAGATGCTGCACCGTCTGAGCGAGGTGTCGCACTTCGTCGCCGCGGTCGCGAACCTCAATCCGGACGCGCACGCCCCCTACGTGGGCCGGAGCGCGTTCGCCCACAAGGGCGGCATTCATGTCGCGGCGATCGCCAAGATGCCGGAGAGCTACCAGCACATCGATCCGGCGTTGGTCGGCAACGAGCTGCGAGTGGTGGTGAGCGAGGTGGCGGGACGCCGCAACGTCCGACTCCGCGCCGAGGCGCTCGGGCTCGACGCGGCCACGAGCGAGGGGGACGTGCTCCAGCGCATCAAGGAGCTGGAGCATCGCGGGTTCCAGTTCGAGGCCGCGGAAGGGTCGTTCGAGATGCTGCTTCGGCGGGCCGCCCCCGACTATCGGGCGCCGTTCGAGCTGCTCGACTTCACCGTCATGGTCGAGAAGCGGGGCGGCCAGGGCGTGGCCTCGCAGGCGACCGTCAAGCTCCGGGTCGGCGAGGAGATCATGCACACCGCCGCCGAGGGAGACGGCCCGGTGAACGCGCTGGACCGGGCGCTGCGGAAGGCGCTGGTCCCGCACTATCCGGAGCTGGACGACGTCCGCCTGGTGGACTACAAGGTACGCATCGTGGACGAGCACCTGGGCACCGCAGCGCGCCCTCGCGTCATCGTCGAATCGGCTAAGGGCACCGAGCGATGGAGCACGGTCGGCTGCTCCGAGAACATCATCGAGGCCAGCTGGCTTGCGCTCTGGGACAGCCTCGAGCTGCCGCTGCTCAGGAACGGCGCGCCGGCGCCAGTACCAGTGCCGACTCGCCGGGGATGACCTTCCCCTCTCGAGCACCGGCGGGCGTGCCCCCGCCGCCGTAGCGCGGGTCCTCGGACGACCACACCAAGGCCCACGCAGCCCCGCTAGGCGGAGCGAGTAGACCGTCGCCGGTATTCTCCAGCTCCACATCCGATCCGAGATTGAGCAGCAACAGCCGCGCGAGACCATCCGGCCTCGCGAAGCGGAGCACGAGCGCTCCCGGGCTGAGCGAGCGTCCATCGGGTAGCCGCTGCGCCGCGAACGCGGGGTCGGTGCGCCGGAGCATGAGCAGGTCGCGGTGCAGGGCGATCGCCTCCGGGTGGCGTGCCGGCTCGCCCGGGTCGAGGCGTGACCGCTCGAATGTGCCCGGAGATCCCGGGTCCGGTAACAGAGCCTGCATGGCAGGGTCAGCCGCGCTCTCGAACTGGGCGAGGTGCTCGGCTCGACCCCGGCGAACGAGGTCGGCCAGTCGGGGCTCGTGATCGGCAAAGAAGAGGAAGGGGCTCGACGCGGCGAACTCCTGCCCCATGAAAAGCAGAGGCGTCCCCGGTGAGAGCAGCAGGAACGCCGTGAGCGCGCGCCAGCGGCCCGGGCTCGTGAGGGCCTCGAGCCGGAGGCCCCTCGCCGAGTGGGCGATCTGGTCGTGGTTCTGGAGGAAGGTGACCAGGCGGGCAGGCGCGAGCGCCTCCGGCGCGCCCAGTGTGCCGCGGGTCACGGCGACCAGTTCGTCGGCGGATCCCAGATACCGGCGGTAGTATCCCTCGCGCCGACCGGTCGCGGCCACGTGGGCCGCGTGATGGAAGTCGTCGTTCCAGATCCCGTCCAATCCGAGGCCCCCAGCCTCCTGCGGAAGCGCGAGCCTGACCCGCTGGGACTCGTCCTCCGCGTACACGACGGTGCCCTTCGGGGCGCCCCGCGCGCGCACCGTCCGGCCGATCGCCTGCACGATATGCTCGGAAGAGTCGTCCTGGATCGTGTGGGTGGCGTCGAGGCGCAGCCCGTCGAGATGGAACTCGTCGATCCAGTATCCGGCGTTCGCCAGCACCAGCTCCCGTACCGGTCCGGAGTCCGGCCCGTCGTAGTTGGGAGCGGGTCCCCAGGGCGTCGCGTGTCGCTCGGTTACGTAAGCGCGGGCATACTGCCCGAGGTAATTTCCGTCCGGGCCGAGGTGGTTGTACACGGTGTCCAGCAGAACGCCCAGCCCGAGTGCGTGCGCCCGATCGACGAAGGCACGGAGGTCGTCCGGCCGTCCATAGAGGCGCGTCGGGGCGAACAGGTTGACGCCGTCGTAGCCCCAACCGAAGAGACCGGGGAAATCCGCGACCGGCATGACCTCGATGAGGGTAACGCCCAGCTCGGCGAGCGCAGGGAGCCGGCGCGCGGCGGCGGCCCAGGTGCCTTCCGGCGTAAACGCGCCGACGTGAATCTCGTAGAGTACCTGGCCCTCGGCGCGAACGCCGGCCCAGGCGGCGTCGGTCCAGGGGAAGGCGCCGGGGTCGATCACCTCGGACGGTCCGTGCGGGCCCTCGGGCTGGAAACGCGAGACCGGGTCGGGAAAAGCCTCGCCGCCGTCGAGCCGATACCGATAGCGTGCGCCCGCGCCGATCCCGGCCACGAGACCGGAGTAGAATCCGCCCGTCTCGGCCTCGAGGCGATGGGGGTGGCGCCGACCCTCGACGAGCGCGTCGACCCGCTCCCGGTCGGGGGCCCACACGCGGAAGTGCACGCCGGCCGCGCCGGGCTCGGCGCCCACCGGAAGGCGTCGTGTGACCGGCGTCACCGGATCCCGCCGGGCCGCCGTCGGGTTCGGACACATAGGGTCAAGGTAGCTATGAGATACCAATTCCTGCTTGACACCTACGCCACCGAGCGCCTCAAGGTCCTCAGTACCTGGGCGACGTTCCGCGACGAGGACCTCCCCGTGCGGCCCCACCCGACCGATCGCCGGGGTCGGAGCGTGCTCGAGCACATGGTGCACCAGTGCGTGAGCGAGAACCTCTGGTTCCGCGACACGCTGAGCATCGACGTCCAGGCGCCGCCCCTTCCGGCCGTCGAGCGTCGGCTGGAGTTTCTCCACCGCTATGCGGACGATTCCGCCCGGCGGCTCCTCGAGATGGAGAAGACGGACGACGCCTGGTGGGAAGCTGGCGTGAGCTTCTTCGATGTGCCCCGCAGCCGGGCGTGGGTCATGGTTCGCCGGATCGCGCACACGGCGCACCACCGGGGCCAGCAGGTGGAGCTGCTGCGCATGCTCGGGCGCGACGTCTACAGCACCTACGGACCGACGGCGGATACGGGAGGCCTGTTCCAGCGGCACGCGCCGACCATCTACGCCTACCTCGACGAGACCGCGCTTCTGGCCGGCGAAGGCGGCGACGGCGACAAGGCCGCGTTGCCCGGCCCCGGCGAGTACCCCGTGACGGAGCGCCCCGACCGATGAAAGCGATTCGCATCCATGGCCACGGTGGTCCGGAGGCGCTCCGCTACGAAGAGGCCCCGACGCCCAAGCCCGGTGCCGGTCAGGCGCTCATCCGCATCGAGGCCATCGGCGTCAATTTCATCGACATCTACCATCGCACCGGTCTCTACCCGGTTCAGTTCCCGTACACGCTCGGTCAGGAGGCCGCCGGCGTCGTGACCGGGCTGGGGCCCGACGTGTCGGGGATCGCCGTCGGGGATGCGGTCGCGTATACCGGTGTTCCGGGAGCCTACGCCGAGTTTGCCGTTGTGCCGGCCGACCGCCTGGTGCCGGTGCCCACGGGCGTGAGCGCGCGCCAGGCCGCCGCCGCGATTCTGCAGGGCGTCACGGCCCAATACCTGGCCACGTCGACGTATCCGCTTGCCGCCGGCCAGACCTGTCTCGTTCATGCTGCCGCAGGCGGTGTCGGGCTGCTCTTGTGTCAGATCGCGAAGCGGCTCGGAGCGCGGGTGATCGGCACGGTTTCCAACGAAGCCAAGGCCGCTCTCGCACGCACCGCCGGTGCCGACGAGGTGATTTTATATACCCGGCAGGACTTCGAGGCAGAGGTCAGACGGATCACCCGGGGCACCGGCGTCCACGTGGTGTACGATTCGGTCGGCAAGACGACATTCGACAAGAGCCTCGACTGCGTCGCTCGGCGGGGCATGCTGGTACTGTATGGCCAGTCGAGTGGGCCGGTTCCCCCGTTCGACCCCCAGATTCTGAACCGAAAGGGCTCACTCTTTCTCACCCGGCCAACGCTGGCTCACTACGTCGCAACGCGGGAAGAGCTGCTCGACCGGGCCGGCCAGGTGCTGGGCTGGGTGGCCGACGGCTCCCTGTCGGTCCGCATCGGGCGGGAATATCCCCTGGCCGACGCGGCGGAGGCGCAGCGGGCGCTGGCGGCACGAGAGACGACGGGGAAGGTCCTGTTGGTACCGTGAAGGCGGTGAACAGTGAACCGTGAGCAGTGAACAAGGAGCGTCCTGTGCAGGCCGGAGGCCCCCGTTCACTGTTCACCGTTCACGGTTTACTGTTGTGGAATGCGACTCAAGGCTTTCCGCGCGTTGCGTCCCCGGGCGGAGCTGGCCGGCCGGGTGGCAGCGGTGCCCTACGACGTCGTGAGCCGCGCCGAGGCAGCTGCACTGGCCGAGGGGAATCCGGACAGCTTCCTGCACGTCGGGCGCTCCGACATCGACCTGCCGGCAGACACCGACCCGTACGATCCCCGCATCTACGCGGCCGCCAAGACGGCGCTCGACCGACTCATCGCCGGCGGCACGCTCGTGCGCGATGCGGAGCCGGCGCTATTCCTGTACCGTCAGATCATGGAGGGCCGGGCCCAGACCGGGGTGGTCGCCTGCGTGCACGTGGATGACTACGAATGCGACATCATCCGCAAGCACGAAAAGACCCGGAAGGACAAGGAGGACGACCGCACCCGCCACGTGCTGACGCTCAACGCGCACGCGGAGCCGGTGTTCCTCACCTATCGGTCGAAGCCAGAGCTGGACCGGCTGTCCGCCGCCGCCGCGGCGAGCCCGGCGCTGTACGACTTCACCGCGGCCGACGGCGTGCGCCACATGGTCTGGCGCCTGTCCGAGGTGAAGCCGTGGATCGACGCGTTCGCGCGCGTGCCGCTGGCGTACGTGGCCGATGGGCACCACCGTTCGGCGAGCGCCTGGCGCGCGGGGCGGGAGCGGCGCGCGGGGAATCCCCGGCACAGCGGAGACGAGGAGTACAACTGGTTCCTCGCGGTGCTGTTCCCGTCGAGCGAGCTTCGGATCTTGCCCTACAATCGGCTGGTGAAGGACCTGAACGGTCTCTCGCCGGCCCGGTTTCGCGCGCGGCTCGCCGAAGTGGGTCGGCTCGAGACCGCGACGGATCCTACACCGCCGGCCCCCGGGAGCTTTGGCTTCTTCTTCGACGGACGCTGGGAGCGGCTCACGCTCGATCCGCGCTCGCTCGATCGCGGTGATCCGATCGGCTCGCTCGACGTGAGCCTGCTGCATGACCGGATCCTTGGCCCGATCCTCGGCGTCGGCGACCCGCGCACCGACAAGCGGCTCGACTTCGTCGGTGGGATCCGCGGTCCCGGTGAGCTGGAGCGCCGAGTGCGGTCGGGCGAGGTGGCGCTCGCGATTTCGATGTATCCGACGACCCTCGAGCAGCTGCTCGCCGTAGCTGACGCGGGAGAGATCATGCCGCCCAAGAGCACGTGGTTTGAGCCGAAGCTCCGGAGCGGACTCTTCGTTCACGAGCTGGATCCGGTGACATGAAGGTCCTGATCGCGGACAAGTTCGAGAAAGTCGGCATCGACGGCCTCAAGGAGCTCGGCTGCACGGTCGTGTCCCAGCCGGACCTCACCGCGTCGACGTTGGCGGAAGCCCTCAAGACTCACGACCCCAACGTGCTCATCGTGCGGGGCACGAAGGTGACCGGTGAGGCGCTTCGCAGCGGCCCCAGCCTCGGCCTGGTGATTCGAGCGGGCGCCGGGATCGACACGATCGACGTCACCGCCGCGTCCGACCGGGGCGTGTTCGTCTCCAACTGCCCCGGCAAGAACTCTTTCGCGGTCGCCGAGCTCGTCATGGGCCTCCTGCTTGCCTGCGACCGCCGCATCCCGGATCAGGTGGCCGACCTGCGGGCGGGCAAGTGGAACAAGAGCGAGTACGCCAGGGCCCGGGGACTGCACGGCCGGACGATGGGGATCGTCGGGCTCGGGCAGATCGGGCGGGAGATCGCGCTGCGGGCCGCCGCCTTCGGGATGCACGTGGCCGCGTGGTCCCGCAATCTCACCGTGGCCGACGCCGAGCGGCTCGGCATCCGCTATTGCCAGACCCCGCTGGAAGTGGCGCGGGTGAGCGACGTGGTCTCGATCAACGTCGCCGCCAACGCAGACACCCGGAATCTGGTGAACGAGGAATTCCTGGCGGCGATGCGGCCCGGGGCGTATCTCATCAATACCTCGCGCGGCACGGTGGTGGACGAGGCGGCGCTGCTGGAGGCGGTGAAGACTCGCGGAATCCGGGCGGCGCTCGACGTCTTCCACAACGAGCCGACCGAAGGCAAGGGGACGTTCGACAGCGCCGTGGCGAAGATGCCCGGCGTCTATGGCACGCACCACGTGGGTGCATCAACCGACCAGGCGCAGGTGGCGATCGCCCACGAGGTCATCCGTATCATCCGGGAGTTCATGGAGGTCGGGACCGTCCCGAACTGTGTGAACCGGCTGGCGCGAAGCTCGGCCTCGCACATCCTGGCCGTCCGGCATCGGAACCGGCCTGGAGTGCTGGCGGACGTGTTCCGCGTGCTCGCCGATCGGGCGATCAACGTCGAGGAAGTCGAGAACATCATCTACCACGGAGCCCACGCCACGCTCGCCCGGATCCACCTCGACGGCAAGCCCGACGTAGCGGCTTTGGAGGCCATCCGGAAGGGCAACGAGCACATCATCAGCGTCGAGCTCACCGCGATCGACGGGAGAGGCCGGTAATGTCGGACCGCATTTACAACTTCAGCGCCGGGCCGGCGATCCTGCCGGAGCCGGTGCTCAAAGAGGCGCAGCAGGACCTCTGGAATATCGCCGGCAGCGGGATCGGCATTCTGGAGCACAGCCACCGGGGCAAGGTGTTTGAAAAGGTGATCGCCGAGGCGGAGCATGACTGCCGGGCGCTCGCCGGCATCCCGGACGGCTATCGGATCCTCTTCCTTCAGGGGGGCGCGTCGCTCCAGTTCGCGATGGTGCCGATGAATCTGCTCCCGAAGGGAGGCACGGCCGACTACCTGGTAACCGGCGTCTGGTCGCAGAAGGCTGTCAAGGAAGCGAAGCTGTTCGGCCGGGTGCACGAGGCGGCGTCGAGCGGTGACCGGAACTTCGCCTACATCCCGGCCCCGGGGGCCATTCGCTACTCCGACAGGCCGGCCTACGTGCACCTGACGACCAACAACACGATCTATGGCACGCAATGGAAGGCGGAGCCCTCCGTGCCCCAGGGCGTCCCCCTCGTCGCCGACACGTCCAGCGACATGTTCAGCCGGCCGATCGATGTGTCCCGCTATGGGTTGGTCTACGCCGGAGCCCAGAAGAACCTCGGTCCCGCGGGCGTGGTGCTGGCGATCATACGGGATGATCTGATCGAGGTCGGTCCGAAGGATCTGCCGATCATGCTGCAGTACCGCACGCACGCGGGTGAGCGGTCGTTGTACAACACGCCCTCCACTTTCGGGATCTACATGATCGGGCGGGTGTTCAAGTGGATCCGCGAGCTTGGCGGTCTGCCGGCCATGGCGGAGCACAACGCGGATAAGGCCAAGGTCCTGTACGATTTCCTGGACCAGAGCGACTTCTTCCATGGCACGGCGGACGCGGACAGCCGGTCGTTGATGAACGTCTGCTTCCGGGCTCCCACCGAGGACCTCGAGGCGAAATTCGTGAGCGAGGCCACCAAACGGGGTCTCGACGGGCTCAAGGGGCACCGCTCAGCCGGCGGTATGCGGGCCAGCATCTACAACGCCTTCCCCAAGTCCGGTGTGTCGGCGCTGGTCAACTTCATGAGGGAGTTCGAGAAAGCCAACCGGACCGCAGTTACCGCGTAGACCGGGGCTTGTGACCTCTCCTCTTGCGGGTCCCCGCCGCGAGGCGTAATACACTCTAAGTGCCAGCCGGCCGGGCTCGCTGGGGCGCCCGGCCGGGGAACCTCCTGTGCCCAGCTTTCGTTACTGCCCTGTCCCCGACTGTTGTCGGCGGGTGCGAGACCAACCTCCAAGCATACGGAACGCCCGAGTCGCCCCGGAGGGAAGGAGTCGATGTCCACTACCCAGGCCCAAACAGCGACCCCGCCCGGGTTTGGGCGGCGGGATGACGCCCTTCGCGCCGCCCTCGCCGCCAGCCTCGCCGAGGCCAGCGCCCGCACGGTCCAGCTGGTGACCCCCCTGTCTCGCGACGATCTCCACCGCCAGCACGATGCCCTTATGAGCCCGGTCATCTGGGATCTGGGCCATATCGCCGCGTTCGAGGAGCTGTGGCTCACGCGGAACCTCTCCGGCCACATCGAGTTCGCCGAGATGCCGGGGCTCTACAATCCGTTCGAGCACCCGCGCCGGGTGCGGGGGACGCTGCAGTTGCCCGGTCTCGATGAGGTGGGGGAGAGCATGGCGGCCATCCGGGCAACGGTCCTGGACCGGCTGGCGACCGCCGACCTTCACTCCGGTCCGCCCCTGCTTCGCGAGGGTTACGTGTACCGCATGGTGCTTCAGCACGAGTACCAGCACGATGAGACCATCCTCCAGACCCTCCAGCTCAAGCAGGGGTCACCGTACGCGCCGCTGCAGCGGCGTCCTCTGCCAGTCTGCCGATCAGCCGGCGAGCCGGGCGCGATGGTCCGCTTCCCCGGCGGCGAGATACCGATCGGCACGGACGACCGGTCCGCCGCCTACGACAACGAGCGGCCGCGGCACAAGGTGCATCTCCGCCCATTCTGGATCGACGTGACGCCTGTAACCAACGGTCAGTATCTCGAGTTCATGGAGTCGGGAGGCTACCGGCGGCGCGAGCTGTGGACCGACGAAGGCTGGAGTTGGCTGACTGAAGCCGGCGTCGCCTCGCCTAAGCACTGGGTCGAGGACGGCCGCGGGTGGAGCACCCGCGGCATGGACCTCGCCGGGGCGCTCGACCCCGCGCGACCCGTCTGTCACGTGTGCTGGCACGAAGCCGTGGCCTACGCGCGCTTCGCCGGGAAGCGCCTCCCTACCGAAGCGGAGTGGGAGGCCGCCGCCTCGTGGGATCCCGCGACCGCGACGCAGCGTCTGCACCCGTGGGGCGACGACCCCTGGGCGCCGGAGCTGGCGAATCTGGATCAGCTGGCGTTCGCGACCGCGCCAGTCGGCGCTTATCCGCGGAACGTCTCACCCATCGGTTGCTACGGCATGATCGGAGACGTGTGGGAGTGGACCGCGAGCGACCTCGGCGGCTACCCCGGCTTCGAACCGTTCCCTTATCCAGAGTACTCCGAGGCCTTCTTCGGCCCGGAATACAAGGTGCTGCGGGGCGGCTCCTGGGCCACGCGTCCGGGTGCGGTCCGAAGCACGTTCCGCAACTGGGACTACCCCATCCGCCGCCAGATCTTCAGCGGCTTTCGGTGCGCGCGCGATGCCTAAGACACTGACCGCCCGGGCAGCCCGGGTCGATCGGCGGATGGCGGCGGAAGTGGCAGCCGGCCTCGCCTCGCCTCAGAAGGAGCTACCGCCGAAGTATTTCTACGATCACCGCGGCTCGCTCCTGTTCGAGGCCATTACCCGGCTCCCGGAGTACTATCTCACCCGGGCCGAACGCGGGCTGCTCGAGAGCTGGATGCCTCGCCTCATTCCGACCCTGGGAGCCCGTACGCTGGTCGAGCTTGGCGCGGGGAGTGCGGAGAAGTCCCGCATCATCCTCCGGGCTATGCGCGCGGCCGGCACGCTAGAGCGGTATGTGCCCATCGACGTGAGTGCGGCCTTCCTCGACGAGACGGCCGACCGGCTCCGGCGGGAATATCCCGGCCTCGCCGTCACTCCAGCCGTAGCGGACATCGCCGAGGAGCTCAACCTCCCTCGCGATCTTGCAGGGCCGGCGCTCTTCGCGTTTCTCGGCAGCACCATCGGCAACTTCTATCCGCCCGCGGCGATCCGACTGCTGACGCGGGTCCGGGGCGCGATGCGGCCGACCGACCGTTTCCTCATGGGCGCCGACCTGCGGAAGGACGTCCACGTCATCGAGGCGGCATACAACGATTCGCAGGGGGTCACGGCCGAGTTCAACCGGAACATGCTGCGGGTGCTCAACCACGAGCTCGGCGCCGACTTCGACCCGGAGGCCTTCCAGCACCGTGCGTTCTATGAAGCGGAAGCCCATCGGATCGAAATGCATTTGGTAGCGACTCGCGCGCAGGTGGTGGACATCCCCGGGATCGGCGTCGTGCGCTTCGCGGCGGGCGAGTCCATCCGCACCGAGATCAGCTGCAAGTACGACGTCCACAGCCTCGCCGCGCTCTTCGCGGCTGGCGGGCTGAGGCTCGAGTCCTGGCGGGCCGATCCGGGCAACCGCTTCGCGCTGGTCGTGGGGGCCCCGGCGTGAGTGGGGCCGGCGGGATGAGCGGCGGCGGGGCGACCCGGCTTACGCGGGCCGCGCTGGCGGCCCACCTGGCCGAACGGGTGTTCGCGCCCCCGGCCGTGGCGACGCTCACGCCTCGCCGGATCGGCGCAGAGGTCGAGCTGCTCGCACTCGACGCTCAGACCGGGCGTCCCTGCCCGGTGTCGGGAGACGGCGTACCCGCGTCACTTCCCTTCCTCCGACGCTTCGCCGCCCGGCAGGGATGGAACGAGGAGCGCACGGCCAAAGGAGCAGTGTCGTTCACGGTGCGCGGTGGTGGGGTCGTGAGCTTCGAGCCTGGCGGGCAGATCGAGTACGCTTGCCCGCCGAGTCGCTCGCTCACGGGACAGGTGAATCGGCTGCGGTCCGTGGTCCTGCCCCTTCGCGCCGCGGCGGAGGCCGAGGGGATCCTGCTGCTCACCGCGGGCATCGACCCGCAGAACCCGGTGGAGTGCGTCCCCCTCCAGCTCAAGTCGGAGCGGTATAGCCGGATGGCCGCGCACTTCGCGCGCATCGGCCCGTCCGGCGCCCGGATGATGCGGCAGACGGCTGCGTTTCAGATCAGCATCGACTTCGACGACGAACCCTGGTTGCGCTGGCGATTGCTCAACGCCTTGAGCCCGTTCGTCACGGCCATCTTTGCGAGCTCGGCCTGGTATGCTGGGCGGGACACCGGCCACAAGAGCTTCCGCGCTCATTGCTGGCGCCGGCTCGACCCGGAGCGCACCGGCCTGCCGTACGACGAGCACCGGCCCGTCGACGCGTATCTGGAGTTTGCCCTCGCCGCACCGGCGATTCTCTATCCGACCGTCGACGCGCGCTGCCGGTCGTTCGGCGAGTGGCTCACCCGCTCGAATCCAACCATCGAGGAATGGGAGGCGCATCTCGGCACCCTCTTCCCGGAGGTCAGGCCGCGCGGGCACCTGGAGCTGCGCTCGGCCGACGCGGTGGACCCGGCGTGGTATCCGGCACCGCTCGCACTGGTCGCAGGCCTGGCATACGAGCCCCACGCCCTTTGTGCTGCGCTCGAGCTGTTGCCGGCGCCCGACCTCGGCTTGCTGGAGCGGGCGGGTCGGCTGGGGCTGGATGATCCCTTGATCGGGCCAATGGCGAAGGACCTGTTCGAGCTTGCCCTCGACGGTTGCGCGGCACTCGGTCCCCGGTTCCTGCATCCGCTGCACCTGGAGGAAGCGCGGGCGTACTTCGAGCACTACACCCGGCTGGGCCGATCGCCGGCGGCGGATCCCGCACGCTGCGCGGTCGCGGCCTGAGGCTGGCCCAGCAGCTCCGACCCAACTGCACGTTTCTGCACCGGTCTCTCCGGGAGGATTAACACCTCCCGGACGCCCCCGTCCGTTCGGCAGTTCGCTTAAATCCACGAAAAGTTGCGACACCCCGAATGGAGGATAGGCCGATGTCCCCGACCCCCCGGAGCCTGCCGCTTCTGCCGGCGCTGGCCGCCGCGGCGCTCGCGCTGGCGGCTTGTAGCAGCGGTACCACCAGCCCGACGACGCCGGCGCTGACGCAAGCCGAGGCCGCTGCCGCCTCGGACGTAATCGTGGGCGACCTCTCCGATCAGTCCGAGGGCGCCACGACCACTTCAGGTGACCCGTCGTTCTCGATGACCGGCTTGTCCGGCGGCGCCGCGGCCGCGCCGAGCGCGGGCGCCGCGGTGATGGCCGCCGGCGCATGGTACGCCACCGCCTGCTCGCCCGCACCGACGGTTACGGTGAACGGCAGCACGACATCTTACGTCTTCGCCAACTGTGCCATTTCGCGCCTGATTCCGCTCGAGACCCTGACGCGGAACGGTGAAGTCGACGTGACGCTCGGTGCGGGAAGCCGTACGCTGGTCTTCACCAACTTTGAGAAGACCTGGCAGCGCATCTCCTTCCGTACCGGCCAGGAGATCACGACCTCCGAGACGCTGAACGGGACCCGGTCCATCTCCGATGACGGCACGACGCTCCAGCACCATGTGTACGGCAAGGGTGATCCGACGTCGACGTTCTTCTCGGACGCGTATGTGTTTGCAGATCAGTCGACAGCGGAGCACGATCGGAACTGGCAGGGGACGTTCACGGCCGACGTTGCGGCGTCGATCGTCCACAACCAGCCGCTCCCGGCGGGCATATGGACGGTGAGCGGCAACTCCACGTTCACCCGCAATGGCGGTACCGCGAACCAGAAGAGCTGGGCCTTCTCCACGACGGGCACCGGCGTACACTACAATCCTTCATGCGCCTCGGCGCCGCAGTTCGACGCGGGCACGCTCACGGTGACTGCCCACAACGACCAGACGAACGCCACCACGACGTTTACGATCACGTTCACCGGCTGTGGGCAGTACACGGCGACGATCGTGAAGTCCTGATCCCGCCGTAGCTCGGCAGGTCGGAGCGGCCCGGTCCTCTTGGATCGGGCCGCTTCGCTATCTGGTGGCGCGGGGGCGGCAGACGGCGAGCAGTTGTCGTGGGGCGGGGTGGTTCGGGAACAATCGGCGAGCCGCCTCAGCGTGCGGGCGGGCCAGGTCGCATCGACCGCGATTGCGCCAGGCGTAGCCCAGCAGCATTTGGATCCGGTAGCTCCCCGGGTCCAGTCGGGCGGCCCATTCGAGCGTCGCCGGCTGCTCGCTGCTGCTGAAGACGGCCATCGCCACCAGCTGGGAGGTTGTTCGAACGACGAGCAGGGTTCCGACCAGCGCCACGGCGCCAGCGAGTCGGGCCCGTCGTCGATCCGACAGATCCAGGGTCATGACCGTGCGTTTGGGAGGGCGGCTCAGAGCACCGAGCAGGGTTGCGGCGAACACCGTCGGAGCCGGTAGTAACAGCACGGCGTCGAACGCGCTCACGCAGGCGAGCACGACCAGCGTGAGCAATGCCGCGAGTGCCTCGAGGCCCTCGCTCGTGGTGAGGCCCTGCCGCCATCGACGCGACGCGCCGGCGGCAAGCGCGGCCCCCGTGAGGAGCACGAGCAGGAGCCCCAGCGGTCCGCGCTCCGCGACCAGGGCCACCCAGTCGCTGCTGGGCCAGGGATTGGTCGGAATGAAGTCGGTCGCATCGAAGGCGGGATCACCGGGGAACGTGTACTTCGGGTAGGCAACCGGCCAATTCCCCGGCCCCACGCCGAGAATCGGGTGGTCGATCGCCATCCGCAGGGTGTTCTGATACTGCACCAGCCGGCCGCGTCCGCTCCCCTCTCGGTAGTCGGCGATATCCCGAAGCGAGTCGAGATACGGCGAGTCCGAGCGCCACGCCAGCATGTTCGGAATGGCCAGCGCCAGCAAGGCGCCCGCCGCGGCCGCGCCGGCGAGCGCGAACACACGGCCACGCGCGATCGGGTTCCGCCAGAGGCCGCCCGCCCAGAGCCCCTCGACGGCAAACAGCCCGAGCGCCACGACCAGAGCGAGCCACGCCGCGCGGGAGCGTGACAGGACGAGCGCGGCCGTCACCAGCGCAGCTCCCACCTGCCACACGATCAGCCCCCGGCGCCGCCGCGCCTCGATCCCCGCGAGCGCCAGCACCGGCGCGCCCAGCGCCATGAAATGCGCCATGAAGTTGCGGTTGCCGAACGTGCCGCCTGGCGCCCGGCGCTCCGCCATGATCGCCAGCTCGACGCCGTAGGCCTGGAGCAGCGCAGTGACGGCCCCGACCACCACGGCGGCCGCGAGCGTCGTCACCAAAGCACCGCCCAATCCCGCTCGGCTCACCGCTCGCGCGCTCCAGAAGATGAGCGCGCCGGACAGGCTCAAGCCGAACCCGCGAAAGGCGAGCCAGTGGTTCTGGGCCAGGAGCGTGGCTGCGAGCGACACCGCCAAGAACGCCGCCAGGAGCACGTCGGACAACGTGAGGTCGAGCCGCCGGGCGCGCGCGAGGCAGCAGCCGGCGGCCCCGAATCCCACCAGCTCCGCCACCAGCTCCTTGGGCACCGCGTGCCGCTCGAGATCGAAGACGGCGTAGGGGACCGCCGCGAGGACGACCGCGACCGCGCCGACCTGGAGAATCCGAAGCGCCGCGCGGGTCGGCGCGTCGGCCAGCGCTACGTCACTGCTGGGTGAAATGGTCGCCATAGACGAGCGGTGCGCCGGTGGTCCACGGGTGATACTCGTTGGCGAACTCGATACGATCGGCGAGACTCGGATGGGACCCACGAAACAGGGTGTAGAACCACCCCGGCCGGGGTACGCCGAGATTCTCCTGCTGGAGTTTCACGAACGCGGTGGCGGCAGCGTGATTGCTTCGGGTGAGCTCGAGCCCGAAGCGATCGGCCTCGTGCTCAAGGTGGCGACCGCCGGCCAGGAACAACGGCTGCGCGACGAACGAAACGATACTGAAGAGGAGTATGAACAGGGGCACGGAAGCCGGGTCGTCGAGACGGTCGAAGCCGAATCGTTCCCGGTAGCGCGCGATCAGCTGCCCGGCGAGCCGATGAACCACGTAGAGCGACACCCCGATCAGGAGCCAGCTGGCGAACAACCCCAGGAGCACATGTCGCAGCACGTAGTGCCCCAGCTCGTGGCCCACGACGAAGAGGATCTCATCCGGCTCGAGCTTCTCCAGGATCGTGTCGAACAGGACGACGCGCTTGCTGGCACCCAAGCCGGTTACGTAGGCGCTGATGGCTTTCGTGTCGACGCTCTTGTTCACCTCGAAGACCCGGGTGCCCTCGATCCCCGCACGCTGCGCCTCGGCCAGGATGCTGGCCTCCAGGGTCTTGTCCTTGAGCGGACCGTAGTGGTTGAAGAGTGGACTGATCCAGATCGGGGCGACGAGGTAGATGAACACGAGCAGCGGCAACGCAGCGCCGGCGCACCAGAGCCACCAGCGCCGCGGGCTGGCGCGGAGCAGGGCGTACGGGACCAGCGCTCCGAGCGGGAGGGCGATGCACGCGACGAGCAGGCTCTTGACGCTGTCGGCAGCCCACTTGCCCAGTGTCTGGTTCGAAAGTTCGAACGCATGCTCCCGGACGAAGCCTTCGTAGAAATCGAGCGGCAGCGTGGCGATCGATATCAGGACGAGGAAGGCGACGACGTAGAGCAGAAGGGTCGGCACGCGCCGCCCACCGGTCACCCGCGCGGCCCAGGTACGAAGCCGGCCGGACCACCCGGCGAAGAGGATCACGCCAGGCACGAGGAAGCCCGCCAGCGTGTCGACCACCCACAGCACGTTGTTGCCATGGTAATAGCGCAACGCGAGCGGAGTGGGCTCCGGCACGGCCACCGGAAGCGTTGAGAGCGTATCAGCCCACATGGCCCCTCCTCGCCGCCCGGCGGGTGGCAGTAGAATTCGGCATGCCCGGCGAGAACCCTCCACCGCTCGTTTCCACCGAGTGGCTCGCCGCCCGCCTCGATCGGAGCGACATCCGCGTGGTGGACGGCTCCTGGTACCTGCCGCAGAGCGGTCGCGATCCCGCGGCTGAATTTCTCGAGGGACACATTCCCGGCGCCGTGTTCTTCGACCTGGACGCGTCGAGCGATCCCGCCGCGAGCCTGCCGCACATGCTCCCTGCCGCGACCGAATTTGCCACCCGCATGGGCCGGCTCGGTCTGGACGACGGGAGCACGATCGTGGTGTACGACGGATCGGGCGTGAATCTAAGCGCGCCGCGCGTCTGGTGGATGTTCCGGGTGTTCGGACACCGCGCCACTGCGGTGCTCGATGGGGGCCTCGGCAAGTGGAAAGCCGAGGGCCGGCCACTCGAACGGGGCCCCGCTCGCCTTCGGGCCGGTCGGTTCACGGCCCGTCTCGACTCGAACCGCGTGCGCCAGCTGACCGACGTCGTCGCCAATCTCGACCATCGGTCGGAGCAGGTCGTCGACATGCGCGTGGCGGAGCGATTCGAGGGCACCCAGGCCGAGCCGCGTCCGGGCGTTCGCAGCGGGCACATCCCCGGCAGCCTCAACGTCCCCTTTACCGAGCTCGTGACCGCCGATGGCACGCTGCTGCCGCCGCCGCTGATGCGGGAGCGGCTGGAGGCCGCCGGGCTCGATCTGACCTTGCCGATGGTCGTGACCTGCGGATCCGCCACGAGCGCGTGCAGTCTCGTGCTTGGACTGGAGCTGCTGGGGCACGAGGACGTCGCCGTCTACGACGGCAGCTGGACCGAGTGGGGCGGCCGGCAGGATATGCCGGTCGAGCTGGGCCCCGCGCGTATCCCCGCATGAGCGTCGACCCCGACCCCACTCGGCCGGCAGGCTCCCCGGCGATAGGCAGCGCTCGGCCCGTGGCGAGTAGCGCCTCGCCCGCGCGAGGGCTTGGTTCCCCAGCCATGGCCGCGGGGTGCCTTGTCCTCTTCGGGCTCCCCTTCGCTGCCGTCGGCGTTGGCGCCGCGGCAATGGTCGTGGTGAAGCTCTGGCAAAGCGACTGGAAGGCGGCCGCCCTTTCGGCCGTGTTCGTGCTCGTGTTTGGCGGCGCCGGCGCGTGGGTCATTGCCAGCGCGCTCATAGGCCGGCGAGAAGCGACTCGCCGGGCTCTGGTGGTTCAGCAGCATCCCACCGAGCCGTGGCTCTGGCGGCCCGATTGGGCCTCCGGCTCGATCGAGGACACGGGCCGCAAGGCGCAGTACCTCTTCTGGGTTTTCGCGGGCTTCTGGAATCTCATTGCCTGGCCAACCGCGGTGCTGGTGGTCCGGGCGGCACTGGAGCAGGGGAACCGGCTCGCGCTCATCGGACTCGTCTTTCCCGTGGTCGGGATCGGCCTGCTCATCGTCGCGATCCGCGCCACCGTCCGCGAGCGGAAATTCGGTGTGTCGGTACTCGATCTGGGCACGCGTCCCGGTGTCGTGGGCCACGGTTTCGCAGGCACCGTCCGGGCGCCTTCGGATCTGCTCCCTGCAGGGGGCTTCGTCGCGACGCTCTCGTGCGTCAACGTCCGGATAACCGGCTCGGGCCGGGATCGCTCGACCACCGAAACCATCCGGTGGCAGGACCAGCAAACCCTTTCCGGGCAGCGCTCCAGCAGCACCGCTGGCCGCGGGGTCGAGACTACGATTCCGGTACACTTTCGAATTCCTCCCGACGTCGCTCCGTCCGACGATACCAACCCCAGCGATCGGACCGTGTGGCGATTGGAGCTCACCGCCGCGGTCCCTGGAATCGACTACGACGCCGCCTTCGAAGTACCGGTCTTTCGTACGGCGCAGAGCCTCGAGCCTGTCGCGGGCGACGAAGAAAAAGTGCTCGGTCCCCCGCCCGAGTCACTGCCATACCGGCAACCCCGCGACTCACCCATCCGGGTGAGCACCGGCCCGCGCGGAACCCAGATCGTGTTCCCCGCTGCCCGGAACCCGGGCGCGGCCTTGGGGCTGACCGGGTTCGCCGCGCTCTGGGGTGGCTGTGTCTGGCTGCTGTTCGCGGTCAAGGCCGGCCCGTTCTTCATCGGGGTTTTCGGGCTCGTGGACCTGGCTCTCATTTACGGCGTTCTGAGAATGTGGCTGTGGGTGGTGGAGGTCACCGCCGGCCATGACGGCGTGGCTATCGCCAAGGGGTTCGTGGCGGTCGGCGAGCCGGCGCGGATCGCTCCCGCGGACGTCGCGCGCATCGAGGTGCAGATCGGCATGCAGTCCGGATCCACCGTCTATTACAACCTTCAGGTCGTGCGAAAGGACGGCCGGAACACTGTGGCGGGGAGTGGCATCCGCGACAAGCGGGAGGCCGAATGGCTTGCCGGCCTGGTGCAGGAGGCGGTCGGCGTGCGTGCGCCGGACGCGGCCGGCGCGTGATCCGCGGACGCGGACTCCAGCGGGAATGAACGGATGTACGCCCATACCGTCGGGTCGGTCCGCTATGCCTTTCCCGATCTCAAGACGCTGCTTGCCCGGGCGACGCCGTTCCGCTCGGGCGATGCACTGGCGGGGGTCGCCGCGGCGTCCGCCGAGGAACGGGTCGCGGCGCAGATGGCGCTGGCCGACCTTCCGCTGGCTACCTTCCTCGACGAGGCGGTCGTCCCCTACGAAACCGACGACGTCACCCGCCTGATTCTCGACTCCTACGACAAGGCCGCGCTCGCGCCCGTCCGCCATCTCACGGTGGGCGGCTTCCGCGATTGGCTCCTCTCCGACGCGGCGGATGACGTCGCGCTTGCCCGGCTCGCCCCGGGCCTCACGCCCGAGATGGCCGCGGCCGTGTCGAAGATCATGCGGGTCCAGGACCTCGTTCTCGTCGCCCGCCACTGCCGCATCGCGACCGGGTTTCGAACGACGCTCGGCCTGCCCGGGCGGCTCTCGACGCGGCTCCAGCCCAACCATCCCACCGACGACCCGCAGGGTATCGCCGCCAGCGTGCTCGACGGGCTTCTGCTCGGGAGCGGCGACGCCGTCATCGGAATCAATCCCGTCACCGACAGCCCCCGCACCGTGGCGGCCCTGCTCGAGCTGCTGGATCGGGTCCGGCTCGGCTGGGACATTCCGATGCAGGCGTGCGTCCTCGCCCACGTGACGACGCAGCTGGAGGCGCTGCGCGCGGGGGCGGCGATCGACCTGGTCTTTCAATCGATCGCGGGCACCGAAGCCGCGAACCGCGCGTTCGGCGTGACACTGGCGCTGCTGGACGAAGCGCGAGCCGCGGCGCTCGAGCTGCACCGCGGTACCGTCGGGACCAACGTCATGTACTTCGAGACGGGGCAGGGGAGCGCGCTCTCCGCGGGAGCGCATCACGGCGTGGATCAGCAGACCCTCGAGGCGCGGGCGTACGGCGTCGCACGGTGCTACGCGCCGCTGATCGTCAACACGGTGGTGGGGTTCATCGGTCCGGAGTACCTGCTCGACGGCAAGCAGATTCTGCGCGCCGGACTGGAGGACCACTTCTGCGGGAAACTCCTCGGCCTGCCCATGGGCTGCGACGTGTGCTACACCAACCACGCCGAGGCCGATCAGGACGACATGGACACGCTCCTGACGCTGCTGGGCGCCGCGGGGTGCACCTACATCATGGGCGTGCCTGGAGCGGACGACGTGATGCTGCACTACCAGAGCACGTCGTTCCATGACGCGCTCTATCTGCGGCGGCTGCTCGGACTGCGACCGGCGCCCGAGTTCGAGGCGTGGCTGGTGCAGATGGGGATTGCGGATGCCGCGGGGCGACTCGTGCCCGGCGCAGACGGAAGGTTGTTGCGCGGCGCTCCGGGTTGGCCGGAGCGCCGCCTGCCCGCGCCCGGCTAGTTCACGACGACGGTCGAGTTGCGGACCACAGGCGCCACGGTCAACGCGATCTGGCTTCCCGGTGAGATCGTCAGCTTACCCGTGTTGAATGCGCCGCGCGCGCCAATCGGGGCGGCCACCACCGACACCCCGTTGGCGGGTCCGATCCGGTCCCATGGAATCTCGAAGCTGCCAGATGCCTGGGACACGACCGTGCCCAGCCGCTGGCGAACCCCGTTGATAATCGTGAAGACATCGACGTCGCTCACGTTCTGATTCCGGACCGTAATCAGCACGTTGGCCTGGGGCGAGCCCAACTCGGGGGCTGGCGGCGGGTTGTGGGAACATGCTCCCAGCCCGGCGACGAGCAGCACGGCGGCGAGACGCACCCCACGGGAGGAGCGGCGGGGGCGGAGGAAATTCGGAAGCAACATGACCTGCCTCACGGAACGGGTTCGATGGGAAGGTAGAAGCCCTTCCCGCAGCCGGCTAGAAGGATCCGCGCACCGCGGCGGCTGCTGGCCGAGGCGCCCGGTGGACCGTAAGATTCCGGCGTGACTTCCGCTGTCCCGCTGCCCCGGCCGTCGGAGCTGGTCGCCGTCATCCTGGGCGGCGGCGCCGGGACCCGCCTCTTTCCGCTCACCAAGAACCGGTCCAAGCCGGCGGTCCCCCTGGGCGGAAAGTACCGGCTCGTGGACATCCCCATCAGCAACTGCATCAACTCGGACCTTCGGCGAATCTTCGTCCTCACGCAGTTCAATTCGAGCTCGCTGCACCGCCACATCCAGGAGAGCTACCACTTCGACCAGTTCTCCCCGGGTTTTGTCGAGATCCTCGCGGCTCAGCAGACGCCGGATCGCACGGACTGGTACCAGGGCACGGCGGACGCCGTGCGTCAGAACCTGATCCACCTGGGCAACTACCCCCATCGTTTCGTGCTGATCCTCTCGGGCGACCAGCTCTATCGCGTCAACTTCCGCTCGCTCATCGCCCGGCACATCGCGACCGGCGCTGAAGTCACGATCGCGACGCTGCCGGTGCGCCCCGAGGCCGCCGGTTCCTTCGGGATCATGCAGGTGGGCCCCGACGGCCGGATCGTCCGATTCGTCGAGAAACCGAAGGATCCGGCCGTGCTGGCCTCGCTCCGCGTCGAGTGGGCGGGCTTCGGCGACGTGGAGCAGCCGGTCGAGCCGGATTGCTTGCTCGCGTCGATGGGGATCTATCTCTTCGACCGCGGCGTCCTGGCCGACGCGCTCGAGGGCGACGAGGCGGACTTCGGCAAGCACGTGATCCCGAAGCTGATCGGGAGCCGCCGGGTCTTCGCCTACCTCCACCAGGGCTATTGGGAGGACATCGGGACGATTCGGTCCTTCTACGAGGCGAACTTGGACCTCTGCGAGCCGGTGCCGAAGTTCAATTTCTACGACGCGACGGCGCCGGTCTTTACGCATGCGCGCTATCTTCCCCCGACCAAGATCATCAAGAGCCGCATCGAGCGATCGGTGATCGCCGACGGTTGCATCATCAACGACGCGACGATCGAGCATGCGTTAGTCGGCGTCCGCAGCAGGATCGAAGCCGGGGCGGTCGTCCGGGACACTCTGCTGATGGGCCTCGACTACTACGAGACGCCCGACCGCGTGCACGCCGGCGCTCCCCCGATGGGGATCGGTCACGGGACCGTCATCGAGCGCACGATCGTCGACAAGAACGCCCGCATCGGGCATCACGTCCGGATCACGCCGGACGACAAGCCGGTCGACCTCGACGGTGCCAACTTCTACGTGCGGGACGGCATCGTCGTAATCCCCAAGAACGCCGTCGTCCCGGATGGGACGGTCATCTGACGGCTCGCCCGCCGTCGTGCCGGCCCGATCCCTCTCCCCGTTCCCCGAACTCGCCGGAACTCATGTCCAGACTTCGTCCGGTTGTCGCCGCGCTTCTCTGCCTCCTGCCTTCCACGATCGCCGCCCAGAAGCCCGCGAAGGATTCCGCGGCAGTCAAGCCGCCCGCGCCGAGGGGGGAGCAGTGGGTCACCCGCCACAGCATCATGATCGCTGGCAAGCCCGTGAGCTACGTCGCGACGGCCGGCACGCTGGTGATCAAGGGCGCCGGCGACACGGCCATCGCCAGCATCGGCTATGTGGCGTACATCAAGCAGGACGTGAAGGACGCGTCGCTCCGGCCGATCACGTTCGCCTACAACGGCGGTCCGGGCTCGAGCTCCATCTGGCTCCACATGGGCGCCCTCGGGCCGCGGCGCGTCATCGCCGCCGACGCGGCCCAGACACCGCCGCCCCCGTATCGGGCCGTGGACAACACCTACAGCGTGCTCGACCGCACTGATCTCGTGATGATCGATCCCGTAGGCACGGGTCTGAGCCAGGCGCTGGGTGAGAAGAAGGACAAGGATTTCTGGGCGGTGGATCCGGACATCGAGTCGCTCTCCCGGTTCATCAAGCAGTTCGTGACCGACAACGGCCGGTGGAACTCGCCCAAGTATCTGCTGGGCGAGAGCTACGGTACGACCCGATCAGCGGGAATCGTGGATTACCTCCAGACCCACGAAAACATGGCGTTCAATGGGGTGGTGCTCGTCTCGGTGGCCCTCGATCTCGGAGCCATCTTCGATGGGCCGGGCAACGAGCGCACGTTCCCCCTGTTCGTCCCGTCATTCGCGGCGACGAGTTTCTACCACCGGGTGCTCCCGTCGCAACCCGCGGATCGCGACGCCTTCCTCTCGGAAGTGCGGGCGTGGGCACTCGGCCCCTACAGCGCCGCCCTGATGAAGGGCGACGCGTTGGGCCCCGCCGAGCGCCGGGCGGTCGCGGCGAAGCTCCACGAGTACACCGGCCTCTCCCCGGAGTACCTCGAGCGGGCCGATCTCCGGGTGACTGAAGGGGAGTACACGCAGGAGCTGCTTCGGGAGCACCGTGAGACCGTGGGGCGGCTCGACTCGCGCTATACCGGGGTCTCGTTCGATCCGCTCGCCAAGGAGGCCCAGTACGATCCGCAAGCGGCCAGCATCAGCGCGGCCTACGTCGCGGCGTTCCTCGATTACTACCACCGGGAGCTCAACGTTCCAACGGATCGCGCCTACACCGTGACCGCGCTCGCCAACGAGACCTGGGACTGGAAGCATCGGGTACCCGGAGCGGGGATCCAGCCGATGGTCAACACGGGCCCCGACCTGGCCCATGCGATCCGCTTCAATCCCGGTCTTCGGGTCCTGGTGCTCAACGGCGTCTACGACCTGGCGACGCCCTTTCTCGCGACCGAGTACATGATGGATCACCTCGGCCTCAGCCCCGAGCTCAAGACCCATGTGATCATGAAGTACTACGACGCCGGCCACATGATGTATCTCAATGAGCCGATGCTGGCCCGGATGAAGGCGGATATCGGAGGGTTCATCGACGCGACCGCCCGCACCGGCGGCGGCTGATGCGCATCGCGATCTTCGGCGCCGGCGGTGCCGGCGGGTATTTCGGAGCGCGCCTCGCCAAGGCCGGCGAAGACGTGGTCTGGATCGCTCGCGGTGCCCATCTCGACGCGCTCCGTACCCGCGGGCTCCGGGTCGAAAGCGTCGACGGCGACTTCCAGCTCGGGCCCCTCCCCGCGAGCGACGATCCCTCGGCGTTCGGACCAGTCGATGCGATTCTTTTCGGCGTGAAGGTCTGGCAAGTGCCGGAGGCGGCCGCCGCGCTCCCGCCCCTGCTCGGGGCCGACACGTTCGTCGTGCCCCTGCAGAACGGCGTCGAGGCCGCGGGCGAGATCGGCGCGGTGCTCGGCGTCGAGCGAGCCGTCGGCGGGATCGCGAAGATCTTCTGCTTCCTGGTCGGGCCCGGCCATCTGCGGCGGCCGGGCGGGCCGGCGGCCATCACCTTCGGGGAGCTGGACAACCGGCAGAGCGACCGGCTGGAGCCCCTGCGCGCCGCACTGCAGCGCGCCGGGCTCGGCGCCGAGATCCCCGCGGACATCAACGTGGCCGTCTGGGAGAAGTTTCTGTTCGTCGCGTCAGGTGGAGGACTGGGCGCGGTCACCCGCGCACCAATCGGGATCGTCCGATCGGTGCCCGAGACGCGGGCACTGCTCGTCGCGGCGATGGAGGAGATCAGGAAGGTGGGCCGAGCGCGCGGGGTCCGGCTGTCCGACGACGTCGTCGAGCGAACCATGGCATTCGTCGATACGCTCCCAATCGCCGGGACCGCCTCGCTCCAGCGGGATCTGGCCGCCGGCCGGCGCTCGGAGCTGGACTGGTGGAGCGGCTCCGTCGCGCGGCTCGGCGCCGAGGCCGGGGTCGCCACGCCCATCCACTCCTTCATCTACCGAAGCCTCCTGCCCACGGAGCTCCGCGCCCGCGGCGAAATCACCTTCCCTCCGGAGGCCTGAGGGCCACGCATCCCGCGGGCCGGCCGTGCGGAAGGCCAGTCCCCTAGGCCGCTCGCACCCCTCCCGCTCGGTGAGATCCCCCGCTGCTGCAACTACTTACTGTCCGCCGCACGAAACTTGCCGCCCCGGAAACGCGCCACCCTGCCTTCCGGAGGTCCGATGCCGTTCCGCACCGTCCCTATCAGGTCGCTCGCTACCGCCGCCGCGCTCAGCGCGCTCGCCGGTTGCTCCGGGAAGAACATGTACAGCCAGCCCGAGCCGCGGTTCGCCAAGGCGCCGCCGGGAGCGGAAACGCTGGCCGTGCCTCCCGGACAGCTCCCGCCGCCGGGCGAATGCCGTCTCTGGTTCCCCGGGCGTCCGCCCGGTCGCCAGCCCAAGCCGCGCACTTGCTCCGATGTGGAATCGAGCGCCCCAGCGGGTGCGTGGGTCCTGTACCGTCCTTCCCAGGATCGCAATGTCGTGCACGTGCGCTACGTGGATGACCGCCGCGCCGGGGTCGTGGTCTGGATCCGGGTGTTCGACGCGTCGAGCGGCGCGTTCATTCGCGACATGAAGGGCTGAGCCCGGCCGCACCCTCGCCGTCGGTTCAACGCGGAAGCACCCCCACCCCGTACTGTCTCATGGCCGGCCCGCCGCGGCTCTCCAAGCGAGAGCCGCCGCGGCGCCGTTGGGTTGCTCTCACGACCATCGGGGGTACATATGGGGTTGCGGAGCGTGCTGCTCCTCGCGGCGAGTGCCGCGATCGCGCTGGGCATCGAGGGCTGTAGCAGTACGACGGCGCCGTCAGTCGATCTGACGGGCACCTATGGATTGGTCTCCATCCAGTTCGGACAGGGAACGACCGCCCTGTCGCCGCCCACCGAAGAAGGGAGCTTCGCGCTCTCGACCACGACCTACAACCTGAGTCTCACCGGGGCCGTTCCCGAGACCGATGCCGGCACCTACGCCGCCACCGGGACGAGCTGGAGCCAAGTCTCGTCGACCAGCGGCCTCCAGTCGACCGGCAGCTATGCGTTGAGCGGCACGACGCTGACGGTCACCACGGTTCAACAGGGCGTGACCGTCGTCGCCGTGTGGCAGAAGCTGTCCTGAGCCCGCCTGCCTCCCATAGGCCCTCGAGGAAGCCATCGCCGGCGGCAGACACGCGCTTCTTGGCGTGCCCGGGGTATTGCCGCTCGAGGGCGGCGTGCCGGTGGTCCTTGCCGGTGCGATCGTCGGAGCCGTCGGCGTGAGCGGCATGGCATCGTCGGAAGACGGCGTCGTCGCCGCGGAAGCGTTGAGGGTGCTCCAGGGCTGAGAACGTCGGCCGTGCGGGCCGCCTGGACTCCGCCACGAGCGGCAAGTAGACCGTCCCGCAGCTGACGCCAGGCTCTCCCGGCACCACGTCCATCGGTGTCCTCCCGTAAGCCGCCACCGGCGCCTGGCACGCGGCCGCGTTGTCCATTCCGTGCCTGGCGACATGGGATCGTTCGTCTGGCGTTGAAGAACGGCGCGAGGTACGGTATACCAT
>CAZFKN010000006.1:38860-43908 GCA_964519805.1 uncultured Gemmatimonadaceae bacterium
CGACATGGGATCGTTCGTCTGGCGTTGAAGAACGGCGCGAGGTACGGTATACCATCCGCCGCGCATTCTACTCGCGCTTAGCCAACGGGGTTCTACGATGGGACGCCGCTCGAAGTACTGGCTGCTTGCCCGCTGGACCCAGGGCGCGGGCCAGCGAGGAGGGACGTGGGAGGACCGGGTGGCGTCGATCGTCGTGACCGGCCGTTCGGTATTGGTTCACAGGAACGAGAGAGTCGGGATCGAGATCGGTCCGGACAGCCGAGCCGGGTATGACGTGCACCGGGACGGGCGGCGTGTTCGCATCAGCTCGGAGACCGCGGCGCCGTGACCGGGTTTCAGCTGCTCCTCGGGGTATCGCACATCGTTCTCGCCGTCGTGGTCTCCGCCCACATCGTGCTTACCAAGAACGACGTGCGCGCCGCGATCGGCTGGACCGGACTCGTCTGGCTCACCCCGGTGGTCGGCTCCGTCTTGTATGGGCTCTTCGGCATCAACCGCATCCGCCGCCAGGCTGGTATGCTCCGGCGGGGCAGGGCGCTCGCGGAGGGCGGCACGGCGGAGCTGGCCGCGCTTCCCACGCAGGACGCGGTGCTGGCGGTGGACACTCCCGCCAGCCTGCAGGGTATCGCCGCGATGGTCGGTCGGGCTACCGGGCTCCCGCTCACCAGCGGTAATGCCGTCGAGCCGCTGGTCAACGGCGATGAGGCCTATCCGGAGATGCTCGCTGCCATCGACGCGTCGGCGCGAAGCGTGTGGCTGGCAACGTACATCTTCGACCGGGGGCGCGCGGGCGACCAGTTCGTCGAGGCCCTTGGCCGTGCCGTGGCCCGCGGCGTGGGGGTGCGGGTTCTGGTGGACGGAGTGGGTGCGCACTACAGCCGGCCGTCGATCCTTCGAGCGCTCCGGGCGCGACGGGTTCGGGTCGCCACGTTTCTCCCTCCGCGGATTCCGCTGTTTCAGCCCTATTTCAACCTGCGGAATCACCGGAAGCTGCTGGTCGTAGACGGCCGGGTGGGGTTCTGCGGCGGGATGAACATCCGGGACGCGTGCGTGCTCGGGCTCGGCCTCCCCTCGGCGACACAAGACGTGCACTTTCGGCTCGAGGGCCCGATCGTGAAGCAGCTCGCGCAGGGCTTCGCCTTCGACTGGGCGTTCACGACCAAAGAACAGCTGGACGATGCGGCGGCACCGGGCGTCGCGGCCGCAGGCGATGTGGCGGCGCGGGGCGTGCCCGACGGACCGGATGAGGACTTCGAGACGCTGGCGCTCGTGCTCCACGGCGCGCTTTCACAGGCCCGGCGCTCCGTGCGGGTCGCGACGCCGTACTTCCTTCCTGACCTGCCGATCGTGGATGCGCTCCGGATCGCGGCACTGCGCGGCGTGCGGGTGGACATTGTGCTGCCCGAGCGGGGTAATCTCCGACTGGTGCAATGGGCGGCGACGGCCCAGCTGGGCCAGATCCTGAACTGGGGGTGCCACGTTTATCTCTCACGGCCGCCATTCGACCACTCCAAGATCTTCGTGGTGGATGGGAGCTGGTCTTTGATCGGCTCGGCCAACTGGGATCCGCGCAGCCTGCGACTCAACTTCGAATACGACGTGGAGTGCTACTCCAGGGGGCTCGCGAGCCGGCTGGACGCCCTGCTCGACGCCAAAATCGCGAGCGGTCGCCGGATCACCCGCGCCGATCTCGACGGCCGCTCGCTGGCCGTGCGTCTGCGAGACGGCGTGGCCCGCCTCGCGCAACCCTACCTCTGACACCGAATCGGGGCCGGCCGTCAGCGGCTCTCGATCTTGGATTCCTTTCGGTCGGCGAGCAGACGCTCGGTGAAGTCGAGGCGATTCTCGAGCTCGGCCACGCGGGTCTCGAGTTGATCTACCAGCTGCAGCCTTGCCTGGATGCTCTCATCGAGCTCCCTCGATCGCGGAGCGTCGCGAGAGTCACGGTACCGGCGCCATCCCGACCGTCGCCAGAAGATGAACGGGAGGAAGAAGAAGACGATCCACCAGCCACCGATGATGTGCACGTTGCCCATGTCCATCACGTCCCGGTCCTTTCCGGCTCCGGCCCGCTCTGTGTACGCTCCCACTCCTGCTCGATTTCTTCAGCGGCTCGACGCAGAATCTCGACCGCCCGACGAATCGACGGATGATCGGGTCCCCGCCGCCACGCCCGCTTGTACGTCGTCGCGGCGAGCCGGGCGAAGGCGGCGTTCAGCTCGCCCATCTGGCCGCCCGCTACGTCGTGAAGGGTATCCCGTACGCGCCCGATGATGTCGTCGATGACGTCCCGATGCTCGTCCAGGAAGGCCTCTCCCTCAGGGGTAATGTGGTAAATGCGGCGCCCATCGGTTTCGACCCCGCGCACCAGACCCTGATCTTCGAGCAACTGGAGCGTCGGGTAGATCGTACCTGCCGATGGGGTGTAGTGGCCCCCCATGCGCTCCTCGAGCGCCTTGATGATCTCGTATCCGTGGCGGGGTTTCTCCTTGAGGAGCCTCAGGATCACGAACTTGACCTCACCGGCCTCGAACATCGGGCCTCGGCGCCGGCGCCCGCCCCACTGGAAGCCGAGTCCTCCGGGGCCGAAGCTTGCCGCGAAGATATCACCCAAGCCCCAGTCGTCTCTACACTTGCTCATGATGTGCCTCCCGATTCGCAAGCAGCAATAGCGTGCGACATATCGTACGACCTAGCGTACGATACGTCAAGCCACCACGCTCAGTTTCATCCCGTGCCGCGAACCCTATATTCCAGCCCATGAAACGCGACGACCTCCGCAAGATCCTTGAGCAACTGCACGACGAGTTGGCGGGCACCCAACCCATCGACGCCGGCCTGCGCGAGCGACTCCAGGCGCTCCAGCGCGATATCAGCGACGCGCTGGCAAAGGCGACTCCGCCGGCCTCATTGCGCGGCCGGCTGGAGGGCGCCGTGGTCCATTTCGAGGCTTCCCACCCCACGCTCGCCCGCCGGCTCGCGACCGTCATCGACACGCTGGCACTCTACGGCTTGTAGGCGCTCGAACCGTTCCCGGAGGACGGTTCGACGGGGCGTCTTGGGGTTGCCACACCCCGGACGGGAGCGCAGCGTCGGCGCATCACCGATACCGTCTCCGGCCCGAGGTCGCTGAGCCCAGCCTAACCCCGGAGCGGACTTCTCGGTGCCCAAGGCGGCGGCCTGTGGCGGGCGTCGGCCTGGTCGATTCCTGCGCAGTCACCGCCGTGCGCCTCCGGCAGCGCATGGCACAAGTGATTGTTGGGTAAGCAGGTGGGTTTGTAGTCCGAGTCGGCGGTGCACTTGGCGCGGTGTGCAGGTCCCGCTGCCAGCCGGTCGCCCATTCCTCCCGACGTCTTCAGTCGCCAGCCTCGCCCGGGTGCCCGTGGCCGCGCGCAGCCCGGCATCCAGCCCCGGCCCCGCCATTGCAGCGCCTTGAGGTTTCCTGCATGTTTTTCCTGCTGTGGCGAACCCGGGCTGCCGGCCCACATCGCCCGAAACCGAGAGCCCATGAGCGCGGATCAGCCCCAACAGCCCGTCGCACCCGCCCAGTCGAGCGGATTACCCGTCACCGATCGCGGGGAGTTGGAGGCGCTTCGAGCCGCCACCCTCGGCGACTACGACATCGCCGGCGAGCTTGGTCGCGGCGGGATGGCGACGGTGTATCTCGCGCATGACATCGCGCTCGACCGCAAGGTCGCCATCAAGGTCATGTCGCCGGTGCTGAGCCTCGGCGACGGGGTCGAGCGTTTCCGGCGTGAGGCCAAGACCGCCGCGTCGCTCAGCCATCCCAACATCATTCCGATCTACGCGGTTCGTCACAGCGAGCATCTGCTCTACTTCGTGATGAAGTACGTCGAGGGTCGCTCCCTCGACTCGATCATCCGTGAGCTGGGACCGCTGCCCATCCCGATGGTGCAGGCCATCCTGGGCCAGATCGCCAGCGCGTTCGGCTATGCGCACCGCCGCGGCGTGATCCACCGCGACATCAAGCCGGGCAACATTCTGATCGACGACGAAGGCTGGGCAGTGGTCACCGACTTCGGCATCGCCAAGGTGTCCGAGGCCGAGCAGTTGACGGGCACCGGCCTGTCGGTCGGCACGCCGACGTACATGAGTCCCGAGCAGGTCGCGGCGCAGGCGGTGACGGGGGCGTCGGACCAGTACTCGCTTGGCGTCGTTGCCTACGAGATGCTGACCGGCAAGCCACCGTTCCACGGCGGCGGCATGATGGCGATGATGTACGCTCATGTGCATCAGGAGCCCGCCCCGATGGAAACGGTGCGCCCCGACTGCCCCGAGGGCTTGCGCGCGGCGGTCATGCGGATGATGGCGAAGGACCCTGCCGAGCGTTGGCCGTCGGTGGAGGACGTCATCGCGGCGATCGGGTCGCCGACGCTGACGCCGGACGACCCGACGCGCAGTCAGCTCATCGCGATCGCCAAGACCGGGCAGCAGAGGGCGATCGGCGTCACGACGCCCAAGAGTCCGATCCCGCTTCTCCGGACGCCGGTGCCGCTGACCGCAACGCCTCGCACGGGAGGGATCGCGACCGGCACCGCCGCGCCCGCGGCCCCCGCGGGCGTCAACCCGCAGGGCGGGGTTGAAGCTCCCCCCTCGGCCGCCAAGCCCGCGGTGCCGCTGCTCGCGACGATCAGGGCCCGCCTCCTGCTCGCGGGGACCAGGGCCCGCTCCACGCTGGCGCCTTTCGGGGCCCGTTTCGTGGCGATAACCGCCCGCCTCCCACTCACCCGACGCACGCTCGCGATGGCCGGCGGTGGGTTGCTCGCGGCTGCGGCCATCATCCTGGCGGTGCTAAAGGCGCGGCCGAGCCCCCATGCGGGCTCGCCTCCGGACAGCGGCGCGGTGCCCCAGGCGGTGGCCACGCAGCCCGCACCAGTCGAGGTTCCATCGACTACGGCGCCCCAACCGGCGGCCGCGCCCCCCGTTGCCGAGGCGCTCCCAGAGACGGGACCCGCAGCGCCGACGCCGAAGAAGTCGCCGGCCGGCAAGTCCGCGGCCGCCAACAAGGCGAAGACACCCGTCGCAGT
>CAZFKN010000006.1:44008-58552 GCA_964519805.1 uncultured Gemmatimonadaceae bacterium
TGGAGAGCGGGAGCGCAGCGCGGGCCCGCCAGGCGTTCCCCGGAATGTCCAACGCGCAGCTGACCAACTTCGAGTCCTTCTTTGGATCGGGTGGTCGCATGCAGACCGACTGGAAGGTGTCGGACGTGACCGTTGACGGGGATCAGGCGACGGCGCGGGTGCGCGGTACGACGCGCACGACTCCCGGCGGAGGCAACCCGGCGCTCGACACTGTGGACGTTCGTGCCGGGCTCGAGCGAGGGACCGAGGGGTGGCGGCTCCGGAGCTTCGGAGGTCAGGGGGCGCGCTGAGAAAACTCGGCGGGGTCCCGGGCCGTAGGGGGTTCGTTGCTCGACCGACCCCATCCCGGAGATCCCCATGACCGATTTGCGCTATCCTATTGGGAAGTTCGAGATGCCGGCGGGCGTCGCCGACGGGGACCGCCCGGGCCTGATCGATCAGATTGCCGCTCTCCCCGGCGACCTGCGCCGAGCGGTCGCCGGGCTCGACGACGACAAGCTCGACATGCCCTACCGCGAAGGCGGCTGGACCGTGCGCCAGGTCGTCCACCATCTGCCCGACAGTCACCTGAACGCCTACACCCGCTTCAAGCTCGCCCTCACGGAGGAAGAGCCGACCATCAGGACGTACGAGGAAGCGCGCTGGGCCGAGCTGCCGGAGGCCAGGTCCGCGCCGATCGGCATCTCGCTCGCCCTGATCGACGCGTTACACGAACGGTGGGTCTTGATGCTGCGACTGCTCGCCCCCGGACAGTTCTCCCGAAAGTTCCGCCACCCAGAGATGGGTGTGATGTCGCTCGATCAACTGCTCTCGATGTATGCATGGCACGGCCGCCACCACGTGGCGCACGTCACCTCGCTCCGCGGACGGATGGGCTGGTGAGCGCCTAGCACGGAGTCGCCATGACGACGCTCGCCGCTTTGCTTCTCTCCGCCGCGCTGGCAGCCGGCCCGGGCGCGCCGCCGATCGCCCCACGCGCGCCCCAGGACACCGGTGCCGCGGTCACCCGCGACGGCGTGACGCTCCCGACGCACGTCGAGGTGGACGGTCGCTCCCTCGTCCTCAACGGCACCGCCACCCGCAAGAAGTTCATCGTCAAGGTCTATGTGGCGGGCCTGTACCTGCCGGCCCATGAGGCGGACCCGGAGCGAATCCTCGCGGCGGACGAGCCGAGGCACATCGTCCTCCAGTTCGTGCACGACGTGGACAAGGGGAAGATGTGCAATGCCTGGAACGAAGCGCTCGAGAATAACACGCCCGACGCTTCGCCGGAGCTGAAGGCGCAGTTCGAGACGTTGTGCTCGTACATGGAAGACATCAAGAAGGGCGAGCAGTTCGTGTTCACCTACGTCCCCGGCACGGGTACACGGATCGGCGTGAGAGGCGTCGAGAAGGGCGCGATCGAGGGCAAGGCCTTCGCGGACGCGCTCTTCAAAGCGTGGATCGGTCCCCACCCCGGACCCGGCCAAGGCTTCAAGAAGCAGCTTCTCGGCGTGTGACTGGTTCGGACCCGTGGGCGGCTCTCAGGCCGCGCACGCCCGCGCGGATCGGCCTCGGTCAGTCGGGCGGCAGTCTCCCCACCAGAGCCCACCTCGATTTCCAGTTGGCGCACGCCCGCGCGCGGGACGCTGTGCATTACGCGCTCGACGTTCCCACGCTCACCGCCGATCTCCGCGGCGCAGGCCTCACACCGTGCGCGGTGCGAAGCGCCGTGCGCGATCGGCGTTCCTATCTCGCGCGTCCCGATCTCGGTCGGCGACTGGACGCCGAGTCCCGCGAGCGCATCGAGCGGCTGGCAGGGTCGGCAGGGCCGCCGGACGTGACCTTCGTAGTGGCTGACGGTCTGTCTGCCCGGGCTCCGGAACGCCACGCGGTGCCGCTCCTGGCCGCGCTGATGCCGGGGCTCGAGGCCGACGCATGGCGCGTCGGTCCCATCGTGGTAGCGGAGCAGGCACGCGTGGCGTTGGGAGACGAGATCGGCGAGCTGTTGGGAGCGGCCGTCGTGGCGGTACTCATCGGTGAGCGGCCGGGACTGAGCTCACCCGACAGCTTGGGGATCTACTTGACGTGGGGGCCGAGGGTCGGGCGGACGGACGCCGAGCGGAACTGCATCTCCAACGTACGCCCCGACGGACTCGTCTACGCGCTCGCAGCCGCGCGGCTCCGGTTCCTGATGACGGAGGCCCGCCGTCGAAAGTTGACTGGGGTGGGGCTCAAGGATGACGTGCTGTTCTCGCTCCCCGAGCCATCAGAAACGCTTCCGGCGCAGCGTCACGTCGTCGCTCCGGCTTCTCGGGCCGACGACCAGTACGAGCAGCCGTGACTCGTAGCCCGGTGCGGTGACCCGCACGTACTGCGTCCGGCAGTTGTCGATGAGCGACATGTCGAACCGGAACTGATACTCTCCGTTGTCGTCTGTGAACGACGTGTACGGCGTGCCGAGCATCACGAGGTGCGCCCCCGCCAGCGGCCGACCGTTGTCCCCCCGGAAAATCCGCCCCACCGCCACGCCGATCTGCGGGGCCCCGGCCGATTCGGCCGGGACGGACGGGCGCGGCACGCATTTGTCCGGCCGATCGGGCAGCTCGGTCTGGAGCGGACGGACGTCGCGCGGGCCGGCCCCGGCGGGTGGGCCTTGTTTCCGTCGCCCGAAGATGCGCTTCGCCTCGGACTCGATGGTCGGCGCGGTCGAGATGTCCACCGGCGGCGTGCTCGCGCGCGCGGCCTCCTTCGGCGACTTGTCACCCACAGTCTTGTCGTCGGGCTCCTCGGCACCGGACGAACGCTTGTCCTCGGGCGGAGCGTTCGCCTCGGGCTCGGGCGTGGGCTGCTTTACCGCCGGGGGCGGAGCTACGGGCCGTGGCGGCGGGGGCGTTTCCGCTGTCGGCGGCGGAGGCGGAGGAGGTGGTGGCGGCGCAACTTCTCGCGGAGGCGGCGGGGGCGGGATGTAGAGCGGCACCACGTGCTCCCGCTGCTCCGCCGGCGGCCGAGCGACTTTCTCTTCCTGAGGCTTCTCGGCCTCCTGGCGCGTGAGCAACAAGGCCAGCACGATCACACCCAGGTGCACCACCGCGCTGGTGCTCAGCGACACCCACGGGCGACGGGTGCTCTTCGGAAGAAAGAGCGGATGCGCGGGCGGGCGCATCTTGCGCTCGGTATCGGCGGGACGGCGCCGCCCGGGTGTCCGAGGGAACAGGGGGCCGACGATGGCCATCCCTCAGACCTCTGCCGCCGCGGTCAGACACATGGCGCCCGCAGCCCCGAACGGCCCGATCAACCCGTAGAGCACGAGGTTGATGGGCGTCGAGCGGATCGCCGCGGCGACCAGGAGCGTCACGAATGTGACGGCCGCGACGATCCGGGCGTAGTGGACGGCCCGGGGCCGGGGTGCCGCGGTCACCGAGTCCCCGTGGCCGGCTCAGTCCTCTCGCCTGGCAGACGAGAAGAGATAAAGTCCGACGAGGAGCAGCAGCAGCGCACCGACGATCGGCCCGGGGCCGCCGTAGTTCTCGACGCTGAACGGGAGCGTCCCCGGATCCCGCGCCACGCGGATGACGACGAGGAGATCGACGGCGAGCGCGGTGAAGCCGAGCACGATCAGGAAGATGGCGACCTTACGCATGGACGTTCCCGGGGGTGAATGGATGATCAGCGATCGGGAGCCGGCGCCTGGTCGGAGAGGCGGCGGGCGGTCTCCCGGATCTGCATCGTGTGCCGCTCCTCGTGCTGGGCGAGGAAGAGCAGCCATTGATAAAACGTGAGCGATCCGAAGAGCGGGTGCGGGGCCGTGAGGTCCCCGATCGCGCGGCCGCTCACACGGTGAACCAGCTCCAGGATTCTGCGCCGGCTCTCGGCAAGACCGGTAACGGCCTCGTCCATGGTCATGCGCCCCGTGGGGGCGACGGCTGTGGGTGACTGCATCCGCCGCCAGACATCCTTCAACGCGAAGCGATCGAGACTGGTGATGATCGAAGCCGTCGATGTTTCCGGACCGAGTGTCTCGGCCTGCTTGCCCAGCCGGCCGAGCAGCCGCCCGATGCCGTTCTCGACAATGAGCAGGTGCTCGACGACCTCGGCGATGGACCACGCGTCGGCGCACGGTCGCTGGGCAGCGATATCGGCCGGCGTGTGCGCGATGACCGCAAGTAGGCCCACCCGCGTGCGCTCCAGCTCGCCCTGGATTTCGGCGAGGCGCGGGTGCAGCGTCGCGGTCACGCGCGCGATCCAGTCGCCACAGCCGGCTCGGTGAGCGCAGGCCTCGACTCAGCGGCCGGCGCCGGACGCCGGTCCGCGAGGGCGGCGGCGCTCAGCAACACGAGGGTGACCCAGACCGCATCTGCCAGAAGCAGGTGGGTGAGCTGGAGCCAGATCGGCGCCAGTAGCGCAATGTTCGCCATCCCCGCGAGCCACTGCAGCACGATGAGTGTCCCGAGCGTGCGCGCGAAGCGGCCGAGCAGCGGGTCGACTCGCCGCGCGGCAAGTGTGACCGCGACGCTGATGAGATAGGCGCCGACCGCCACTGCCGCCGCGGGATGGAGCACGCGGAGTCGGAGCAGAATGTGCGCGGTCGGCGACGCGTCCTGGCGGAGCCCCTCACCCAGTGACGCTGCCGGGAAGAGCGTGTCCCCGAGGGCCGTGATGGCCCCGCTCATGCCGACGACCAGCGTGGCCAGGAGAGCCGCGCCCAGGCACCACGTGACGGCGCCTTGGCCCCGAAGTCGCACCGGCGGGCCGCCCGAGGCCCACCACGCGGTGAGCGCCAGCGAGCCCAGCAGCAGGAACGTATTGAGGAGGTGGGCGCCGAGAGAGAACGCCCGGGTGAGCGAATCGTTGTGCGCCACCAGCTCGAACAGGACCAATCCCGCGCCGAGCAACGCCTCCCCCACCATGAAGAGGAGCGAAAACGCGGCGCCCAATCGGATCGCGGAGCCGCGCGGCGCCGCCCGGCGGGACCACAGAAACAGCCCGACCACCAGCAGCAGAGCCGACCCGCTCGTTACCCGATGGGCCAGTTCGATCAGCGTGGCCGTTGCGGGGTCGCGGGGGATGACCTGCCCCTGGCAGAGGGGCCAGTGGCTGCCGCACCCCGCTCCCGACCCCGAGGCCCGGACAAAGGCGCCCCAGAGGACGACCGCCAGGTTTCCGGCAAGAACGCCCCAGGCATACCGCGCGAAACGGCTCATTGTACTAAAGATACGCTGGAGGCTCCGGTGCGTTGAGCCGCCCAGCTATCGGGGCAGCGGGCGCCCGGGCTCCCAGCCTTCTCGGCGCAGCCGCTCCAGCAGGCCCAGGGCGGCCTGCTGGTCCACGTGGATGGTGAGGAGCAGCAGATCCCCCGGTAGGGCCCAGCCAAGCGCCTCGCGCAAGGCACCTAGATCGTCGGGCGCCGTCGACACGTGAGCGTCGGGAACGCCGAGGCGGCGAAGCTCGCCGGCGAGCAGACCGGGCACCTCTCCGGGAGCCCGTCCCCGCCGGTATTTCTCCATCTCCTTCACGATGACATGATCGGGGCGGAGGGCGAGGGCGGCGCGGGCCAGCTCGCGGATGGCCTCGTCGTCGCGGTCGCCGGCCTGGCCGATAGCCACTAGGCGGCGCCGGGAGGGCAGCGCGGCCGCGATGCCGGCGAGGGCGGCCATGCCTTGCGGGTTGTGTGCGAAGTCTACGACGACCTTGACGTTTCCCAACTCGTACAAGTTTGCCCGACCGGGATTGTCGGCCGCCGAGCCCTGGAAACCGGTCAGCCCGCGGGCAATCGCCTCAACCGGCAATCCGAGCACGCCGGCGGCCGCGATGGCCGCAAGCGCATTGTCCACGTTGTGCCGGGCACCTCCGCCGAAGGTGATCGGTGCGGCGGCGACCGGGGCCACCGTGTCTCTTTGGCCGCCACGCGCCAGCACGAACGCGTCTCGCTCCACGACGCAGGCATCGCCTCCGGCCGCGAGGTGGCGGGCAATGACCCCGTCGCCCTGGCCCCCCTGGCCAAACCAGACGATGCGTGGAGCGAGTCGGGGGGCGGCCGCGACCAGGGATGCATCGCCCGCGTTCAGGACCAACGCACCCGACGTCCCCACGGCGCGGGCCACGACCAGCTTCGCGTCGGCCAGGGCGGCGAGATCGAAGACGCCGAACTCGCCGAAGTGATCCTCGGCGACATTCGTGACGACCGCGACTTCGGCCCGCTCGATCGCGAGGCCCCGGCGGAGCAACCCGCCTCGCGCGGTCTCGAGCACCGCGGTCTCGACCCGGGTGTCGCGCAGCAGCAGCCGGGCGCCTTCCGGCCCCGCGTAATCTCCGCGCGCCAGTGCTTCGGCGCCCGCGAATACGCCGTCGGTGCAGGTGTAGCCGGCTACTCGCCCGGACGCCGCGAGGATTGCCGCAAGGAGGCGGACGGTGGTCGTCTTGCCGTTGGATCCCGTGACGAGAGCCACGGGGATGTCGTGCGCGCGGCCCCAAGGCACTTGATCGGGATCAGGCAGGTGGCCGACGGGCCACGCGATCGAGCCGGTGCCCTCTCCGACGGAAACCATCCGGTTGTCGACGAGCAGCTGGGTTCCGTGCAGGCGGGCCGCGTCGCGCAGGGCCAGAAGGCGGGGATTCCGTTCCCGCGCGATGCGGGCCGAGAGTCTGGCGACCGCCGGCTCGACGCGAGGCTCGGGAAAGCCCGATACGACCGCCAGGGTCGCGTCCCACGCCCATTCGTTGATCTCGGTTGCCGCGTACAGCGCGTCGGGAGGTGCGGTGAGCGCGAGGCTGGCGCCGCCTGGAAAACGGAGCTCGTGCAGCTCTTCGTCGTTCCAGCCGAGCGCGTCCAGGATCCGGCGGGCTTGGAACCTCCAGGCGGACAGGATCCGCTCGCCTTCGGCGGGCGACCCCGGCAGGGTCACGTCGATCACGGCGCCCGCGCGCGCCATGAGGCGGTTCGGGCCGGTCAGGCGCCGCGAATCGGTTCGACCGGCGGCGAGAACGTCGGTCAATCTTCGGTTTCCCGGGCCAGTCTGACGCCGCGCTCGTCGCGGACCAGCGCGTCGCCGTTGAGGGACGGGACCTCGACCGGAGGCAGATCGGGGACGACGGCGGGCGCCGCTCGGGAGCGATCCGCAACGGACGGCGCCGCGTCCGGCCGGAAGTTGATCACCTGCTTCCACGTCCGGGTGAGCGCATCCGCGAACAAAAGCACGAGATCCCCGGGCCGCGCGAGCTGGAGCGCATGTTCGTGGGCTTCGCGTTCGTCGGGCACCAGGTCGATGTGATCGGCGGGGACGCCGCTGGCGAGCAAGCCGTCGCGCAGAAGCCTGGGCACTTCGTCGTTTCCGCGTCCGCGCGGCCGGTCGTCCCGGCGACAGATGTAGTGGTCGAACCGTCCCGCCGCCGCCCGTGCGATCTCGAGGATGTCCTGGTCGCGCCGGTCTCCCGGGGCCGCGAGCACCACCACGCGGCGCCCCGCGACGTCGAGCCGCTGGGCGAGCTGCGACATCAAATCCACCGCGGGCGCGTTGTGGCCGTAGTCGACGATGACCTTGAACGGATGCTCATCGAACACGTTCATCCGTCCCGGTGTCTGGAAGAACGACGTCTGGAAGGTGCGAAGCCCGTGGCGAATGTCCTCCAGCTTCACGCCCATGCTGAAGGCCATCGCGGCCGCGAACATCGCGTTCTGTACGTTGTGTGTGGCCCGCCCCTCCAGCGTAGCCGGCACAAGGTGCGTCCACAGCAGGGGAATGTGGGCGCCGTGGTCGTAGATCGTGATCATCTGACCCTTGATGCCCTGCTCGAGCACGACCCCCCGCCCACCGGCCGTGATGTGCTCCCGGACCAGCGGGTGCGACGGGCTCATGGTGACGTAGCAGAGATGCTTCGCTTCGGCATAATCGGCCATCCGGAGGCAGAGCGGGTCGTCCGCGTTGAGCACCGCCGTGTCGGTCGCGACCTCCACCACGATCCGCTTGACCCGCGCCAGGTCGTCGAGGGTGTCCACGCCGCGGAGTCCGAGGTGATCAGACTGCACGTTGAGGACTGCCCCCACGTCGCAGTGGCGCACGCCCATGCCCGCGCGCAGCAGGCCGCCGCGCGCCAGCTCCAGCACCGCCACGTCCACGAAGGGATCGCTCAGCACCATCCGGGTGGCGACCGGGCCCGTCATGTCTCCCTCGACCGTCCGCTGGCCGTCGATGTACACGCCGTCGGTCGTGGTGAGCCCCACGTGATGACCGACCAGCTTGTGGATGTGCGCCAACATCCGGGCCGTCGTGGTCTTGCCGTTGGTGCCGGTGAGGGCCGCGATCGGAATCCGGCTCGGACTTCCGGGCGGGAAGAGCATGTCGATCACGGCTCCCGCCACGTCGCGCGGGCGTCCCGAGCTCGGCGCCAGGTGCATCCGGAAGCCGGGGGCCGCGTTTACTTCGCAGATCGCCCCGCCGACCGTCTTGTAGGACTCGGTGATGTCGGGCGAGAGGAAGTCCACGCCGCCCACGTCCAGCCCGATCGCCTTGATTGCGCGGACGGCCATCTCGGCGTTGTCGGGATGCACGACGTCGGTCACATCCTCCGCCGTGCCGCCGGTCGAGAGGTTGGCCGTGAGACGGAGACCGACGACTTCGCCGGCGGCGGGCACACTCTGCCGGGTGTAGCCCTTCTCCGCGAGCAGGCGGTCGGCCTGGTGGTCGAACTCGATCCGGGTCAGCACCTTCTCATGCCCGATGCCACGCCGGGGATCTGCGTTCACCTCCGCCACCAAGGCCTCGACCGTCCGGGTCCCGTCGCCGACGACGTGTCCGGGCAGCCGCTTTGACACCGCGATCAGTTCGCTATTCACGACCAGCATCCGGTGATCGTCGCCCACCACGAATTTCTCGACGACGACGCTCCGGCTGATCTGCTGCGCGACCTGGAAGGCGGCCCGCACCTGCTCCGTTGTGCGCAGATTGAGCGACACGCCCCGGCCGTGATTGCCGTTGTATGGCTTGACGACCACGGGGAAGCCGATCGCCTCCGCCGCCCGGACCGCGTCGTCTTCGCGGGAACAGAGCCGCTGTCGCGGGACCGGGAGACCCAGGTTTCCGAGAATCTTGTTCGTCTCCTCCTTGTCCGACGCCAACTCCACCGCGATGTGCGGCGTCCGGCTGGTCACCGTCGCCTGGATGCGCTGCTGATACCGGCCGTGGCCGAACTGGATCAGGCTCTGGTCGTTGAGCCGGATCCACGGGATGCCGCGTTCCTCGGCCACGTGCACCAGCGCCGCGGTGCTGGGTCCGAGGGCCCGCCGCTGCGCGAAGCGGATGAAGTCGTCCCGTTCGCGGCCGAAGTCGAACCCGGCGGACGCGAGCGCAGGAGGCCGGAGGGATTCGGGCAGGCGGCTGACCAGGAAGGCGAGGGCGAGTTGACCGGCCTCGAGGCCCACGTCCTGCTGCTCGTACTCGTAGACCACGTGATAGACACCGGGTCGTCCGGCCGAGCGCGTCTTCCCGAAGGTGACCTTTTCCCCCGCCACGTTCTGGAGCTCGATGGCGGTGTGCTCCAGGACATGGCCGAGCCAGGTGCCTTCGTCCTCCGTCAGGCGGCGCACGAACCCGCCTGCCTCACCGTAGGAGCAGCCGTGCTCCCTGAGTCCGGGCAGCGCCTCGAGGAGGCCATCGATGAACGGGGCGCCCAGCCGGCCGGTAGGCCATGCTTCCAGGGGCCCCAGGTCCAGCTCGAGCCGGATGACCGGGAAGTGGGCGTAGATGCTCGGTCCGACGTAGACCGATCGCTCGACGATGCGCATGGTTGTGCTAAGTTGCGTTGCGGAATGGGGTTCCGCTAGGGTCCTGGCTCTAGCGCATCCCCTGCGGGGCAAACGCCTTCCGCGTGTTCAGATCGAATGATGCGCCGTGCACCAGCACGTGCAGCCGAACCCCGATCAGGCAGACCGGGTCGTCCTTCTCGATCTGGTCCATGGAGGAGTGCTCGATCTCGGACGGATCTACCACCGTCACCGCGCCGGTGCCCACAACCTCGAGCGTGTTGTCGGGACCGATGAAGGCCGCGGTGTCTTCATCTAGCCCCACACCCACGGCGAAGGGGTTGTAGGCGACGGCCGTCAACAGGCGGCCGAGGCGGTCACGCTGGCGGAAATGCTGATCGATAATCACCCGGTTGGTGAGTCCGAGCCCTGGTGACAAGGTCACGCTGCCGGCGTGGGGGGTCGTGCCCTCGTCGCCCGTCGCGATCATGTGCTCCGAGAGAAAGGCCGCCCCGGCCGACGTGCCGGCCACGTGCGCTCCGGCGGCGTTCCGCCGGCGGATCGCCTTTGCTACGGACGTGCCGCCAAGGATGGTCGCGAGACGAAGCTGATTCCCGCCGGTCAAAAAAATTCCGTCGGCCCGCTCCAGCTTGTCGAGCCATTCCAGCCGTTCCGCGTCGGCGCGACTCTCGATCGGAATGGCCCTGGCGCCGCGCACGCCGATTCCCTTGAAGATCTCCTCGTAGCGGCTACCTGTATCGGCAAGCTGCGAAGCGGTCGGCACGATCGCGATCCGCGCGTCCCGTCCGCCGCAGATCCGCACGAAGCGTCGCAGGATATCGGTCTCGCCGACCTTGGCCTCCGCCCCACCCACGGGGACGATCCAGCCCCGGAGCGTCCCGCCCTCCGGCTGGGCGGGGCTCACCGTCCACCCGCCCGCTCGAAGGGTCCGGCCACCACCGCCGCGCCGCCCTGCACGTGCCACCGACCTCGCGCCATCACCTCGTCGATGCCTCCATTGGCGTTGAGCACTACCAGGTCCGCGTCCATGCCCTCGGCGATCCGCCCCTTGCGCTCCAGTCGGAGCAGCGCCGCTGGATTGGCCGTGAAGGGCGGCAACGCGCGCTCGAGCGGATGCCCGTCATCGAGCAGCCGGCCGAGCGTCGTCGCGAGCGCGCCGGGCCGGCCCACGTCGAACGAGGCGACTCGGCCCTCGGCATCGAACGCCGGCAGACAGCCGCCACCGTCCGAGCTTACCGTCACCCGCTCCGGCGAGAGGCCCGCTCGCCAGTAGCGCGCGAGCGCCTCTGCGGCCTCCCACGCGTCCTCGCCTTCTTCCACCGGGAACGCGGTCAGGTCGATCGTCGATCCGAGCCTGGCGAGCTCCAGTGCTTCATCAAACAGCGCCCGACGCCGGTTCACGTGCGTCGGATTCATAACCCGCGGCGGCAGCTCGGACCGGTCCAGGGCTTCTCGAACCGGCTGCAGGCCCCGAGGTCCGTCACCCAGATGCAGGTGCAAGATTCCGGCCTTCCCGCTCATGAGGCCTCCTACATGGGCCTCGCTTGCGAGCCGGAGCAGCTCGTCTACGGTTGGCTGGCTGGAACGGTGGTCGCTGACGGCGATTTCGCCGACGCCGAGGATGACGTCGATCAATGCGACGTCGCCACGCACGGTGCCGGTGAGCGTGACCGGGGGAACGTGGTAGCCGCCGGTGTGGCAATATGCGGTGATGCCGAGCCCGTTCAGGCCCCGCGCCGTGGCGACGAGCTCCGCCGTTGTGCGGGTCGCGTCGTCCGTGCCGAGCACCCCAACGGCCGTGGTAACGCCGGCCCGGGTCAGTTCACTGAGCGCGAGCGCGGGCACGCGCGTGTGCAGACCCGCCTCCCCGCCGCCTCCCGTCAGATGGACGTGACCGTCGACGAAGCCCGGGATCAGCCTGCGCCGGCCCAGATCGTACTCGGTCACGCCGAGGGCGCCGGGCAATGGCGGGAGGTTCTTGCCCAGCCAGACGATCCGCTCGCCCGCGATGAGGAGCTGCCGGACGCCCAGCGGCTCCGGTGCGTAAACCTCCGCGTTGCGCAGCAGGATCACTGGAGCTTGAACCCGCCTACCGCACCGGTCAGGCGCTCGGAAGCTTCGGCGAGGTGCCCTGCGGACGAGGAGATCTCCTCGGTCGAGGCATTGAGCTCCTGCGCGGCGGCGGCGATCTGCTGGGCGGCGGCGGCGTATTCCTCGGTGCCCGCCGATACCTCGCGCATCCGGCTTGCGATCGTCTCGACCAGGGCGCGCACCTCCTGCGCCGACTGCGAGATCCGCCGGGTCCACTCGTCGTTCTGCTCGGCGTCGGCCGCCACACCGGCCAAGCCCTCGGCCGCGGCATGGGCGGCATCGCGCGCGGCGAGCCCGCCGCGGCCGAGCCGGATCAGCCGCTCGCGCGCTGTCTGCACCCGGTCGAGCACGCTCTGCACCGTCGTGCTTGTGGAAGTAGCGGCCTGCGCCGCCTGACCCGCGAGCTTGCGGACCTCCTCGGCGACCACGCTGAATCCTCGGCCTTCCTCGCCGGCTCGCGCCGCTTCGATGGACGCGTTGAGCGCGAGCATGTGGGTCTGCTTGGCGATCGCCTTGGTCTGCGCGATGAACTTCTCGATCTCCCCCGACGCGGCGGCGAGCGCGTCGGCCTCGGCGGCACCCCGCTCGATCTCCTCGGCGAGCCGGGCCAACTCCGCCGTGCTGGCGTCGAGCCGCTCGCGGTGACTCCGGGCCAGCCGCGCCAGCGCCGCGTTGCGCTCCGCTGCCTGGGTCGCCCCCGCCGCCAGCTCCTGAGCGATATGGAGAATGCGCCCGGCGTCCTCGGCCGCCGCCCGGACGATGAGCGCTTGCTGATTGGCGCGTTCCGTGAGGTCGCCGGTCGTGCCCGCGACCTCCTGAGTCGATGCGGTCATCTCCTCGGTCGAGGCGGCGATCTCTTCCGCCATGGCGGCAGCCTCCCCGGCCGCACCCTGGATCGCACTCGTGAGCGTGCGGAGCGAACCCACCATGCTCCCGAGCGATCGGAGCATACGACCGTCGTTCCCCGACGCCGGAGACTGCGGCAGGTCCCCAAGCGAGAGGTCGCCGCCGGCGACTCGCGTCGCAACCCGCTCCGCCACGTCGAGCGGACCGATGAACCGGGCCACGACCCAGCGGAGCATCAGGAAACCGCCGACCGCGGCGACGGTCAGGAACACGAGCGAGCCGCGGAGCGCCTCGCCGGTCGAGATCGAGCTGCCGTCCTCGGCGGTGACTCGTGCAAGGATGAGGTAGACCACCACGGTGAGCCCGGCGACGACGAGCGCGCCGGTCAGAACGAGCGGCCGGGTGAGACTTCTCCGGGGATCTGCCATGCGGCTCCGGGAGCTGGCGATGTCGGGGGAAGCGCTCCTAAGCTAAGCCGATGCGCCTCAGTAGCGCCACGCCCCCACTGGCTCGTTCGAGGGCGAATTTTTCGCGACCTGGTCGGCCATCTCACGGATCAAGTCGGCGTTCGTGGTCGGCTGCCACCCGTGCGCCTTCATCGGGCGACCGTACTTGAAGTAGCCGCCGTATGCGGGCGTCGTGCGGTGCTCCAGGTAGTCCTCCAGCAGGTAGGTGGCCAGGTTGAGATAGTAGTTGTCCATGTCGCCGCACATGACGTGAAGCTTGCCTACCAGGCTCGGCCCGATCCTCTCCCAGTTCCGCTCGAGATAGTCCCGGATGTCGTAGTCGTGGCTCCGCCACGACTCGGCGACCGCGCGGTCGATCGTCCCGGTCGAGTCATTCCAGATCGGCGCCGGATAGCCGTCCTTGTCCGTCGGCCCGTACGTCGCCTCCCAGATGGCGAAGTTCTCGCCGCCGCGCCGCCGGCTCCCCCGTACGTTGTTGAGCTGGTTCTCCTGCCGGATGGTCACCACCGGCTGCCCGTCGGCTCTACGCTCCGACGGGCGATCCACCGTGATCCAGGGGTTGCGCTCGATCAGGAACGCATTGGTGTCGGCGTAGAGGTTGACCAGCTCGTAACGGCGGAAATCCACCGGATCAGGGTAGTAGACCCAGGTGCCGCCGTAGAAGTCAGGGTGATACACCTGAAGTGCGAGGGCCTCCCAGCCACCGGTCGAGCCGCCGGTGAGCATCCGCGCGTAGGGGGCCGGGATGACTCTGAACTGCTGTTCCAGGTACGGAATCAGCTCCTGGTGAATCGCGTCTCCGTAAGGTCCGTTGTTGGCCGAGTTCACGGCGTAGGAGTCGTCGTAATAGGGGGACGGGTGAAGGATCCGGATCGCCACCATCCGGGGGAATCCCTCGGACAACCATGCCCGGGCGAATTCATGGCCGGATTCGCGGTGATCGGTGCGCTCGATCCGCGCCTGACGCGCCTGCTCCGTTTCCGGCCTGCTGTCGAGGGTGAAGTCGAACGGCGCGCTCAGAGTGAAGTGGCCTTGCAGCCAAACCGCGGGATAGTGGACCTCGGGGTGTTCGTCGTACCCCTTGGGCAGCAAGACCACCGCGCCCAGATACATGGGGTGACCCCACCACCTGGAAAGGATCTCGCTCCGGATCCGGACACGCTTCACGTATTGATCGTCGGGAGGGACGTGCACGGCGGGGAGGGCGCGCGTCAGCTCGAGCCGGATCCGCGTGCCTTGCTTCGGATCGACGTGTACCCGGCGGATAGCACTCACCAGACTGCCCGGCGCCGTGTTGAACTGCTGCCCTTCCCACTCGTCCATGTGCGCCCAGACCGTGTGGCCGTCGGCTCTGGCAAACCTGGTGTAGACGCTGAGCAGCGCCTGCACGTAGTAGTCGCC
>CAZFKN010000007.1:0-53205 GCA_964519805.1 uncultured Gemmatimonadaceae bacterium
CGCACAACCGGCGCCGTGCCCGCATCGCTGTCGATGGCCGCGCTGCTCTACCCCGGGTCTTACCCCCTGAGCTGGGAGGAATGCGGGACGGCCGGCTCGACTGCCCGGCACAAGAGAACGCCCAGCCAGATCAGCCACAGAGACTGGGCGAACGTCACGATGCCGAATCCGTGAGCGTCCGGACGCAGTCCTCCGAAGAAGAACGCGAGCAGCAGGCCGGTGCCGATCACGGCGCCGGCCACCGCCGCCGCCCGGGTGAGCCGGCCGCTCCGCCAGATCCCCGCCGAAAACAGCAGGACCGCCACGGATGACGCGACCAGGTTCACCTTGGCGAATCCCTGGTTCAGCAGATGCGTATAGGTCAGCAGGACCTGATTCATGGCGCGTGCCTCGACCGGGCCGGTGAAGACCTGGTCGACCACGGCCGTGACCACGAGTCCGCTTGCCACTGCGGCCGACATGATCGCCACGGCCCCGAACCCGTAGGCCACGAGTGCCGCGGTCGTGACTTCGGACGGCCCGAGCCGGCGCGCCAGGCCCAGAAGGCCGAGGAACAAGGTCGGCACCGCCACCAGCGCCAGGCTGTGCACCGTCACATTCAGCAGGGCCTGGCTCGGAAAATTCTCCCGAGTGATCGGGGTGTGGCCGGTCGGATGGAAGGCCATCACTACCATGCTGGCCAGTGCGCCCGCGATCAGCACGGTTCCGCTCAGCACGTCACGTTTCACGGCGAGTCTCGTTGTCGGAGGGCCTCATGCGATCCACGATCGATCGGGCGGGCGCTGCCATCAAGGTCCAGGCCCGCCAGAAGCGTTCGCTTCCGAACAAAAGGGGCCGAGTTGTTCTGCCGCTCACCCATGCGGGGCGACACGCGGCCGACGACGATCGCCGGGTACGGCGCACGCGGCAGGCGCTGATCGGCGCGCTCATCGAGCTGGTGCTGGAGAGGCGCTATGAGACCATCACGATCCAGAACCTGCTCGACCGCGCCGATGTCGGTCGCTCCACGTTCTACGCGCATTATCGCGGCAAGGACGACCTGCTGCTGCGGAGCTTCGAGGGGCTGCTGGAGATGCTCGACCAGGCGATGGAACGGAACGGCTTACCGAGCGGCCGGTTGGCGCCGGTGCGCGAGCTGTTTCGCCACGTCGGCGAGATGGGAGAGTTCCACCGTGCGTTGGTCAGGGCCCACATGGTGGACCGCGTTTATCAGGCGGGTACCAGCCTCCTGAGCCGCACGGTCGCACGCCGGCTCGCGGCCGGTCCCGCGCACCCGGGCGGTGACGCGGCCCGGCTGGCGGCGCTGGCCCATGGGTTCGCGGGTGCGTTGTTCGGGATGCTTCGCTGGTGGGTGGAGAACGACGCGCCCCTGAGCCCGGAGCAGATGGACGAGCTGTACCACGCGATTCGGCTCGCGCCCTAAGCGCCCCGGGTCAGACCGCCGGTAACGCCACGCCGCCTTCCGGGGCGGGCGGCGGGGCCGGCGGCGTCTCCGCGTAGTGACAGGCGACCTGGGTCACACCGACTTGCCGGAGCACGGGCGGCTCGGTCCGGCAGCGCTCGCTCTTGGCCGGGTGGAAGCAGCGGGGGTGAAACGGGCACCCTGACGGCGGCGCCGAAGGACTCGGCGGATCACCCGCGAGCACGACCCGGCGCTTTTTCCCGGCCGGATCCGGCTCCGGCACCGCCGAGAGCAACGCCACGGTGTAGGGATGCCGCGGCTCCCGCAGCAAGGCCTCCGTCAGACCCGTCTCCACGATCTTCCCGAGATACATCACCGCGACACGCTGGGCGACCTGCCGCACGACCGCGAGGTCATGCGCGATGAAGAGGTAGGACAGGCCGCGGTGGCGCTGCAGGTCCGCGAGCAGGTTGAGCACCTGGGCCTGGACCGAGACGTCCAGCGCCGACACCGGCTCGTCGCACACGATGAACGACGGTTCCACCGCCAGGGCACGGGCGATGCCGATGCGTTGCCGCTGACCACCGGAGAACTCGTGCGGGTAGCGACGGGCGAAGGCGGGGTCCAGCCCGACCTCCTCGAGCAGCGCGGCGACGCGTCCTGGGATCTCGGCCTTGGGCGCGAGGCGGTGGATCTCGATCCCTTCGGCCACCGCCGAGCCGATGCGCATGCGCGGGTTGAGCGAGCTGTACGGGTCCTGGAAGACGATCTGCATCCGGCGCCGCAGCACGCGTAGGTCGGCGCGATCGAGCGCGAAGATGTCGGCTCCGTCGAAGACCGCGCGTCCCGACGTGGGCTCCTGCAGCCGCAGCACGGTCCGGCCGACGGTGGACTTGCCGCAGCCCGACTCGCCGACGAGGCCGAGGGTCTCCGCCCGTCCCACCTCGAACGAGACGCCGTCCACGGCGCGGACCGGCGGTCCCGTCCGCGCGAACATGCCCCCGGTCGGGTAGTACTTCACCAGGTCGGTAACGCGGAGGAGCGGAGCCCCATCCCTCTCACTTCTCACCTCTCACCTCTCCCTCTCACCTCTCACTGCTTTTCCAGCCAGCACCGCATCCGCTGCTCCGGCGCCACCTCGCGCAGCTCGGGCTCCCGCCCGCACGGCTCGAACGCAAACGGGCACCGCGGCCGGAAGCGACACCCGGTGGGCCACGCGGCCGGCGTGGGAACTGTGCCCGGGATCGGGCGCAGCCGCTCGACCGGGCCGGTCAGGCGCGGGATCGAGCCGAACAATCCTTGCGTGTACGGATGCGACGGCCGGGCGAACAGCGACGCGGTCGACGCCTCCTCCACGATCTGTCCCGCGTACATGACCGCGACCCGATCCGCCCGTCCGGCGACGATACCGAGATCGTGCGTGATGAGCAGCACCGCCATCCCACGCTCGGTCCTGAGCCGGTCGAGCACCTCGAGGATCTGGGCCTGCACCGTCACGTCGAGCGCGGTCGTCGGCTCATCCGCGACCAGGATCTCGGGCTCCGCGGCCAGCGCGATGGCGATCATGACGCGCTGCCGCATCCCGCCGCTCAGCTGGTGCGGGAACGTCTCCGCCCGCGCCGTGGGGTCGGGAATGCCCACGTCGCGCAGGAGGGCCAGCGCCCGCTCGCGCGCCTCACGCTTGGAGACGGGAAAGTGTGCCCGGATGCCTTCGGCGATCTGATCGCCGACGCGAAAGACGGGGTCCAGGCTCGTCATCGGATCCTGGAAGATCATTCCGATCCGGCGGCCCCGAATCTCCCGCAGGGCATCGCCCTGGAGCGAGAGCACGTCGGTATTGCCCAGCCGGATGCGGCTGCCCGCCTCGATGCGCCCGGGGGACGGCACCAGCCGGAGCAGGCTCAGACTGGTGAGACTCTTGCCGGAGCCCGACTCGCCGACGATGGCCAGCGTCTCGCCCCGATCGAGCGTGAAGCTCACGCCGTCGACGGCGGCTGCCCGCGCGCCGTTGGCGCCCGGAAAGGTGACCCGGAGATTCTCGACCTCGAGGACTCGGCTCATGACTGCCTCGGGTCCACCGCGCCGCTCAGGGCGTCGCCCAGAAGGTTCACCGCGAGCACCGTGGCGGCGATCGCGAGGCCGGGGAAGATGCTCGTCCACGGCGCGGTGACCAGCACTGACTTCGCGTCGAAGATCATGCCGCCCCACGACGGTCTTGGCGGCTGGATGCCGAGGCCGAGGAACGAGAGCCCGGCCTCGAGCAGGATCACGTCGCCGACGCCGAGCGTGGCGGCGACCAGCAACGGCCCCAGCGTGTTCGGAAACAGGTGCCGAAACATAACCCGCGCCCGGCGGGCGCCGAGCGCCTCGGCGCCGGTGACGAAATCCTCGTGCCGCAGACGCAACACCTCCCCGCGCACGAGGCGGCTGGTCCCGAACCACCCGGTCGTGCCGAGGATGATGATGAGCGCCGCGATCGGGATGTGGTCCCACACCGCGAGCAGGAGCAGCAGAATGAACAGCCGCGGGATCGCGAGCGCGGCATCCACGAAGCGCATGAGCGCGGCGTCGATCGCCCCGCCGAGATATCCGGCTACGAGTCCGACACCAGCTCCGATCGTAACCGAGACCAGCACCGCGAGCCCCGCGACCGCGAGCGAGATGCGTGCGCCGCCGACCACGCGCGCGAGCACGTCTCGGCTCAGCTGGTCGGTCCCGAAGGGATGCCCGGGTCCGGGCGGAAGCGAGGCCTGGCCGACGACATCAGGTTGCGCGGCGGGATCGGGAAGAAACGCCGGACCCGCGATCGCGACGACGGCGATGATGCCGAGCGTCACCAGCGCCGCCCGGCCCGACGGCCTCCGCCACACGCTCGCGGCGAGCGTGCCCGGCAGGTCGCTCAGGTCCATCTGATCCGCGGGTCGAGCAGCCCGTAGGCGATGTCAGCCAGGAGGCCGCCGACCACGATGAGGGCGGACACGAGCAGCGCAGTGCCCATGAGCAACGGGTAGTCCCGGGTGCCCACCGCGCCCGCGGCCAGCGAGCCGAGGCCCGGCCAGGCGAACACCGACTCGACGAAGACCGATCCGGTGGCGAGGATCGGCAGCCACAGTCCGGCCAGGGTGAGCACCGGGAAGAGGGCGTTGCGCCAGGCGTGGCGCCGAAGCACGAGCGCTTCCGGGACCCCCTTGGCCCGGACCGCCACTATATAAGGAAGGGGGAGGACTTCGAGCATGGCGCGCCGCTGGTAGCGCATCGTGCTCGCGATGCTCACGATCACGAGGGTCGCCGCGGGAAGCACGAGGTGCGCGGCGACGTCGAGGCCGCGGGTCCAGGGTCCCGCGTCCGCCTCCAGCAGCGGGTTCTGCATCCCGGCAGCGGGGAGCAGCCGCCAGCGCACCGCCATCAGCCACGCCAGCACCAGTCCCAGCCAGAACGAGGGGAGTGCATAGCCGGCGAGGGACACACCCGTGAGCCAGCGATCCAGCGGGCTCCCGCGCCGCACCGCCTGCGCCGCGCCCAGCCAGAGGCCGACGGTGAAATTGATGAGCAGCACCGTTCCGCCGAGCAGCAGCGTGGCCGGCAGGCGCTCGGCGATGAGCGCGGTGACGGGGCGGCCGTATTCGATCGAGTTGCCGAAATCCCCGCGTCCCACGCTGGTGACCCAGGTCCCGAACTGGCGCCACACCGGCTGATCGAGACCGTACTGCGCGCGCAGGTGCTCGATCTCCCGCTGCGATATCTGCTGCTCGGCGCCCAGGCGCGACAGCGGATCGCCTGGGGCCAGGCGCATCAGGAAGAAGAGCAGGACGGCGACGAATGCGAGCGTCAGCAGGGCCTGAAGCGCGCGCACCACCAGCCATCGCGTCACCGGCTCCACTCCCGGACCCGCAGCCAGGAGGATTCCGGCCGGATCGGCGCCTTGCGGAACCGGCGGCTCACGGCGTAGACGTACGCGATCGAGTACATCGGAACCGCGGGCTGATCCGCTTCGATGCGGCGCAGCACCTCCTGCCAGAGTCGCCCGGCGGCCGGGCCGGGGGGAGAGGTGATCGCGCGGGTCAGCAGGGAGTCCACGCCGAGGTCGCAATAGTGAGCGACGTTGGTGCCGCCGCCGCACGACCAGCTCTGCGTGAGGCCGGAGGGCGTGGGATCCTGGGTGGCTGAGGAGAAGTCGATGTCGAAGTTGCCGCGGGAGCGGCGCTCGGCCCACACCGGGCCCTCCAGGCGCTGGAGATCGATCTGGATTCCCATCCCGCGCAGCTGTTCCTGCACCTGCAGAGCCATCTGTTTTCGCGCCTCGCTGGTGAGCGGATAGTTGAGGCTCAGCGCCAGCGGGTTTCCGTCCCGCGTGAGGATACCGTCTTCGTTTTTCGTCACCCACCCGGCCCTTGCGAGCAGCCGGCGCGCCTCCATCGTGTCCTGGCCCGCGGCCGCGGGTGCGCCTTGCTGGATCCAGAGCAGGCGGGACGCCGGCCCGAACGGCACGTCGCCGTAGCGGCCAAAGACGGACTGTACCATGCGCCGCCGGTCAAGCGCCAGCGCGATCGCCCGGCGTACGTTCGGGTCGCTCAGGATCGGGTGCGGCCTCGTGCTGTCTCCGCGATCCCGCTGATTGAAGAGCAGGTACCCGAGCACTGGAGAAGCCAGCGGAACGACGCGGAGTCCTGGCGCCTCCTCCACCCGTTCCACGTTCGAGAGCGGCGGCGACGGGATGTTGTCGGTCGCGTCCGCTTCGCCGCTCAGCAGGAGGTTCACCCGGGCCTCGGGGTCGGCCGCGGTGCGAAAGAAGAGGCGCCGGATCTTCGGCGCGCCCAGAAAGAACCCGGAGTCGGCGGCCAGCTCCACGAACTGACCCGGCACGCTCCGTACCCAGCGGAACGGCCCGTCTCCCACCGGAGGCACGACGGGGCATGGGGCGGCATCGGCCGGCACCAGACCCGCGGGCATCGGGGACACGTTGAAGGTCGCGTCGTAGAACTGCTCCGCGTACATCCGGTCGAACCTGATGACGACGCGGCGCGGTCCCTCGGCGGAGACGCTCACCACGTGGCGGAGCAGCCCGGCCAGCTTGGGCGCGACCTTCGGATTCCGGGCCCGGTCGAAGGTGAAAACGACGTCGGCGGCCGTGACGGGCCGCCCATTGTGCCAGCGCGCCCGTGGGTCCAGGTCGAACGCGAGTGTGAGCGAGTCCCGCCGCGTCCACGACTTCGCCAGGACCGGCACAAAGCGGCGTTCGTCCGTGGTCACCAGATCAGGCGGAAGCTCGGCCAGCCGGAGAAAGAGCTGGTCGGCGACGTCGGAGTTGGCGGTGAGGTTTTGCGGGCCTTCCATGCACGTGGGGATCGGCATCGCGGCCTGCTGGCCGGTTACGATGACGAGAGCGTCGGGGTCGCCGGCCTGCGCGGCGAGCGGCGCGGTGAAGGCCGATGCCCACAGTCCGGAACGAACCGCGAACCGCAGGATCGCAGAGGCCAAGACAGCTCCGAAGTGCAGGGGCGGGGATTGGACGGAAGATAGTGCGAGACGCCGAGCCGGCGGTACGGGCCCCCTAGCGCTCCCAGGTCCAGGCGTCCGAGCGATAGCTGTCCGCGGCGGCGGCGGCGCGCTCCACGATGAACTCCCCCCGATGGACGCTGCGCCAATCGGTGCTCCACCGCCGCGCCGCCGATGCGATCTCCTCGGCCAGCTCCTCGAACCCCACGCGCCGACCGAGGAGCGATGTCAAGGAACCCTCGCCGCCTTGGCCGCCGGCGCGGATCGATATCTCGGCGACCAGGCGCTGATCGCCATCGAGCAGTACCGATCCGTGCTGCAGGAAGCCGGTCCGGGTTCGGAGTTGCGCGCTGCCGATCACCTTGCGCCCGTCCACCAGGACCTCACCTGCGGCCGTCGCCGCAAAGCAGGCACCGGCGTCGGGCGGCGCCGCCCGCGGGGGCGGCGCGGCGAGCACGGGACTCAGGCCGAGGCGACCGAGGGCGCAGGCGAGGGTGCGGTGGATCTCGAGGTAGGACTCGGCCAGCGTCCCGAAGGTCGCCGCCGGCGCTGCAACCGCGTAGGTCAGCTCCGCGTCGTGCCACACCGCGCGCCCCCCAGTCGGGCGGCGCACCACGTCGAGCCCGCGCTCGGCGATCCGGTCGCGCCGATAGCGACGGCGGGCCGGCTCGTGCCGCCCAAACGAGAGACAGGCCGGCGCCCACCGGTAGAGACGAAGCACCCCGGCTCCGTCCATCTCCGCGAGTCGGAGCAGCGTCTCGTCGATCGCCATGTTGAGGAAGCCGGGGCGGGGGGCGTCGTCCACCCAGAGGTGCCACGGCATGCAGCCCGCGCGGCCGGCTACGATGCGTACGCCTCGACCGACGGGCACGTGCACATCAGGTTGCGATCGCCGTACGCGCTGTCGATGCGGCCGACCGTCGGCCAGACCTTGTGCAGCCGGGTCGACGGTGACGGGAACGCCGCGCGCTCCCGCGGGTACGGGCGGCTCCAGTCATCCGCGATCACCTGCTCCAACGTGTGCGGCGCATGGGTGAGCAGGTTGTTCCCCCGCTCGGCCACGCCCGCTTCGATCTCGCGGATCTCGTCCCGGATTCCGATGAGGGCGTCGCAGAAGCGATCCAGCTCCTCCTTCGACTCGCTCTCGGTCGGCTCGATCATCAGAGTCCCCGGCACCGGGAACGAGACCGTCGGCGGGTGGAACCCGTAGTCGATGATCCGCTTCGCGATGTCCTCCACCTCGACGCCCGCCGACTGCTTGAATGGGCGGGTGTCGATGATGCACTCGTGCGCCACGAGGCCGCCGGCTCCGCTGTAGAGCAGCTCGTAGTGGCCCTTGAGCCGGTGCGCGATGTAGTTCGCGTTCAGGATCGCGACCTTGGTGGCCTCGGTGAGCCCGTCCCAGCCCATCAATGCGATGTACGCCCAGGAAATCGGCAGGATCGCGGCGCTGCCCCACGGCGCCGCTGCGACGGTCCCGCAGGCCTGCGGGCCGCCCACATGCACGACTGGGTGGTCGGGGAGGAACGGAGCCAGATGGGCGGCCACCGCGATCGGGCCCATGCCGGGGCCGCCGCCGCCGTGGGGTATGCAGAAGGTCTTGTGCAGGTTGAGGTGGCAGACGTCGGCGCCGTAGTCGCCCGGGCGGCAAAGCCCGACCTGCGCGTTGAGATTGGCGCCGTCGAGGTAGACCTGCCCACCGGCCTCGTGCACGATCCGGCAGATCTCCTGGATCGACGGCTCGAATACGCCGTGGGTGGAGGGATACGTCACCATGATCCCGGCCAGGTCGCTCGCGTGCGCCGCGGCCTTCGCGCGGAGATCCTTGAGGTCGACGTTGCCCCTGGCATCCGACCTGATGGTCACCACCTCGAACCCTGCCATCACCGCGCTCGCGGGATTGGTGCCGTGCGCGGAGAGCGGAATGAGGCAGGTCTTCCGGTGTCCCTCGCCGCGGGATTCGTGATACGCGCGGATCACGAGCAGCCCGGTCAGCTCGCCCTGCGAGCCGGCGTTGGGTTGGAGGGACACGGCTGCGAACCCGGTGATCTCCGCCAGCTGAAAGCGGAGCTGTTGGAACAGCCGGAGGTAGCCCGCGGTCTGATCCCGCGGCGCAAACGGATGGAGCCGGTTGAACTCGCGCCAGCTCACCGGCATCATCTCGGTGGTGGCGTTGAGCTTCATGGTGCAGGAGCCAAGCGGGATCATCGCCTCGGTGAGCGAGAGGTCCCGTCCCTCCAGGCGGCGGATGTAGCGCAGCATCTCCGTCTCCGAGTGGTGCAGATGGAAGACGGGGTGCGTGAGATAGGCGCTGGTGCGCCGCAGCGACTCGGGGATCGCCGCCTCGACGTCGGGCGCGAGCTGGTCCACCATGAACGGCAGGGCTTCGTCGAGCGCGAACACCGCGATGAGATCGGCGACATCGTTCAGCGAGACCGCCTCGTCCAGGGCCACGCAAATGTGGGTGGGCGAGAGCACCCGCAGGTTGATCCGGCGTGCGCGGGCCGCGTCCACGATGCCCGGCAGCGCCCACCGTTCGACCTCGATGCAGAGGGTGTCGAAGAAGTGCTGGTGGACGAGGCGATAGCCCAGCCTGCGGAGCGCGGTGGCAAGGAGCAAGGTGAAGGCGTGCACCCGCTCCGCGATTCGTCGGATGCCGTCGGGTCCGTGGTAAACCGCGTACATGCTGGCCATCACGGCGAGCAGCACCTGCGCCGTGCAGATGTTGCTCGTGGCCTTGTCGCGGCGGATGTGCTGCTCGCGGGTTTGCAGCGCCATCCGGAGCGCCGGCCGGCCGGTCAGGTCCCGACTCACGCCGATGATCCGGCCGGGCATGTACCGCTTGAGCTCCTCGCGGGTCGCGAAGAACGCCGCGTGCGGCCCGCCGTAGCCCATCGGCACGCCGAAACGCTGCGAGCTGCCCACTACGATGTCGGCGCCCCATTCACCCGGCGGCGTGAGCAGGGTCAGAGCGAGCAGGTCGGTCGCCGCGGTCACCAGCGCGCCTGCCTCGTGCGCGCGGCGGCAGAGGTCGCGATAGTCGCCGATCAGCCCATCCGTGGCCGGATACTGAACCAGCACGCCGATCACGTCGGGCGCGAGCTCGAAACGATCGGCCGGCCCGACCCGGATCATGATGCCCCGCGCGCGCGCCCGGGTCCGCACCACCGCGATCGTCTGGGGGTGACACGCCTGGTCGACGAGGTAAGCCGGCGCGGGCCGCTTCGCCGCCACTGCCTCCGTCATCCACATCGCTTCGGACGCGGCGGTCGCCTCATCGAGGAGCGACGCGTTCGCGATCTCGAGACCCGTGAGGTCGGACACCAGCGTCTGATAGTTGAGCAGTGCCTCCAGCCGACCCTGGCTGATCTCCGCCTGATACGGTGTGTACGCGGTGTACCACCCCGGGTTCTCCAGAATGTTCCGCTGGATCACCTGGGGTGTGAAGGTCCCGTGGTAGCCCATCCCGAGGTAGGAGCGGAACACCTGGTTCTGTCCGGCCAGCGCGCGCAGGGCTCGCAGCACCTCGCGCTCGCTCTTCCCCTTCGGGAGCGCGAGCGGCCGGCGGAGGCGGATGTCCTCGGGCACCACGGCGTCCACGAACGCGTCCAGGGACGGGTAGCCCAAGGTTTCCACCATGTCCTGAATGTCCTGGGGCCGCGGGCCGATGTGTCGGGAGGTAAAACGTTCGGGATGGGGCAGCGGGACCTTCAAGTGAATCACTCTCCTATAAGCGCCTTGTAGGATTCCGCGTCGAGCAGCTGGTTGACCTCCCCGGCCGCGCTCGGCCGGAGCCGCACCATCCATCCCGCGCCGTAGGGATCGCGGTTCACCGCCGCCGGATCGCCGTCCAGCGCGCCGTTCACCTCCAGCACCTCACCGCTCACGGGACTGAACAGCTCGGACACCGCCTTGACCGCCTCGATGGTGCCGAACGGCTGGTGCGCGGTCACCTTGTCGCCGGGCTTGGGCAGATCGAGGAAGACGACGTCACCCAGCTCACCCTGGGCATAGTCCGTAATTCCGACGGTGACGATACCGTCGGCGGCGGCGCGGACGTACTCGTGATCCTTGGTGTAACGAAGGTCGGCAGGGATGGACGACATGGCGGGTAGGAAAGTAATAGGTGACCGGAGGAATCAATAGACGACGCGTCAGCGGTGTTCGGCGGCGCGGCGCTCCAGAGCGAGCCAGACTTCGCGCGCCGCCCGCTCCAGCGCCGAACGATCGCCCGCGTTCTCGATCACGAAATCGCTGCGCGACCGCTTGGCTTCGGCGGGAAGTTGTGAGGTGAGCATGCGATCCGCCTCGTCAGCAGCGAGGCCACGGTCGCCCACGATCCGGGCTCGGCGCACAGCGGCCGGCGCATCTACCAGGACCACGGCATCGTAGCCGGACGGGTCGTCCGCTTCGAAGAGCAGCGGGATGTCGGTCACCGCGATGCGGTCGCCCCGGGCGCGGGCCTCGCCCAGCGCGGCGAGCCGGCGGCGGTGCACCTCGGGATGGACGATGGCGTTGAGAGCCTCGAGGGCACGGGGGTCCGCCATGACCGTGGCGCGCAGCGCCGGCCGGTCGAGCGAGCCGTCCGGTCGGAGGACGCCGGGTCCGAAGCGCGCCGCGATCTGGGCGAGCACCGGTCCGCCGGGCGCCTGCGCGTCCTGCGCCAGGCGGTCGGCATCGATGATCGTGGCGCCCCACTGCTGGAACAACCGGGCGACCGTGGTCTTGCCGGCAGCGATGTTGCCGGTGAGTCCAACCGAGAGCATCAGGAAGGTTCGCGATGGCGAACCGTAAACAGTGAACAGTGAACGGGGGAGCCCGAACCACGCCGGAGTCGCCGGTTCACTGTTCACCGTTCACTGTTCACTCTTCACCGCTCACTGTCGCCGTGTTCACGAGCAGGAACTGATCCTCATCCACCCGCGGCACGTCGTGGCAGGCCCGGCAGCGCGCCTCGTAGCTCTCGCGCCCGCCGATCATGATCGTCGGGGCGCCCCACTGGGCCGGTTTGCCATCGACGAGGCGCTGGTTGCGGCACGCGAGGTCGCCGCAAATGACACAGATCGCGAGCAGCTTGTCCACCCGCTCGGCCACGGCCATCAGCTCGCCCATGGGGCCGAACGGCAGTCCGCGGAAGTCGGTGTCGGTGCCGGCCAGGATGACGCGAACGCCGCGGTCGGCGAGGGCCGTCGCCACCCGGACGATCCCGTGATCCAGGAACTGGGCCTCGTCCACGGCGACCAGCTCCGTCTCGGGTCGCGCCAGCCGGAAGACCTCGGCGGCCGAATCGACCGGGGCCGCGTCGAGCTCCGTGCCGTCATGGCTGGACACGCTGTAGAGACCCGTGTACCGGCTGTCGAGGTGCGACGTGAACACTTGGACGCTGCGCCGCGCGATCACCGCGCGCCGCACGCGGCGGATCAACTCCTCGCTCTTCCCGGCGAACATGACGCCGGCGATCACTTCGATCGACCCGGGGCGGGTCTCCTTGTCCATTTCCGCTCCTTGCAGCCCGCGAACAGAAGAGAGCTAATCTAATCCGTTGCTCGGGGTCCTCCAGCGCGGCCGATCGCGCTCTTGCGGTGCTTCATCGCGTCCGGGCATATTGCGCCGCCGCTCGGGGCGCGGTCACGGGACAAGGAGTGCGCGGTTGACGAAGCAGCAAGTGGTGCAGGCGCTGGCGGCGCGGCTCGAGGTCTCCCGGGCTCAGGCGGCCGCTGCGGTGGACGCGCTCTTCGCGCCCGAGGGGATCATCGCCGGGGAGCTCAAGAAAAGCGGGCGGGTTCAGATCGCGGGCTTCGGCAACTTCGAGACGCGCAAACGGGCAGGTCGCCGGGGGCGGGACCCCCGGACCGGCAGCGACATCACGATCAAGGCGTCCGTGGTGCCGGCGTTCCGCCCGAGCAAGGCCCTGAAGGACCAGATCGCACGGCGCCGCTAGGTCGCGCTACTTCTTGTCCTCCTCGACCGCGCTTGGGTCGATCCGCCGGAGCGCCCGCTTGGCGGAAGCGGCAACCTCGTCGTTGATGTCGTCCTCCATCACCTTCTTGAGCGCGGGCACGGCCGCTTTCGCGGGGGGCCCGATCTCCCCCAGCGCAATCGTCACCGGATATCGCACGGACGCGGCCGGGTCGCTCAGAGCCTCGATGAGGGCGGGGACCGCGGGTGCCGCCGCCGACCCCATGTGGGCCAGCTGGTACGCGGCGCCATTCCGCGTGTAGGGCGCGGCCGCCTTGAGGTCCGCGATCAGCTGACCGATCGGGACGGGCGGGCCGCCGCCCTGCTTGACGGCGGTCTGGGCTTGCGCGGTGGCGGCTGTCGTGAGCAGCGCGCTCGCCGCGGCGAGCACGCCCAGAATTCGGGTCCTCATCACACTCTCCTCGACAAGAATGTCACTTCGCTCTGCGCGGCGCGCGGCTTGACGGGCGGGCGGCCCCTCGGTCGACCCGGGCTATGACACGCTTGCGCCTGATGGTCGTTCCATTCAGCGCACTTGCGATCCGCTCCGCCTCCAGCGCCGGCAGCTCCACGAGGGCGTAGCCGTCGCGCAGCTCGATCCGCCCGATCTTCTCCGGTGACACCCGGACGTCCTTCGTCAGAATCGCCACCAGATCGTTGGGGGTCGCCCCGTCGCTCCGGCCCACGCCGACGAAGACCTTGGTCGTCGCCGAGGATTCCCTCGCCGCGGCCGCCGGCGGGGCCGCCGGCGTCCCGGCCCCCACCCACAAATCATACAACGCCGCGGCTACCGCCGTGGCGTCGTGACGCTCGAAGAGGGGAGCCAGCGCCAACAGGGCTCCCTCCGGCAGTCCTGCCTCGAGCACGCGCGAAACGGCGGCCCGCCGGGTGGCGGCAGCCTCTGCCGCCGCATCGGCCGGGCCGGGCAACCGCAGCGGACGACACGGCCCTGCGATCCTCCCCGTGTACGCCTCGGTGCCGGGCGGAACCAGCAGCACGACCGCGCCGGCCCGCAGTAGCTGGCCGAGCCGCTCCGTGTCCGGCGGGTCGAAGGCGACGACCGTTTCGGCCTTGGGCGCGTCGCCGGTCACGACCCGGATCGCCGAATCGCCGGCCGGCAGCGCGGCCGCGATCGCTCCGTGCTGACTCCGGTCGGCCGTCCACACCACGAGCGACTGCGGGTCCAGGACCTCCAGCAGCTCGGCGATCGCGGATGGCCGCCGCTCCCAGGCGACGGCGACTGTTCTCGCCGGCCCCGCCGGCGCGGTCACCGTCCCCGCCGGCGGGAGGCCCAGGACCAGCGCCTTCCGCGCATAACGTTCGGTGAGGTCGAGGGCGCGGTCCGGCGCGCTTGCCAGGAGAATGCGCTGGCGATCGCGGGGGAAGTCCTGCATCAGCGGCACGATCGCGTCGGCATCGGCCCATCGGTCCGGTCCCGCGAGCACGATCGCGCCCAGCGCCTCGCCCTTGAGCGTCCCGCCCGCCGCGAGCCGGGCCGCCGTCCCGACCGTCGCGACCAGCACGTCGAGCGTCCCCGCCTTGAGCCGTCGCGCGGCCCGCGCGGTGCCGTGGGCCACCTCGAGGCGGACGTGCGTGCCTTTTAGCAGGGCCTTCAGCAGGCCACCCCATCCCTCCAGCTCGACCTCCGGACACAGCAGCAGAGTGGGTCCGGGAGCGTCGCCCGCGGCCACGCGGCTCACGAGCCCGGCAAGCGCCGGGGCGCCGTACGCCGGTCCCGGCGGCGCCACCACGGCCAGGTTGTGGCCGCGCGCCGCGGTCGGCACGGCTTCACGCACGCGCGGATCATCGGCCGCCCAGCCCAACGCGGTGAGCGCCGTGGCGACGGCATCGTTCAGATGAAGCTGCTCGAAGTCGGTCATTCCCGGCGGCAACCTAAGCCCTCGGAGACAGGCGCGCCAACGGTTGACATCGTTCGACCGATGACGAACCTTTCCCGGGTTCCCCGCAGGTCACCCTACATCGGAAGAATGCGCATGCCCGACCCGCTGTCGCCCAACGTCCAACACCTCAAGGGATCCGAGACGGTCGCCATCAGCAACGAGGCCAAGCGCCGTCGTGCCGCGGGCGAGGACGTGCTGGACCTGAGCGTCGGTGAGCCGGACTTCGATACGCCCGCCGCCGCGGCGCAGGCGGGCATTCACGCCGTCGAGAAGGGGATGACCCGCTATCCGCCGAACGTCGGCCTGGCCGAGCTTCGCGCGGCTATCGCCCGGCGTCTGTCGCTGCTCTCGGCCGGCCGGCCGGTGAATGCGGACCACATCATCGTCAGCTCCGGATCCAAGCAGTCCATCTTCAACGCCTGCTTCACGCTGTTCGGTCCGACCGATCAGGTGCTGATCCCCGCGCCGGCCTGGGTCTCGTATCCGCAGATCGTGCATCTGTGCCGGGCGGAGCCGGTGATGGTGCCGGGATCGCTCGAGTGGGGACTCAAGGTGAGTGCCCGGGATCTCGACCGCGCCAGCTCCAAGCGGACCCGGGGGCTGATCATCTGCTCGCCCTGCAACCCGACCGGCTCCGTCTACACGGCCACCGAGCTGAAAGCGATCGCCGAATGGGCGAAGACGCACGATATCTGGGTGATCACGGATGAGATCTACCGGCTCATCAACTACGGCACCGGACCGGCCGCGTCGTTCCTCGATCTGCCGGACGAGTATCTCGAGCGCACGGTCGTCATCTACGGCGCAAGCAAGGCCTACGCGATGACCGGCTGGCGCATCGGCGCGGCGCTCGCGCCCGCCCACGTGGCCAAGGCCATGGCCGCGCTGCAGTCCCACACCACCACCGGCGCCAACCATCCGGCCCAGTGGGCCGCCGCGACCGCGTTCTCGGATGACCGGGTCGAGGCGGACGTCCAGCGGATGACCGCGGCGTTTCGTCGCCGGCGGGACTATCTGGTGGAGCGGTTCCGCTCCGAAGCACCGGGCGTCGAGTTCGTCGAGCCGCACGGGGCGTTCTACTTCTTCTTCCGCGTGGACGGTATCCGCGAGAAGGACCCGGTGACCGGCTCGTCATTCTGCGAGCAGCTCATGAAGCAGGAGGGCGTGGCGTTGGTGCCCGGCGCCGCCTTCGGTGACGATCGCTGGGTGCGCCTCAGTTATGCCGTGTCGGATAGGGAGCTCGAGAATGCGCTGGACCGCATCCTCCGGTTCGCGAAGGCCCTCGGCGCAGCGCGCGCGGCCTGAGGCGGGCATGGATGCCTGCATCGAGCCGCTGGCCGGCGCGCTCCCCGCGCTCACTTGGCGCTGGGACCCCGAGACGGACATCCTGTCCGGCGCGTTCAAGGGGAACCGCGCCGGCGGCGGGCTCACCGGCACGGTCGAGCTTACCGACGAAGTCGGCTCCATCGCCGTCGTGGATGTGCATAACGGCGTGATCTGCGGTCTCGACATCGTCGTCTGGCCCGAAGTGGGCACCGTGGCCGAGCTCGCGGCGCCGAAAAAGCTCGCCGACGGCCGAGTCGTGCTCTCCAGCAAGACCGCCAAGGGGGCCGTGACGTCGGTCGAGCTGAACGCGCCGCTCACCGTCATGACCAACCGTTCCGAGAGCGTCTTTCATCTGTGCGTCGGGCCGCCACGGGACACCGATCTCGTCCGTGTCGCCGACTGCCTCCTCATCGAAGTGGATCGGGCCGGCGGCCTCGCCGGCTTCTGGCTCACCGACGTGCCGCCATTCCCCGCGGAGGAGGACCTTTAGACTCACAACTCCGTTCTTACTTGCCTATCTTGGTGCATGCCCGGTCTTCCCGTCGGTCGCGTCGTCGCCACCGAGCTCAAGCCCTCGACCCCGCACCAGTTCTGGTTCGAAGCCGCACCCGGCGCCCGGGTGGGGATCGGGGCCATCGTGCGCGTCGATGGGCCGGGTCGCACGGTGTACGGCGTGGTGACCGACGGGCTCGCCTACGCCGGCGTTCGCGAGGCGAGCCATGAGCCCTCCGGCCCGACGGCGACGCGTCTGTTTCTCGCCGCGGTACTCCGCCAGGCGCCCGATGAACCGGTCCAGCCCGCGCCCGTCGGACCCGTCCTCGCGTGCGACGATACCGATGTTCGCCTCGCCCTCCGGATGGACGCATATACCGACCGTGAGCGGAGCACCGGCATCCCCCTCGGCGTGTACTCGGCGGGTGGGCTCGAGTCGCCGGTGTACGTGGACTCCGACTTCCTGCTCGGGCCGGAAGCCGCCCACCTGAACATCAGCGGTGTCTCGGGCCTCGCCACCAAGACCAGCGCGGTCGAGTTTCTGCTCTCCAGCATCTTCCAGACGTTCCCCGCACACCGGGGCACCGTGGCGGCGCTCTGCTTCAACGTGAAGGGCCCCGACCTCTGTTTCCTCGACCAGCCGGGGGACATCACGGATGACGACCGCCGGCTCTTTGCCCGGCTCGGGCTCCGGCCGGAGCCATTCGGCGACGTCCGCTACTTCGCGCCCTTCAAGCCCGATGGCGTCAACCTGAACACGCTCCGGACCAACGAGCGGCTGGCCGCCAACACGGAGCCGCTGGTCTGGGGGCTCCGGGAAGTGCTGGACTACGCCGAGGTCGTGCTCAACCGGGACGATGTGGACGCCAAAGCCGACGCGCTCATCGATTTTCTGGGGGAGCGGGTGGTCGGCCGGGAGTTCACCGACCCGCAGCTTCGGGAGCAGCCCTTCCAGGTACTGAGCTTCGCCGATCTGGAGGAGTTCTTCCGTGCGATCTTCGACTATCTGGAGAGCCGGCGTGGCGGAGAAGTCTGGCGGACGCATCACGTCGCCACAATCCGGAAAATCCGGAACCGGCTGGGCAACATCGCAACCCGGTCCAAGGGGCTCGTGACCGACGACGGCTCGGCCAATGACCTGCCCTGGGGCCGCTTCGCCGACCGGACCGCCTACGTTGTGGATGTGGCCGGGCTCGACCCGTTGGCCCAGGACCTGGTCTTCGCGCGGGTCGTCTCCCAGCTGCGCGAGCACCTCGAGCGCCGAGACTTGGGCGTCGACCACGTGGTGGTCTTCGTGGACGAGCTGAACAAGTACGCTCCGTCCGACGGCCAGGACACCTACGTGCGCCGCATGCTCGTCGACTTGTCGGAGCGCGGACGATACCTCGGACTCGTGCTCTTCTCCGCCCAGCAGTTCCGCTCGCAGGTGCTGCGGCGCGTCACTGGAAACGCGGGAACGACGGTCTACGGGCGAATGGATCCGGACGAGCTGGCGACCGCGGGCTATGCCACGCTCTCGCCGGCCATCAAGACGCGGCTCGCAACGCTCGCAAAGGGCGAGCTGATGGTCCGCCATCCGCACTTCACCCAGCCGGTGTTCATCCGGTTCCCCCGGCCCGCAGTCCTCGGGGGCCGGGAAGGGGTGGAGAAATTCCCGCCCGCGCCGGATCTGCCGTTTCCCGACGCAGTGGCGCGCCAGCTGCGTGCCCTCGATCGCCGCGTGGCAACCGATCCCATCCGCGATCTCGTGGCCGGCCGGCGCGACGAGGACGTGCGGCGCGCGCTCTCGGCCACCCGCCGCGAGCGACCGGCCGATGTGGAGGCCTATTTCCGGGCATGTCTGGGACGGCGAGTTGGTGCCGAGGTGGTGGGTGCACGGCGGGGTGTGCCGGCACTTCGGCGCGGCGATGATCCGTATGCGCCGTAGATCGCGATAGCTATTCGCCTGCTGGATGGCTATACTCCAGCAGTGCACATCCCAAGGCTGCTTCCCGCACCTCCCGCAGCCGGCAGTTCTCCACGCCCGAAGGTCACATGGTTAAGCTCCTCGTCTCCGAGCTCATGGAGGCACGCGGCATTTCCGCCTATGCTCTCAGCCGGGGTGCCAAGCTCTCCTATCCGAGCGCCTATCGGCTCTCGCGCCCAGGTGGTGTCTTCGGGCGCATGCACGCTGAGACGCTCGATCGCCTCTGTCGGTTCTTTCAAGTTCAGCCGGGCAAGCTGATCCGGTGGGTGCCAGCCCGCGCTTGATCCCGTCCCTCCCGAGGTCCCTGTGATTGCCAATGTGGTCGTAGTCCTGGCCGTGCTGGGCCCGCCCGACACGGCCGCGATCATCCGCGACGTGCCCGTGGCCAGATCGGAGGTCCTGCGCACTACCAGCTTCGGCGCGGGCCGCCCAGTCGTACTGATCCCGGGCCTCTTCGGCGCGGCGTTCGGGTACCGCAAGATCGTGGGCCCCCTGGTGGAGCTGGGCTATCGGCCGATCGTCATCGAGCCCTTGGGGTTCGGCTGGTCCTCGCATCCGCGCCGGGCGAATTACTCCCTCTCGGCCCAGACCACGCGCGTCGCGGCCGTCCTCGACAGCCTGGGGATCCACAAGGCGTTGATCGTGGCGCATTCGACCGGCGGGTCCATCGCGCTGCGGCTGGCGTATCAAAGGCCGGACCTGATCGAGGGCATCCTTCTGATCGACGGCGGGCCGACCGAGTCCGCGGCTACACCGGGCTTGCGACGGGCGATGCGTTTCGGCGGCATGCTCACGAAGGCGCTGCTCCAGCCCGACGCCTTTCGCAGCGAAGTGCGGCACGAGATCGTAGCCAACTCGAGCGACACGAGCTGGGTCACGCCGGAGGTGATCGTCGGCTACACCGAGGGTGCCACGGCCGATCTACCCGGCGCCATTGACGCGTGGCAGGGGATGGCCAAGTCGGTGGAATCGGAAAGCCTGCTCGCCCGACTCGGCGATTGCCGGGTGCCGGTGCGCCTCATCATCGGTTCCGTGCCCCACCAGAGCGGGGTCGGCGCCGAGCAGATCGCGCTACTGGGCCAACGGTTGCCGGACTTCGAGGTAGAGCGCGTTGCCGGGTCCGGCCAGTACATTCAGGAGGAACAACCCTCGGCGGTCCTCGCGGCGCTCGAGAGGCTGGCGGCCACGACGAGATACGCGGTCAGGCAAGCCGGTCGCGCCGGAGCCTGATGCTCCGGGTGGCCCGGTCGCGGGCCGCGAGCCGGGGCCGGTGCGCGTCGAGCAGGTCACTGCGTGAGATCATGCCCACCAGACGTGTCGGGGCCTCGGGTTTCACCACCGGCAGGCGTCCCACTCGCTCCTCAACCATGTGGTCCGCGGCTTCGCGCAGCGTGCTTCCCTCGTAAATCACCGCCGGTGGCCGCTTGATCACGCCGGCCACGGGCGCGGCGGGATCGGCGTGCGGGTCGGCGATGTCGCGCAGCGTCACCACGCCGATCAGATCGCCGTTGGCGTCCACCACGGGGTACCCGTGATGCGAGGCTTGGGTCGCACCGCTCGCGATCCACTCGCGAACTTCGGCAACCGTTCGTTCGCCCGCCAGCACGGCGACGTTGCTCACCGCGTGGTCGCGGACCAGACGCTGGCTGAGGTAGTCCACGGTGTATTCCGTGCGCACGGGGGCGCCCCGCCGAGCGAGCCGCTCCGTCATGATCGAGTGGCGCATGCCCACGATCGAAATCAGATAGGCCGAGCTGCACCCGCCGAGCAGCGGAAGAAGCCCGAGGGGCTGTCGGGTCGCCTCGAACGCGAAGACGACAGACGCCAGCACGGCGTGGGACGCTCCGGCGAACATCGCGGCCATGCCGACGAGCGCGCCGATCCGCGGATCGATCCCCGCCCCGGGCGCCAGTGCGGCAAGGCCCGCCGCCAGCAGCGCGCCCAGCCCGCCCCCGATCGTCATGAGAGGCGCGAGCGTCCCGCCCGAGGTCCCGCTCCCGAGCGCCACGGCCCACGCGACCAGCTTGAGCAGCACCAGCGCCACCAGCGCCTGGGTGAGAATCGCTCCGCCCAGAATGCCGATGATGTTGTCGTACCCCACGCCCAGGATCGCCGGCTTCATCCACCCCAGCACGCCGACGACCACCGCGCCGATCGCCGGCCACCACATCCAGTGGATGGGCAGCCGCTCGAACGCGTCCTCGACCGCGTACACCGCTCGCGTCGTGCCCACCGCCGCGACTCCGATCACGGCGCCGAGTCCGAGATACGCCACCAGCGCGGCCGCACCCGGCTCGCTCAGATCGGGCATCGGGAAGACCGGCCCCGACCCATGCACAGCCATGCGGACGGCCGTCGCCGCGGAAGCGGCCAGCGCGACGGGGATCAGCGATCGCGCGCGATACTCGAATAGCAGCAGCTCGACCGCGAGCAGCACCGACGCGACCGGCGTTCCGAAGGTCGCTGCCATCCCTGCCGCCGCGCCGGCGGCGAGCAGCGCCTTCCGCTCGTCGGCCGTGGTCTCGAGCAGCTGGCCCAGCACCGACCCCAACGCGCCGCCGGTTGCGATGATGGGTCCCTCTGCGCCGAACGGGCCGCCGGTTCCGATCGACACCGCGGCGGATACCGGCTTCAGCAGCGTGAGCCGAGGGGCGATCCGGCTCTCCGCGTAGAGCACGCGCTCCATGGCTTCCGGAATGCCGTGCCCCCTGACCGCCGCGTGGCCGTACCGTGCCATCAGGCCGACCACGACCGCCCCCACGACCGGGATCACGATCGTTACCGGGCCGAGCGTCGTTCCCGCCGGCGTGACGAGCGCGGTGGACCAGCGATGGAAGTACGCCAGATTCGTGATCAAGCCGATCAGGGCCTGGAGCGCCTCCGCCGCAATCGCGGCGCCCAGTGCCACCAGGATCGCGAGCGCACACAGCGCCAGTCTTCGCCCGACCTGCTCACCGTCAGGGCGGGGCAGGCGCACCGTCTGGAGCCCCTGCGTCATGGACGGGGCCACGGCCAGGCCGCCGGCGGGGTTGACCGGCTTGGGGTCGGGAGGCTGCACGCTACCGCGAGGAACGGCCGGGCTTGGCCGGATGGTCGGCCGGCTCGAAGAACAGGGGCGCCGGCTCCGCCTCCATCCCGACGGCCCGGACGAGGTCGTTCAGGCTGGCCGCCAGCGCCTTGCGGCCGGAGCGGGGGAGACGCTCGAGCGCGGCGATGAGCCGGGTCTGTGCCGTCTCCGGCGCGCCGCCGAGGAGAGTCCTCCCCGCGGGGGTCAGCTCGAGCAGCAGCCGGCGGGCGTCGCCGGCGTCCCGGCGGCGGGAGACGAGGCCCCGGGCCACGAGGCGACTCACGACCGTGGAGACCGAGCTTTGATGGGTGCGGGTTCGGAGCGCCAGCTCGTTCAGCGACTGCGCCGGAGCCTCCGCCAGCTGCTGGAGCACGAACAGTTGGGCGCCGCTGAGCCCGGTCTCCCGCTCGGCGTGGGCCGCCGAGAGGCGGAGGCCCTGGACGATCCGCCGGAGGGCGTCGAGCGCGGCGCCGACGTCGGCACGGGCGGCGCGGGCGCGTTGCGCGGCTGTATGGGCTCCCATATGTACCGATCCTAGGCGCCCGCGCCCCCCGCCGCAAGTCGGGTGGCGCGAGCGTGGACGCGTCGCCCGAGGCGAGCTTGCCATGACGCTTCCGCGCCCCCATTCTCCACCCCGTGAAGCTCGCCCACATCGCCGACCCGCACCTCGGGGCGCGGCAGTACCATCGCCAGACCCCCTCCGGCATCAACCAGCGCGAAGCCGACGTCGCCCAGGCCTTTCGGACGGCGGTCGACGACGTCATCGCCGCGCGCCCGGATGTCGTGATCGTGGCGGGCGACCTCTTTCACACCGTGCGGCCCACCAATGCGGCGATCGTGTTCGCGTTCAATCAGTTCCAGCGGCTGCGCGAAGCTCTGCCCGATGCGCCGATCGTGCTGGTCGCCGGCAATCACGACACCCCTCGGTCGACCGAAACCGGGTCGATCCTCCGGCTCTTCACCGAGCTGGGAGTGGAGGTCGCGACCGACGAGCCGAGACGGCTCGTTTTCCCGGCGCTCGAGCTGTCGGTGCTGGCGGTTCCGCACGAGACGATGATCGCGGCCGAGCGCCCGCTGCTGCGCCCCGAGGGCCGCGAGCGCCGGCAGGTGCTGGCGCTGCACGCCGAAGTCGAGGGCGCCTTCCCGTTCGACCGGACCGGGCTCGAATACGGCGGAGCGGTCGTCGCGCCGCGCGATCTGCACCTCGATGAGTGGACCTATGTCGCGCTCGGCCACTACCACGTGCAGCACCGGGTGGCCCCGCGCGCCTGGTACGCGGGCGCGCTCGAGTACGTGACCCCCAACGTCTGGGGCGAGCTGGCGGACGACCACGCGCACGGCCTCGCAGGGAAGGGATGGTTGCTGGTGGACGTGGACGCGGGCATGGTGGAGCGCCGGGCCGTGCCGCTGGCGAGGGGGGTGATGGACCTCGAGCCGATTCATGCGGAGGGTCTCACGGCCGCCGACGTCGACGGCCTGATCGCGGAGCGCGTAGGTGCGGTCGCGGGCGGCGTACGGGACCGGATCGTGCGGCTTCGCGTGTACGACGTTCCCCGCCACGTGGCCCGCGAGCTGGACCACGCCGCCATCCGGGCGCTCAAGGCCGACGCGCTGCACTTTCATCTGGACGTGCGGCCTCCGGAAACGCGACGGCTCATCGGTGTCGGAGCGCCGGGGCGGCGGCAGACGCTGCCTGAAATGCTGGGCGACTATCTGGCCCGTCGGCCACTGCCCGCCGACGTCGATCGTGAAGCCTTCGTACGGCGAGGCGTGGAGCTGCTGGAATCGGTGGAGCGCGACGAGGCGGGCGGCTGATGCAGATTCACCGTCTCCGTCTGCACAACTTCCGCCAGCACGCGGATACCGATCTTACGCTCGGTCCCGGACTCACCGGCTTCATCGGACCCAACGGCACCGGCAAGACGACGCTGCTCGAAGCGATTGCCTGGGCGATCTACGGCATGCCCGCGGCGCGCGGGAGCCGGGATACCATCCGCCGGAGGAACGCACCGCCGAGAGCGCAGGTCGAGGTCGAGCTGGAGTTCTCGCTTGGCGCGCATCGGTATCGGGTCGTCCGGGGGCTCACACAGGCCTTCCTGTACCAGGATGGCGACCCGGCGCCGATCGTGAACAGCCTGGGGGCGGTGACCGAGCGGATCGGCCGCCTGCTGGGAATGACGCGGGACGAATTCTTCAACACCTATTTCACCAGCCAGAAGCAGCTGGCGGTGATGGCGGCCATGGGGCCGTCCGACCGGGCCCAGTTTCTGTCGCGCGTGCTCGGCTACGAGCGCATCAGGACGGCGCAGGATCGGCTCAAGGAGAGCCGCTCCGCGCTGCGAGCGCGGGTGGACACGCTCCGTGCCGGGCTGGCCGACCCGGCGGAGCTCGAGCGGGAAGAGACCGCGGCCGCGACGCGGCTCGACGCGGCCCGGATCGCCGAGGGGCAGGCGAGCGACGTGTTCGAGACCGCCTCCGCACGCCTCGCCGAGGTCCGGCCGGTCTGGGAGCGACTGCAGCGGCTCCGCGAGCAGGCCCTGGCGCGGGAGAGCGACCTCCGGGTCGCCGACCATGAGACGGCGGCGTCGGCCGATCGGGTGGAGCGGCTGGAGCGTCAGGCCGCGGAAATCGGGACCGCGCAGCGGCGTTTGGACGAGCTCTGGCAACAGCTCGAGCCGCTCCCGGCGCTGCAAGACGAGGCGCAGGAGCTCGCCCGTCAGGCGGATGGCTTCGCCGCGCGCCAGCGGGTCCAGGCGCAGCTGACGGAGGTGCGTCGGACGCTCGGCGCTACTGCCGCCCGCCGCCAGACGCTCCCCGCCGCCGCCGTGCTCACGCAGGCGCGCGCCCGCCTCGAGGAAACCGAAGCGGCGCTGGCGACCGCTGGTGCGGAGGCCGAGGCCCAGCGGACGGCGTGGGTGCGCGACGCCCAGGACGCGAGCAGCAAGCGCGCCACGCTGCTCGATCAGTTCAAGGATCTCCGGGAACAGCGCGACCGCGTCGTGCATGCGGGCCCGGACGGCGACTGTCCGACCTGTGCTCGTCCGCTAGGCGTGGAGTATGGCAAGGTCCTGGAGCTGCTTGACCGCCAGTTGGAGGAAGTGGTGTCGAACGGGAACTTCTATCGGCAGCGCATGGAGCAGCTCAAGCCGGAGCCCCCGGAACTCGCGGCTGCCGACCTGCGCCGCCAGGAGCTGGAGCAGGCGCTGCAGGACGCCTCGGCCGAAGTCGGCCGGCTCGCGACCCAGGTTCAGGAAGCGGCTGTCCTCGCCGCCGAAGAGGCCCGCCTTGGCGAACGCATTGTGGCGCTCGAAACGGAGCTGGCGCGGCTGCCGAGCGGTCACGACGAGCAACGTTTCGCGGAGGTGCAGCGGCTGGCCAAGGCCCTGGAACCGCTCGTGCTGGAGGCGGCCCGCTTCCGCGCGATGGCCGACCAGGGGGGCGCGGTAGCGGGCGAGCTCGCGGCGGCGCGCGAGGCGCACGAGGCAGCCGGTACTCGGGCGCTGGGGCTCCGCGCGGAGGTCGCCGCGCTGGCGTACGACGAGCGGGCATTTCGTGAGGCGAGAGACGCCGAGCAAGTCGCCGACCGCACCCGGCGCGAGGCGGAGCTCGCCCTGGTGCGTGCCCGGGCGGAGCAGGCGGCGGCGGTCGAAGCGATGGACGCCGTGTCGCGCCGGAGGACGGAGCGGATGGCGCGGGAGGAAGAAGCGCAGCGGGCCGCGACGGAGCTCAAGCTGGACCAGGAGCTGGATCGGGCCTTCACGGACTTCCGCACCGAGCTCAACGCAACGCTGCGGCCGGATCTCTCGCATCTGGCGTCATCGTTCCTTTCGGAGCTTACGCGCGGGCGCTACACCGTGCTCGACCTGGACGACGATTATCAGATCCGGCTGCTCGACGACGGCGACACCAAGATCGTCATTTCCGGCGGCGAGGAGGACATCGCGAACCTGGCACTGCGCCTTGCCATCAGTCAGATGATCGCGGAGCGCGCGGGCCAGCCGCTCTCCCTGTTGCTGCTCGACGAGATCTTCGGCTCGCTCGATGAGGAACGACAGGTCGCGGTCGTGGACCTCCTCCGGAGCCTGGCCGATCGGTTCCCGCAGGTCATCCTGCTCACTCACATCGAATCCCACCTCGAGGGGTTCGATCGCGTGATCGGCGTCGACTACGATCTGGCGAAGGGAGTAGCCGTGGTGCAGGACGGAGCGCCCGGAGGGCACGATGTGGCGGCCTGACCGGAGCGTGCGCGGTCCCGAGCGCGCCACCCTCCGGGACGTCGACCCCCTCAATCGGGTCTTCGCCGAGGCGTTCACCGACCGCTACAGTCGAGACGGGCTCGTGGGCGTCCGGGTGCCGCAGCTCAATTCGGCGATCTGGCGCTACGCCATCGAGGATGCAGGCGGCGGTGCGATGGTCTGGCGCGACGCCGGCGGAGAGCTGGTCGCCTTCAACATGGTGCATCGCTCCGGCACCGAAGGCTGGATGGGTCCGCTCGCTGTGCGACCCGATCGTCAGAACGAGGGTCTTGGGTCGACCATGGTGCTCGCGGGTGTCGAATGGCTCAAGGCCGAGGGTGCCCGGACCATCGGCCTCGAGACCATGCCGCGCACCGTCGACAACATCGGCTTCTACAGCCGCCTCGGCTTCATGCCCGGGCATCTCACCGTGACTCTGGTGCGCGACATCGGGCGCCGTTCGCCCGACGCCGGTCGGCTCCTCTCGGCGTCGGGCGCCGACATGCCGGCACTCCTGGACCAGTGCCGGGAATTGCTCGAGCAGCTCGCGCCCGGCACCGACTTCACCCGCGAGCTGGCGCTCACGCAGGAGCTCCGCGTCGGTGATACCACGCTCATCCACCGCGACGGCGGGCTCACCGGGTTCGCCCTGTGGCACTCGGCCCCGCTGGCCGCGGGCCGGCCCAAGGACGAGCTCCGCGTCCTCAAGCTCGTGGCCCGGACAGTCGAGGATTTCGTCCAGGTGATCGACGCGGTGCAGCGCGCCGCGCACGTCGAGCGGGTGCGGCGCCTTGCCATCCGCTGCCAGAGCGTGTTCTCCGACGCCTACCTCCGACTGGTCGACCAGGGATTCCGGGTCCACTGGACCGATCTGCGGATGATGCTGCGAGGTTATGCGCCGCCGGCGCCGAGGACGGGAGTCGTCCTGTCGAATTGGGAGATCTGAAACGGCTCCCCGCGTCTGGGACGCTGGTGCCGGGCTTGTCTGGCTGAGCTGAAGAGAACACAAAAAGTTGTTGCCGTTGCCGTGCTCAGAGCTTGGAGCCCGCCCCGTTCCCGACGCCCCGCAGCGCGATCCACCGCACCAGCAGGGTCACCCCCACGGCGAGCGGTACGTGCAGCCAGCCGCTCGGCGGCAAGGTCCGGAGCAACACCCCCCAGAGCGCGATCGCGCCGATGCCGAGCACGAGTGTTGCAGTCATCACAGCACCTCCAAAAACCGTTGACGCCTTCTGGGCGCGTTCCTATCTTGGGTGCGGTACGGCAGCGGAGAAACCGTTATTGAGCCAACAGGTCCAGTGATGGGCCCACATGCTGTGGCCGATGTCACGCCCCCCGGGGGAAGACAGACGTCATGGTGAGGGTGCCAAGCCTTCTCATTGGGCTTCAATCAACACTCTCCGTTGCCGTTCCATCACTGTGCAATCGCCGATCCTTCGGGGTCGGCGATTGTGTCTTCGCGGCGGGCACCGCCGACAACAGTAAGGATCAGTGTCGGTCGCGGCCAGGGCTCGGCCCCGCCCGCGCTTGACGCCGCCCCGGACCGGGGCTCTCTTCCCTTGAGCCCGCCCCTGAGGCCCGGATGCCGCGATGCAGCGTGACGCGGCGCGTGCACTTCAACGCCGCGCACCGTCTCTACAACCCAAAGTATCCGGACGAGTGGAACCGGGCGACCTTCGGCAAATGCGCCAACCCGAACTTCCACGGGCACAATTACGATCTCGATGTGACAGTCGAGGGCGACATCGAGCCGGATACCGGCTACGTGTTCGACCTCACGCTCCTCCAGAAGCTGGTCGAGGACCGCGTCATCCGCCACCTCGACCACAAGAACCTGAACGTGGACGTCCCCTGGTTCACGGAGCTCAATCCCACCGCGGAGAATATCGCGGTGGTTGCTTGGCGCCAGCTCTGCCCGGCGCTTCCGCCGGGCCTCCACCTCCGCCTCCGCCTCTGGGAGACCCCCCGCAACTATGTCGAGTACGCAGGCGGCTGACGCCGTGACCCGGTTTCCCACCGGCGAGCCGCTCTCCGATCTCGTGCGCCGCATCCTCCTGGCGATCGGGGAGGATCCGGCCCGAGATGGGCTGATCAAGACCCCCGAGCGCGTGGAGGACTCGCTTCGCTTCCTCACGCAGGGCTACGGCCAGACGGTCGTGGACGCGGTCGGTGACGCCGTGTTCGAGGAGACGCACCAGAGCATGATCATGGTGCGCGACATCGAGCTGTACTCACTCTGCGAGCACCATCTGCTGCCGTTCTTCGGCCGGGCCCACGTCGCTTACGTGCCCAACGGCAAGATCATGGGGCTCTCGAAGGCCGCCAGGATCGTGGACGTGTTCGCCCGCCGACTCCAGGTGCAGGAGCGGATGACGGACCAGATCGCCGACGCGGTCATGGACGTGATCCAGCCTCACGGCGTCGGTGTCGTGATCGAGGCGGCGCACCTCTGCATGATGATGCGCGGCGTCCAGAAGCAGAATTCGCGCACCGTCACCAGCGCGCTCCGGGGCATCTTCCGCGACGACTCGAAGACCCGCGACGAGTTCCTCCGCCTCGCGCACAACCATCCGTCGGAGTGAGCGCGCTCGCCGGCCGCATCGCCGTCGTGACGGGAGCGTCGCGCGGGATCGGTGCGGCGGTGGCCGCCGCGTTCCGGGAAGCCGGTGCCGGCGTGGTCCGCGTCGCGCGAAGCCTGGCGCCCGGGACCCACGACGGGGTACACGACCTGCCGTGTGACGTGAGCGACGCGGCGGCGGTCGCCCGGCTGGCCGAGGAGGTACTCGAGCGCATCGGCACACCCGACGTCGTCGTGAGCAGCGCGGGCATCTTCGATCGCATTCCGTTCGAGCAGGCGGAGCCGGCCGAGCTGCGCCGGCACCTCGATGTGAATCTGGTGGGGACGTTCGCGGTGGCGCGCGGCTTCCTGCCGGCGATGCGAGCCCGCGGCAGCGGCTCGTTCATTACGATCGGCAGCATCGCCGACCACGTCGCCTTTCCCGAAAATACGATCTACTCCACCACCAAGTACGGTCTGCGCGGGCTGCACGAGACGCTCGCCGTCGAGTACCGCGGCACCGGTGTCCGCTGCACGCTCGTGTCGCCCGGCCCGACCGACACCGCGCTCTGGGACCCGGTGGACCCGGACAACCGTCCCGGGTTCGTCCCCCGGCGCGCTATGCTCCGCCCCGCGGACGTCGCGGACGCCGTGCTGTTCGTCGCGACCCGGGCGCAGAACGTGCACGTCGACTGGCTCCGCCTCAATCCCACGCTCTGATGGATGCGCGGCATCGACGGCTGCACGGGCTCCGGGCGGCGCTTGCCTGGAGCGTCGCCGCGTGCGTGCCGGCCGTGCTGGCGGCGCAGGAGGGCCGTCCAGCATCGGCGCCGGCGCTCCCGCCGCTGCCCGATTCCGCCGGTTGGGGAGTGCACGTGCTCGCCGCCGCGCGCGATCCGGGCGGCTCGGTCTGGCTCGGCACCTATGGTCGCGGCATCATGCGCCTGGCTCCCGGCGCCAAGGCGTGGGAGGTGATCCGGCGGGACACGTCCAGCGCCACCTCGCTCTCATGGGACTTCGTCCAGGCGCTTGCGTTCGGGCCTCGCGGCGAGGTCTGGTATGGGACGGTGGGCAACGGCTGGGGGCTCTCGCTGGACGGCGGGCATACCTGGCGCAACTGGACCCTCGCGGCGCTCGGCCCCGAGTGGCAGTACGTGGCGCCGGCGGGCATCGCGGTCCGGGGCGATACCACAGTGGTCGCGACCGCCGACGGACTCCAGCTCACGACCGACGACGGTGGCCACTGGATCGCCATCGTCGACTCGGCCGGGGCGGAGTCGCGCGGGCCGGCGGATACGGCGCTCGGGCTCCTCGCCAGCGAATACGTCAAGCGGATTTCGGCCGACCGGCGCGGCTGGCTGGTTTCGACTCTGCGCGGGAACCAGCGACTCCGCCATACGGATGCCGGCTGGGGGGTCGAGACGGTCACGGCGGCACCGTATGCGTCGCCCAACGCCATTCTGATCGGCCGGCAGCAGTTTCGTGGCACGGTGTGCGGACTCCGCTCCGCCGTCGATACGCTGCCGTGCTACCGCCGCGCCGCCAAGCCGGGCGAAACCCCGCGCGCGCCGCTCACGATCTGGTTCCGCCGGCCCATCGATCCCGCGGACAATCCGTTCATCGATCAGACGTATCGCTATGGGTCCACGATGGGTGGCAATTTCCAGCCGCATCAGGGCGTCGAATTCAACAACCCCGACGGGACACCGGTCCTGGCCATCGGGTCGGGCACGGTCACGTACGCCGGCCGGGCGGAGCAGGGCTCGCTCACGGTTGCCATTCGCCACGATTCGACGGTGACGGCCGACGGCGTTCGCCGCGGCATCTGGTCGGTCTATTTCCACAATAGCAAGTTGGACGTGAAGCTGGGGCAGAAGGTCGCGGCCGGCCAGCGAATCGCCCGCGTAGGGAATACCGGTCGGGCGACCAACGAGCATCTCCACCTCGAGGTGCACGTGGCGCCGCTCGACTCAGCCGCGCGCATCGTCGACTCGCTGCAACGCTTCCCGCCGTATGCGACCAACCCCGAGCTATGGATCGAGCCGCTGCCCGGCACCGGCATGCTCGCGGGACGGGTGCTGGACGGCGCCGGGCGGCCGGTGCCGGGTGCGCGCATCTACGGACTGGAGAAGCCGGATCCGCGGGAGACGCCGTTTTCGTACATCGAGACCTATGGCGAGCACACCCGTCCGCATCCCCTCTACGGCGAGCACTTCGCCGTGAGCGACGTGCCGCCAGGCATGTACGTGCTGGGCGTCGAAATCGAGGGCGTGAAAGTCTTCCGCCAGGTGTTCGTGCAGCCGGGGCTGTTGACCTGGGTCGTGTTTAAGCCGTGAACGGTGAACCGTAAATAGTGAACAGGGGATTCCGCGTTGCTGGGGGCCCCCTGTTCACTGTTCACGGTTCACTGTTTACTGTAGTCCCGTGTTCATAGAGCTGACCGACCACCTGCGCTGCCCGGCGGATCATGCCGAGCAGTATCTCGTCCTCCTTCCCGATCGCATCGTCGAGCGCTCGGTGCTCGCCGGCCGCCTCGGCTGTCCGGTCTGCGGGCGAACCTACGCCGTCACGGACGGGATCGCGGAGCTGGACGGGCCGCCACCCAGGCCGACCGCGGGCGGCCCGCTCGCGCCCGCGGTCATGCACGTGTTACTCGGTCTTGGGGGCCCGGGAGGCTACGCCGCGCTGGTGGGGAGTGCCGCCCAAGCCTGGCAGGGTCTTGCGGAGGCGCTCGCCGGGGTGGCCCTCGTGGCGGTGAATCCGCCGGTGGGCATCGCCGACGCGGCGCCGGCGTTGAGCGTCGTCCGCGCCCCGCTCATCCCGCTCAAGGCCCGGACGCTGCGCGGCGTGGTGCTTGGCCGCGAGGTCTCGACCGATCCACTCTGGGTGCGAGAGGCCGCGCGGGCGACGTTGCCGGGTCTCAGGGTGGTGGGGCAGGGGCCCGAGCCGTCGCTGCCCGAGCTGGAGGTGCTCGCCAGCGCCGCCGGGCACTGGGTGGCGGCGCGACGCTAGTCGCGGTACAGGGCTTCGATCTGGGCGGCGTAGTTCCGTTCCACCACCCGCCGCTTGACCTTGAGCGTGGGCGTCAGCTCGCCCCCCTCCACGCTGAAATCCGTCGGGACCAGGAGGAGCTTCTTCGGGATCTCGAACTGGGCAAGGTCGCGGAGGGTCTTGCGGACCTCCCGATCCATTTTCGATCCCACGTCGGGGAGGGCCAGCAGGCTCCGCTCGTCCGGCGCAAGCAGCCCCTTGTGGTCAGCCCACGCCTTGAGCCGGTCGAGATCGGGCACCACGATCATGATAGGGAACTTCCGCCGATCGCCCAACATGACGCAGTTGGAGACGAACTTGCTCGTCTTCACCATGTTCTCGATCGGCTGAGGCGCCACGTTCTTTCCACCCGCGGTGACGATCAGGTCCTTCTTCCGATCGGTGATCCGCAGGAACCCGCCCCCATCGAGGAGGCCGATGTCGCCGGTGTGGAACCAGCCGTCGGCGTCGATCGCTTCCTTGGTCGCGTCCGGCTTGTTGTAGTACCCCACCATCACGTTCGGCCCGCGCGTGAGGATCTCGCCGTCGTCGGCGATGCGCACCTCCACGCCCGGGATCGGTCGACCCACGGTCCCGATCTTGAGGTTGTCGAACGTGTTGAACGAGATCACGGGCGAGGTCTCCGTGAGCCCGTAACCCTCGAGGATGGGGAGGCCCGCGGCGTGGAAGAACTTCGCGATCTCCGGGTTGAGCGGTGCGCCGCCGGAGCAGAAGAACCGGATGCGCCCGCCCGTCCGCTGCTTGAGCTTGCCGAACACCAGCCGGTCCGCCACCTGCTTCTTGAGGGCGACCGCCTTCGGCACAGGTCGACGGGCCAGGCTGTACTCGAGCCAGGTCTCCGCGCTCCGCTTGGCCCAGAAGAACAGGCGCTTCTTGACCGGGGATCCCGACGACGCGGCGTCCAGCACGCGGGCGTAGATCTTCTCGTAGAGTCTCGGCACGGATGCCATGAAGGTCGGGCGGACCTCGCCCATCTCCGCCGCCACGGTGTCGGAGCTGGTGGCGTAGCTGATCGTCACGCCGCAGTAGAGCATCGTGTAGTGGCCGACCATCCGCTCGAAAATGTGGGAGAGCGGCAGGAACGAGAGGCACTCGTCCTGATCGGTCAGCGGCAGCACCCGACAGGAGCACACCACGTTCGACGTGATGTTCCCGTGGGTGAGCATCACGCCTTTCGGGTCGCCCGTGGTCCCCGATGTGTAGATGATCGTGGCGAGGTCGTCCGGCCCGGCCGAGAGCGCCTCCGCCCGCCAATCGGGAAACCGTTCCCGGGCCTGGCGCCCGCGGATCGCGATGTCCACAAAGGGAAGCGTGCCCTCGACCGCCGCGAGATCGTCGAACACGATCACATGGCGGAGGGTGGGCAGCTGCCGGCGGATCGCGAGGACCTTGCCGAGCTGGACCTTGGTGGACACGAAGATCGCGACGGCGCCGGAGTCTCGAAGAATGTATTCGATCTGTTTCTGGGGCAGGGTGGGATAAATCGGAACGTCGGCGGCGCGAAGGGCGAGGCACGCGTAGTCGGCGATCGCCCACTCGGGACGATTCTCCGAGAGCACCGCCACCCGGTCGCCCTCGCCGATGCCGAGGTCACGGAGCCCCAGGCTTACGTCATGCACCCGTTCCAGCATGGCGGTGCCGCTGATGTCTTCCCAGCGGCCCATCTGCTTCCGCCGAAGCACAGCGGCCCTGCCGCTCAGCCGGTCCATAGCACCGAAGAACAGATCGTTCAAAGTCCGGGGATCCGCCATGGGTGCCTACTGGAAGCGGACGATGAAGCGTTGGCCGGAGCCGGGAACAGCGGCCCCGGTCGCGGTCTGGGCCGAGACTGTCACGATCGCGCTGTCGGGCGACGTCGTGCCGGTCACCCGGCTCACCGTGACCGGAGACGCCGGGCTTCCGTCGAGCCCCGTGACCGCGCCAAGGGTAAGCAGGCCGCCCGGCAGCTGCACCGTGCGCTGGGTCGGGTCGGCGAACACCGGCGACACGATGGTATAGGTGATCACGTCGTTCGGGAGCGCGATCGCCGGCGCGAAGCTCTGCAAGGACGCCACCAGCGGCGCCGACGTCGTCACGCCCGAAGCGACTACGAAGATCGAGTCGCCTACGATCTTGAGCGTGTCGGGGCGCGGCTTCACCGTGAACGTGACGAAATCGGAAACGATGGAGTTGACCTGCGCCTGCACCCGCGCCGTAGTGCCGCCGGTCCGGCCGGTGAGCAGGCCGGTGAGGGTCAGCGTCACCGTCGTGTCCGGCGTGAGCCAGGTAATCGCCGCGCCCACGCTATCGCCCTGCCGGTCGAGAGCGCGGGCGCTGAGCTGGATCGTCTGGCCCACTTCGACGGCGGGCGGGCGTGGCACGCGGATCTCGAGGCCCGCCACCCCGCCCTCCTCGGTCAGGTTACTGCACCCCGGCACCGCCGCGAGGACCGCCGCGACGTACCAGCATCTCACGGGTTTGGTGCCGCGGCGCCGTCGATCTCGCGCAGGGCTGATTCGGCGTGACGGACCCATCGGTCGGCGTCGGGTCCCTTCGGCGGGCGCGCCAGGAACGCGCGGAGGTGCTCGGCCGCCTGGCGCGGCTCGCCGCGCTTGAGCAGGAGGAAGGCCACGCCGTAGTGCGCGCCGCCCAGCGCCGGGTCGACTTCGAGCGCTCGCTTGTAGTAACGGATCGCCTCGTCCGGCTGGCCGGTCTTGGTGAAGGCGATCGCCATGTTCAGCAGGATGCGGCTGTCGTTGGGACTGTCGCGGTAGGCCAGGCGATAGGACGTGAGCGCGGCCTGGTAGTCACCCTGGCGCTCCAGGGCGAGGCCCTCGTTCAGATAATCCAGCCGTTGCGGCTTGAGCTGCTCCTTCGTTTCGTTGCCGAACAACCGTTGCCAAAAGCTCATCGAACCGCCGGCGTTTGCCGATGGAAGTCCTTTGCGCGTTGGGAATTACGCAGGTCGGCCAATAATAGTCCCACGCTGGAAGCGCCGCAACGAGAGTTGCCGCGCGCTGCGCCCGGGCGTAGGTTCCCCGGTCCGTTCTTCGCGCCCGGCCGGGCGCTTCGTTCCCGGAGGTGTGCATGCGCCGCACGACGACTCCCGCGCCCCGCGGCGTGCTCGAGGTCGATTGGCCGTTCTTCGGCGAGTTGTGCCGTGCGCTGGCGCTCCGGGTGGCGCGCGACTACCAGCCCGAAGTCATCCTCGGTGTGGCCAAGGCCGGCGTGATCCCCGGAGTGGTCGTCGCCTCGATTCTTCAGTGTGACTTCGCCTCGATGGTAGTGACCCGGAAGGAGACGGACGCCGATCCGGTGCTCGTGGCCGGCCCGCCCGCGAGCATCCGTGGGCGCCGGGTGCTGATCGTCGATGAAACCTGCGACACCGGCAGCACCATCAAGCTCGCGTTGAGCGAGGTGCGCGCGCTCCGCCCCCTCGAGGTGCGCACCGCCGTGTCCTTCAAAACCGGCGAGTACGCGCCCGACTTCGTCGCCTTCGCCACCGAGAAGCTCATCATCCTGCCCTGGGACCGTGAGATCATTCAGGGCGGCGAGCTGGTCATGCGGCCCGACTACGCGGCCTGGCTCGGCAGCTAACCCAGCGCGGCCGCCATCACCCCGGCCGACTCCCACCGTTCATCCGGCTTTTTCTTGAGCGCCCGGGCCACCGCCTCGGCGAGCGCCGGTGGCGTGTCTTCCCGGAAGGTTCTCACGTCCGGCGCCACTTCATTCATATGCATCTGAAGCACGACGACCTCGTTCGGGTGGCGGAAGGGCGGCCGCCCGGCAAGGCTCTCGAAGAGGACGCAGCCCACCGAGTAGAGATCGGTCCGCGCGTCGATGCTGGTCTGGGCCTGCACCTGCTCCGGGCTCATGTAGCTCGACGTGCCGACCGCGATGCCGGAGCGCGTGAGTTGGCTGGTGCCGGCCGCCTCGATGGCCCGCGCGATGCCGAAGTCGAGCAGCACGGCCCCCGCGGCCGACAGCACGATGTTCTCCGGCTTCACGTCGCGATGGATGATCCCGACCTGATGCGCTGCCCCCAGCGCGCCCAGGAGGTCGCGCCCCATCCGCACCGTGTCGGAGACCGGCATGCGCCGCACCCGATCCAGGTGCCCGCGGAGGGTCGGTCCCTCGATGAAGGGCATCACGTAGTAGACCAGCCACTCGGCCTCGCCTGAATCGAGCACCCGGGCGACCAGCGGGTGGTCGATCTTGGAGGCGAGCCGGATCTCCCGCAGGAAACGGTCGGCAGTGACGCTTACCTGGAGCTCCGGGTGAAGGACCTTGAGCGCCAGCGAACGGCCGGTCTCATCCTCTGCCAGAAACACCCGGGCCGCGCCGCCGCGCCCGATCTCCCGGTGCACGGTATAGCGGCCGGCCAGGGCGTTCTGGACCAGGGGAAGCAGGTCGCGTCTGATGGTCGGTTCGGGACGGAGAAGCAATAGCTATAAGGGCTTTGCGTCTCGGCTGCAACCATCGGCCGGCCGGCCCTGTCCAAACGGCATTGCCCACCGGCTCGAAGGGTGGGGCCGCCCCCTGCCAGACCGATCTCAGGAGTCCGTTATGACGGCTCTTCGTTTCCTGCCGCTCGCAGCTATCTGGGCGGCGCCGTTGGCCGCCCAGGCAACCAGCCGACACTTGCTCAAGGGCTCCGAAATTGCCCTGTACGACATCGCCGGGACCGTGCAAATCGACGCGGGCAGCGGGGACGCCGTGGGTGTCGATGTCAGCCGCGGAGGCGCTGACGCCGCCCAGCTCAAGGTCGCCGAGGGCGACCTCGCGGGCCGGGCGACACTCCGCGTCATCTTCCCTGGCGACCGGATCCGCTATCCCGGGATGGGTCGCGGGTCGACCGAAATCCGGGTGCGGGAGGACGGCACCTTCGACGGGCACGGCGGCCACCACGACCACGACGATGAAGACTCCGATGGGGGCGGGCGCCGAGTCCGGATCTCCTCGACCGGCTCCGGTCTCGAGGCCTGGGCCGATCTCAAGGTGGCGATTCCGGCCGGGCGTGCGGTGACGCTACATCTGGCCGTCGGCAAGGTGACGGCAGCCAACGTGGACGGACACCTGCGGTTGCTCACCGCAGCCGCACCTGTCACGGTGACGGGCTTGAAGGGCGCGCTGGGGGTGGAGGTGGGATCGGGCGACGTGCGCCTGTCGGGGATCGAGGGTGATGTGCGCGCCGAGACCGGCTCAGGCTCGGTCGAGCTGACCCGGGCGCGGGCCCGGGAAGTCACGGTGGAAACCGGCTCCGGCGACGTGGAGGCCTCGACCGTCGAGGCGGAGCATCTGAGTATCGAGACCGGATCGGGCGACGTGAGGATCACGGCCGCGAAAGCGCCGCGCGTTGGGCTCGAGACCGGCAGCGGGACCGTGACCGTCGAGCTTCAGAGTCAGGTCGATCGCCTCGACGTCGAGACCGGGTCGGGCGACGTGGTGATCACCGCTCCCGCGAACCTGAGCGCCGAGCTGGTGATGGACACCGGCAGCGGCGACATCTCCACGGACTTCCCGCTGACCGTCACCCGCACCGCGCGCGATCACTTGCGCGGCACCGTGGGGGACGGGAAAGGCAAGATCTCGGTCGAGACCGGGTCCGGCGGCGTCCGGCTCATCAAGGGCCGGTCGAGCTGACGTCGTCGAGCGGACGTCAATGCGGGTTGCTGATGGGAGCGCAGCAGTAGCCGCCGGTGCACGTGCTCCAGGCCAGGGCCCGCACTTTTCCCGGCGGCGCCCCCGACGATAAGGAAGCGAGGCGGACTGGCAGGGCCGAGCGCTTGCCGCTGTCCCCGTATTCATCGGGCCTATACCAGTGAACCTCGGCCTTCGCGTGTTTCTCGTAGCGGGTTGCCGTCGCGAACGTGTCCAGCCGTTCACCCTTGAACGAGATGAATGTCGAGAGCACGCCCTTGGGGAGGCGTCCCTTGGCGAACCAGCACGCTGAGTCCTTCACGCTCAGCTCGGGAAATCCACTGCCCCCAATCGCTTTCAGCTTTGCCAGTATCCGGCCTTCTTCGAGGTCATCGCCGGAGATCGCCTGGCTACCGGCCTCCGGAACGAGGGTGAGGCGCGTCCCGTCGTCCATGGTTGTGTCCTTCTGGCCCTCCCGATCGAAGTGGAGCGCCGCGTCCCGGCAGTAGCTGGCGAGCTCGGCCTGCGAAGCGGACGCCACGTCACGGAACGGCGGGGGCGGCGTCCGGTATTCGGGCCTGCACGCCGAGATCATCGAGCAGCCCAGCATCGCGAGCGAGCCAACGCCTGTCCGCCACGGCGTTCCCCCCCACTGACCCGGCATACACGGCTCCTTCCTGGCTGGAATTTCCGCTAGCCGCGGGTCGCGGCGAGTGCGCGCATCCGCGTAACGGTGGGTTGCAGCGATCCGTCGGCCGATGACCACAACGCGACGACGGCGTCCGCCCAGCGGCGGGCTGTGGCGGCGTCTCCCAGGCGATGGGCGAGGTCGGCCCGGAGCGCCATCGCCCGCACGAGCCCGGCCGCCTGCGGTACCTGATCGAGCAGCTCCGTGCGCAACGTCGGCAACGCGTTGAGCGACAGGTCGAGGAACGCCGCCGCCCCGGCTGGATCGCCCAGCTCGGTCATGAGCCACGCCTCGAGAAACGATCCCTCGACCGAGTAGTCGCCGGGGCGGCTGCCTCGCCGGAGCGAGCGCAGGCTATCGAGCCCGCGGCGGGCGTCCGCGGTGTCGCCCCGCCCAAGCTCGGCGAACAAAGGCAGGAGCGGATGCGGTCCGGTCGCGGGATAAGGCGGCGCGTGCACGCCCGGACGGGCCAGTGACAAGGCGAGGGGAGGCTCGAGCAGCGCCGTGCGCACGTCGGCGGCGTGAGCCGCATCGACGTAGCTGGCGATCAGCTGCGTCGTTCGCCGCTCGGCGTTCGCCAGGCTGTCGGCCGGCCCGCCGAGCGCCGCAAAGGCGAGATAGGACAACGCGGCCTCGGCGAGCGGCGCGGGGATCTTGGTCAGACGCCCGCCGACGGGGACTGAATCATAGTGCCCGGCCGTCTGGCTCAGGAGCCGAGCGACTCGATTGGCCTGACCGGTGAGTGCCGCGAGCCCGGCGAGCCAATGAGCTTCGTCGGGCGTCGGCTCGCGAACGGCGCCGAGCAGCGAGTCGGCGAGGCGACGCGCGCCGGTGAACTGCCGCAGCTTGAGCCGGACCCGCACCTCCATCCGGGCCAGCCGACTCGCCTGTGCGGCGTCGGCGGTCGCGGTGCGGGCGGCGAGCAGCGCCCGGAGCGCCGAATGCTCGATGCTGGCGGAGTCGTCCAGCTCGCCGGCCAGCTCCAGCGCCTCGGCGTACGTCTCCAAGGCGTCCGGACTCTTGGGATAGGCCCGGAGCCACGTCCCGGCGACTCGACGCAGCGTCTCCCTTGCGAACGTGACCGCGGCGGCGGTGCCCGGAGGATTGGCCTCGCGCCGTCCGCCCAACACCTCGTCCAGCGGCCACGGCACGAACTCCAGCGTGTCGTGATCAAGCGAGGCGAACGCGGCCATCCAGACCGTGTCCGGTCGCAGGCTGAAGCCGAGCCGATATTGGCTGGGCTCGGTCGCCAGGACGCCGCTGATCCGGGCGAGCGCGAAGCCGTTGAACGCCCGGTGGACGGACGGGTAGGTCTCGAGCGCCCGGGCATACGCCCGCGCGGCGGAGTGAAAGCTCGTGCGGAAGCTCCAGCCCGAGCGGCTGCGGGGATCGGGAACCACCAATGGGTCGCGGGCGAGGCACTCCCCCAGGCCGAACCAGGCGGCGAAGTCGAGCGAGTCCCGCAGGGTGAGCCGGCGATATGCGTCGCACGCCTCGACGAATCGTCCATCCGCCAGATTCAACAGCGCCTTCGCCCTGCGGCTCGACGCCGGGTCCAGCTGAGTATCGGCGGCGACGGCCGCGGCGGCGGGGCGTCGCCAGTCGGACGCAGGCTCACCCTCCCAGCTCATGACCGTCGCCAGCGCGAGGTTGGCGTCGGCGTAGCTTGGGTCGGTGACGACGGCGGTCTCGAGCTGTCGCCGGGCCGCCGGCAGGTCCCACGCGAGCAGCGCCTCGCGGCCGGCATCGTACGCGCGCCACGCCGTCAGCGAAAGAGTGCCGAAGCCGGCCGCGGCTCCGGAACGCTGGCTGCCGGTGACCAGCGCATCGGCCAGCTCCTCGAAGCGGTTCCACGCATCGCTCAAGTCCGGGCTGAGCCGGACGGTGTGCTCGCGTAGCACTCGGCCCTTGCCGGAGACATCGTAGACCGCTCCGCGCACGAAGACCGTGTCGCCGGTCTGCCAGACCTCACCCGAGACCATTGCACCCGCCCCACGCAGGTGCGCCATCGCGAGTCCCGACTCCAGCGACGGCGGGGAGGGCCCGCGGCGGGAGCCCGCGTCGCGGACCCAGAGCGGATCCACGACCGAGACGCCGCGCCACCGGCCGAGTGCCTGGTGCAGCAACGACTCACAGCGGTCTCCGTCGAGCAGCACCGGAACCGACTGGGCGCGGTGCTGGAACGGGAGGACGAGGTACAGGGACTCGTCGAGCGCGACGCCGCTCTGGGGCCGAGTGAGGAGCACAGCCGCCATGAGTCCAACGGCTGCCACGGCGCCGCCCCACGTTCGCAGGGCGACCCGACGCTTGCCCATGGCGCCCGGCGTCGGCTCCCCGGTGTCGGCCGGCAGCGCCGCCACGAACTGAGCGGCCGTGGGATAGCGATCGGCGGGAAGCTTGGCCAGCAGGCGCTGAACCACTGCGTCGATCTCGACCGGCACCGACGGGCGGTGCGACCGGACCGGCGCGGGCTGATCGTGCGAATGGCGGGCCAGCACCGCCTGCGCGGAACCGCCGGTGAACGGCGGCTTGCCCGTCAGCATCTCGTAGACGACGCAGCCGAGGCTGTAGAGATCGCTCCGACCGTCCACGCCGACGCCGCCACCTGCCTGCTCCGGGCTCATGTACGCCGGCGTCCCGACGACCAGCCCGATGTCGGTGAGTGCGTCTCCTTCGGCGCCGACGGCGGTGGCGATCCCGAAATCCGCCACCACCGCGTGCCCGCCGATCAGCAGGATGTTGCCGGGCTTGATGTCGCGGTGAACCACTCCGCGTGAGTGCGCGTACGACAGCGCGTCGGCCACTTCGCGGGCGATTCGGAGGGCTTCCTCTACCGGGAGGGCGCCCTCGCGCTGGAGCCGCGCGCGGAGGCTCTCGCCCTCCACGTACGGCATCACGTAATACAGGAGCCCCTCGGCTTCGCCCGAGTCGTGGACCGAGAGGATGTGGGGGTGGGTGAGGCCGGCTGCGATCTTGATTTCGCGGAGGAACCGCTCGGCGCCGAGCGACGCCGCCACCCCGGGGCGGAGGACCTTGATGGCGACCGGCCGTTCGTGACGCAGATCACGCGCCAGGATTACGACCGCGGTTCCCCCGCTGCCGATCTCGCGCTCCAATACGTACCGTCCGGCGAGGGCCTCGCCCAGCCGGACTATCGGATCTCGCACAGGGCCGCCCGCGACGGGGGAACCGACCTACAATATCTACGTCGTGGAATGCTCTCCAGCCAGGGCCTTGAGCCGCGCCTTTGCGTCCAGGAGCTTGGCCCTGAGCTCGGGGTCGGCGTCCTGCCACAGGCGCACGAATTTGGCGTAGTTCTCGGCGGCCTTGGCCCGCGCGCCCCGCTCCTCGTACAGCTCGCCGAGCCGGTAGTACGTGCGGGCAAGCCAGATCGCATCGGGGAACATGCGGTAGACGTTGGGCCTCACGGCATACCGCTCGTACATGGCGATCGCGGAATCGGGCTGTCCCGCGGCATCATAGGCCCGGCCGAGGTCGCCGAGGGCGCACACGTCGCACTCGCCGCCCTCGTCCTGCTGCCGGAATTCGGCGAGCGCGTCCTGCGGACGCCGCTCCGCCAGGGCGATCGACCCCAGCGCCGCATGACGCAGCTTGCCCCCCGAGCGGCGCAAGCCCTCGGGAACTACGCGATCGTGCTCCGCCATCAGCGCCCGCGCGCGGTCCGGCCGTCCCGCCTCGGCGTAGAAGATCGCCAGCTCGAGGTACGGGCGGTCGGCCGGGTCCAGCCGGTCCAGCGGGTAGCGCTGGAGCGCCGCGTCGGCCTTGCGCCGGGCCCGTTCGGGCTGACCGCGGTACCAAAGGTCCAGACCTGCCTGTCCGAGCGCGTAGACCAGGGCCCGTTCCGGCAGGCCCGCAGTCTCGCTGCTCTCGATCGCGTTCTGGAGCAGCCCGTCCGCCTGCGCCAGATGCCCCTGTGTCGTTGCCAGGGTCGCGAGCATGGTGCTCGTCATCGTCCGCCAGTTGGGGCTGTCCCGCCGCGATTCCTGCACCCGGCGCAGGACCGCCGCCGCGCTGTCGAATTCCCCGCGCGCCTGGAGGAAGCCCGCCTCGACCAGCGTGGCGTACGGGTCGCCCCGCGCGCGCGTCCGCATCTGCTGGAGCGTCACGCCTGCGCTGTCGGCCTGTCCCAATCCGAGCTGGGCGCCGATCAGGTTGAGGTAGAAGGTCGCGTCATCCGGTGATGCGGCGATCGCTCGGCGCGACAGACTCGCCGACTGCGCGTAGTTCCTCAGCTCCATCAAGGCGATGCTCAGGTTGTTGAGCGCGTACGGGTCGTTCGGATACGCGTCCAGGAGCGACCGATACGCGGTGATCGCCCGGTCCTGGTCGCCCGTCACGTAGGTCTCGTAGGCCGCCTGGGTGAGGTACCGCTCGCGGTCCGTCAGCCGGTCCCGGTGGTTGTAGGCCTTGGTGAACGCGGTGACCTGCTCGCTTCGGCGCCCGCCGCTGTTCCCGATCACGACGCCGAGCTTCCGATACGCCATGGCGAAGCCGGTGTCGAGCTCCACCGCTTCGCGGAGCAGGGCGATCGAACGCTCCGTGTCGCCCTCGCGGTTCGCGCCGAGGGCGAGCGAGTACTTCCGGAGCGCCGCGAGCGACGGCGTCGTGACGTCCTCGAGCCGATCGGTCGGCCGCACCGCGCCCAGCGAGCCGCCGATCCGCTCGCGCATGCCGCGGCTCAGCCGGTCGATGGCCGCGAGAATGCGCGTCGAGTCGGTCGCGGTCTCCCGCAGCGCTACGAGCGCATCGCCTGATTGACTCGCGATCAACCGGGCCGAGATGACGAAGCCGGTGCCGGCGTGGGCCACGTCGCCGGAGACGATCGCCTTGATGCCGTCGCGGATGGCGATCTCGCGCGCCAGGTCCGGGTCGAGCCGGGCGCGCGGATCCCGCTGCATCCGGGTCAACACCTGTTGCACGTACTCCGGCTGAACCACCGTGAGCTTGGGCGACTGGCTGAGGTCGATCCGGAACGCCTCGGTGACGGCGCCGCCCAGCGCCGAATCGACCGTCGGACTGCGGAACTCGGCGACGAGAATCGGCTCCGGGTCCTTGAGGACGCCGCGGGCTACCAGCGAGCCGCTGGGCAGCACGCCCGCGACCCGAAGCAGCAGCGCGCCGATGCCGAGCCCGGCGATGATCGCCGCCGTGGCGAGGGCAGTGCGCGGCCCGCGCGGCTTGGCCGGTGCGGGCGGCGGGGCGGGTCGCGCGGCCCGGACCGCGATCGTGGACGTCGTGCCGGTGCCCGGAGTCACGACGCCCTCGAGCATGCGGAGCAGCTCGTCCGCGCTCTGCCACCGGTCGGCCGGGCGCTTCTCGAGGCAGCGCATGACGATGGCCGCCAGGTCCGGAGGAACGGTGCTCCGCACGGTGCCGAGCGCCTCGGGCGGGCGGTTCACGTGGGCCGCGAGCAGTTGCTGGGGGCTGCGGCCGGTGAACGGTGTCTGGCCGGCGAGCATCTCATACGCCATGATGCCGACGGCGTAAATATCCGCCCGATGATCGATCGTCGGGTCGGCCGCCGCCTGCTCCGGAGCCATGTAGGCCGGGGTCCCCATCGCGATGCCGGCCGACGTGAACCCGCTCGGCGGGGCCTGGCCCCCGGCCGCTTCACTCAGGGCCTTGGCCACGCCAAAATCGGTCACCAGCGCGTGGTGCCGGCTCACCATCACGTTGTCGGGCTTGATGTCGCGGTGGAGCACGCCCTGCTCGTGCGCGTACGCGAGGGCGTCGACGACGTCGCGCAGGAAGCGGACGGCCTCCGGTACCGGCAGCTCACCTTCGCGGAGGAGCTTCGCCCGGAGCGATTCGCCCTCGATGAAGGGCATGGTGTAGTAGAGCAGATCGCCGGCCCGGCCGGCGGCCAGCAGCGGAACGACGTGGGGGTGCTGGAGCTTGGCCGCGAGCTGGATCTCTCGCCGGAAGCGTTCGAGGTTGAGGCCGGCGGCCAGATCGGGCGGCAGGACCTTGATCACCACTTGGCGGCCGAGCGCGGTCTCCTCGGCGAGGTAGACGCGACTCATCCCGCCGCCACCCAGCTCGCGAACGAGCCGGTAGCTCCCTCCGAGCGAATCCTGGAGGCCGTCGAGCAAGGTGGACATCAGCTGGTCTCCGGCATGGCGTGGGCCGAAGGAGGTGCGCGAAGTATAGATCCCTCAACGGATTGGGGCCAGCAACGCCGATCCAAAACGAGAGGGCCCGGGGATGCCCGGGCCCTCGAGACCGTTGCACGGCCTTTTTTAGGCTGGGATCCCCGCGCCGGCCGCTCCGAGCGCGGCGTCGTAACTCATGCCTTGCGCCATGCGATCGTAGAGGGTGCCAAGCGTATCCGGCGAGCCCGCCAGGAATCGGCACCGTCCGTCCCCCCGCGACCGGCATTCGACCTCCATTACGGCGACCAGACCCTCGGAGATTCGGCCGAGGAAGTCGGCCAGGAGCCCGCAGGTGAGGTGGCAGGAGGGATACTCGCCCTTGGCCTCGCTCTCGGCCTCGGCCCAGTCAGTGGAGTCGATGGCGAGCGCCGAGGCACCTACCGGCGCAACGCTCACGCTGCCCCACCCGAGCTCGGCGAAGAAGGCGGACAACGCCTCGCTCAGATAGCGGGAATCCAGCTCGGCCGGGCGCTCCACTCCGTAGGCGCTGCCGAGCCAGGCGGCGAACGCGTCGAAGAGGCCCTCGCCACCGGCGAATCCGGCTTCCTGGAGGTAGCTCGCGGCCTGAAGGCCGGTGTCGCGCTCCAACGAGACGCGGAGCTGTTGAAGGACCCGAGGGCTGAGAGTGAGGCCGTAGCGGCCCGGACGGAATGTGTCGCTCATGTGCGTGCCCTTGGAGATTGGCGCTTCTAAGTCTAAGGGTCCGGAGCCAACCGCCAAGGGCGACTAGCCGCGGACCCGTCGCTGCAGCTCCGCCTCGGTGATGACCTCGATGCCGAGGGCTTTGGCCTTGTCCAGCTTGCCCCCGGCTTCCTCTCCGGCCACCACCGCGTCGGTCTTCTTGCTGACTGAGCCGGCCACCCGCCCGCCAGCCCGCTCGATCAGGGCGGTCGCCTCGCTGCGGGAGAGCGTCGGGAGCGTTCCCGTGAGGACGTAGGTCTTGCCGCCGAGCGGACCACCCTCCTGAACGGCGGCCGGCTCGGTGAATGTGAGCCCAGCTTTCCGGAGCCGCTCGATGAGCGTCCGGTTCCGACGCTCGCCGAAGAAGTGGACGACCGCCTCCGCAATCGCGCCGCCGATGCCCGGCACGTCGTTGATCTCGGCCTCGGTGGCGTTCATCAGGGCGTCCATGGAGCCGAACCGGCGCGCGAGCAGCTGGGCTACGGTGCTTCCCACGTGCCGGATCCCCAACCCGAACAGGAGCGTCGAGAGCGGCCGCTCCTTCGAGGCGGCGATCGCAGCCACCAGCTGGGAGGCCGACTGCTTCGCGAACCGCTCCAGACGGACCAGCTGCTCCACTTCGAGGGTATACAGGTCGGCCACGTCGTGGATGAGGCCGGTGTCGAGCAGCTGGCGCACGCGCTCGTAGCCAAGCCCCCGGATGTCCATCGCGCCGCGGGAGGCGAAGTGCACGATCCCCTCGAGCACCCGGCCGGCGCAGGACACGTTGGGGCAGTAGCGCATGGCCTCGTCGGCGGGCCGTTCGACGGGTGTGCCGCAGGCGGGGCAGGCATCGGGCATGACGAAGGGCTGCTCACTTCCATCGCGGCGCTCGGGCAGCGGTCCGAGCAGCTGCGGGATCACTTCGCCGGCACGGACCACCTCCACCCAGTCGCCGATGCGGATGTCCTTCTGGGCAATGAGGTCCTCGTTGTGCAGGGTGGCCCGGGACACGACCACGCCTCCCAGCTCGACCGGCTCCAGCTCGGCCCACGGGTTGAGCGCCCCGGTGCGACCCACGTTGATGTTGATCGCCTTGAGCTTGGTGACCCCGACCTCGGGGGCGAACTTCCGCGCGATCGCCCAGCGCGGCTCCCGTCCCCCGACCACGCCCAGTTCTTCATGGAGCGCGAGCGAGTTCACCTTCACGACCACGCCGTCGGCTTGGAAGGGAAGGTTTGGGAGGACGTTCTCCAGCTCCGCGATCCGCTGCTCCACCTCCGCCAGATTCCCGTGCCGGGCCCGGTGCGGCTCGACCTGGAATCCCCATTTCTCCAGCAGCTCGAGTGTCTCCCAATGCGTCTTCGCCGCCAGCCGTCCCTCGATCGGCTCGATGTGGAAGGCGAACATCCGCAGCCGTCGCTGGCGGGTGACGTTGGGGTCCAGCTGTCGGAGCCCGCCGGCCGAGGCGTTGCGCGGGTTGGCGAAGAGTGGCTCGCCTTCCTCCTCGCGCCGGCGGTTGACCCGCGCGAACGCCTCGAACGGCAGATACACTTCGCCCCGGATCTCCATCAGCTCGGGGTGGCCCTTGCCCTTGAGGACCAGGGGAACGTCGGGGATCGTCTTGAGGTTGGCCGTGACGTCCTCGCCGATCACGCCGTTCCCTCGAGTCGCCCCCACGACGAGCTGCCCACCCTGGTAGGTGAGGCTGACGGCCGCGCCGTCGATCTTGACCTCGGTGGTGTAGCCCGTCGTGCCCGCGTCCGGCGTCAGGCGGACGTTCCGCTGCTCCCACGCGGCAAGCTCCTCGGTGGAGAACGCATTGGCGAGCGACGGCATGATTCGGCGATGCTGGTACTTCGTGAGGGCGCTGGCGGGCGCGGCGCCCACGCGCTGGGTGGGACTGTCCGGTGTGCGGAGCTTGGGGTGGGCATCCTCGAGCGCCTGGAGCTCGCGGAAGAGCCGATCGTACTCGGCGTCGGAGATCTCCGGCGCGTCGAGCACGTAGTACGCGTGGTTGGCGCGCTCGAGCTGGCGGCGGAGGGCCTCGGCCCGGTGGGCGAGGTCGGCGGCGGTGGTGCCGCCGGTCACCGCCCGGCGGCCTCCTGGGAGAGCACTGCCATCGCCACCCCGACCAGCCGGTCCACCTCGGCCGTGCTTGCCCGGGCCAATGCGCCTTCGCCCCACGGCTCCTCCTTGGCCGCGAACGCGTCGAGCAGGCGCCGCATGAAGCCGACCAGCGCCGCCCGCTCCCGGTCCGCGGCCCGTCCCGCCGGATCCTCACCGCGCCGCAGTTGGAGTCGCTCGAACCGGTGCGCGTTGCGGAGCGCCTTGGCGGTGAGGCTGGCGACGACCTGACAGAAATGCACGTCGGCCTCGGTGAATGCCGGGCCGTCACGGAACGTGCGCAGGAAGATCGCGCCGATCGGGGCACCGCGCCATGTGATGGGAATGACCGTAATGTTCTTCACCCGGCGCGAGGCGAGGGAATCGTGCGCGTGCCGGAGGGAGGTGTCGCTGGTCACGTCGGGAATGAACACGGTCTGCCCGGTCTCGAGGGCGCGCCGCAGCTCGGGGTAGCGGGCGAGGTCGACGACGTAGTTCCGGATGCTCGGGTCCTCGTAGCTGGCCACGAGCCGCACCGTTTCACCCCCGCGTTCCGCCAGGAAGATGGAGCACCGGTCGAGTCCGAACGCTTCGCCCAGCCGGCGGGTGACCGATTGGACCACGTCCACGAAGTGGAGGGAGCCCGCGATCTCCTGGAGAATCTCGACCACCGCCAGGAGGTGGCGCTTCTCCTGCTCCAGCGTCTCGATCCGCGCCTGGAGTCGCTCCAGGTCGTCGGACACGGGTGCTGACATCGTCATGGTGACCCGTCCGGAAGAGGATGACTATTCCTACGCATAATAAGGGCCGAGGTACCGGGCGGGGAACGGTGTCGGATTCCTGGAGGCCGCCGCCCAATATCGCGACATGTCACGAAGGTTGACGCCGGTCTCCGGCGGCGAGTAACGTAACCGGCAGGAGGTTCGCCATGGAGGGCAACGAAGTGAAGGACGAACAGGCGGGTAGCGGCGTCAGAGGGGCCGCGAATTTCGTCGCGGGCATGGTCCTCGGCGCGCTGATCGGCGCCGGCATCGCCATGCTCGTGGCGCCGGCCGAGGGATCGGTGCTCCGGAAGCGGCTGGGCCGCCGGGCCCGGGAGCTGGGTGAGCAGGCGCGGGAAGGACTCGACGAGGCGGCCCATCGCACCCGCCGCCAACTCGCCCGGCGCCGGCGCCGTCTCCAGGCGCGCCTCGACCGGCTGGCGGACGAGGCCCGCGAGTCCATCTCCGATCTGCCCTGACCGGCCTCAGGATCCGTCGTGCCGGGTCGCGATCCTCTGGAGCAGGGCGGCGCCGTCCGCCTTGTACTGGGGGTCGTTGAAGTCGTGAATGGGAAGCGTGTCGATGGCCTCGAGCTGGCGGCGCGCATCGTCGTAGCGCTTCCGGTCCACGTACACACCTGCCAGATCGAGCCGGTGGACGATGCGGCGTGGATCGAGCTCGACCGCGCGCTCCAGGTTCGTCACCGCTCCCTCCCACGAGGCCTGGCCAAAGATGCTCGCGCCCAGGAACTGGCGGGCGAAGAACCGGGTGAACCCGGACAGTCGCATGATCTCCGCGTTCCAGCGTCCCAGCACGTGATAGGCACCGTCGTGCAGCGGATTCAGCTCGATGGCGCGCAGGGCCTCCTGGCGGATCTCGGATGCCCGCCGGATGCGCTCCTTCTTGCTCCTGGTCAGCGACGTCTGACCGATGGCCCGCGCAAGAATGAAATGCCCATCCGCGCCCAGGCTGTCCGCTCGGACCGCTCGGCGGGCGTAGCGCTCCGCCCGCGCGTAGAGTGAGTCGCGGTCCGGACTCTTGACCGAGTCGGGCGTGCGGACGCCCAGGGTGATGAGCGCGAGCGCGGCGCGCCAGTTGGCTTCATAGTTGCCGGAGTCGGCGGCGAGCACCCGCTCGAAATCATTGAGCGCGGCCTGGGGATCCCGGGCCTCAAAGGCGGCTTGGCCCTGGGCCAGCGCGTTGGTGGAGTCGGGCGGCGCCTGAGCGGGGAGCGGCTGAGCGAGCAGGGCGAGCGACAGGCCGGCCACGATCGAGCGGATCACGGGGTCCAATGGTGGTTCCCTCACTGATTCAACGCAAGCGCGATGGAGCGGCGCTCGAGCCGGCCGAATGGCGCGCCCTGATCGACGACTACGTCGCGGGACGGATTCCGGACTATCAGCTATCGGCCCTGCTCATGGCGGTCGTCTGGCGCGGCCTTTCGAGCGAGGAGCTGGTGGCGCTGACCGACGCGATGCTCGCGTCCGGCGACCGGCTCCGCTTCGAGGGACTGGACCGCCCCGTGATCGACAAGCACTCCACCGGCGGCGTGGGCGACAAGGTGTCGCTCGTGCTCGCCCCCATGGTGGCGAGCTGCGGGGTCGCCGTGCCCATGATGGCGGGTCGCAGCCTCGGCCACACCGGCGGGACGCTCGACAAGCTCGAATCGATCCCCGGCTTTCGCACCGGGCTCTCCCTGCGCGAGGCGGAAGCCCAGGTGGCGCGGCTGGGCTGCGCGATGATCGGCCAGACGCCCGAGATCGCGCCGGCTGACGGCAAGCTGTACGCGTTGCGCGACGTGACCGCGACCGTCGAGTCGATCCCCCTCCTTGCCGCCAGCATCATGTCGAAGAAGCTGGCCGAGGGGTTGGGAGGTCTCGTCCTCGACGTCAAGACCGGATCGGGTGCGTTCATTCCCGAGCCGGAGCGGGCGATCGAGCTGGCCCGGGCCATGATCACGCTGGGGGAGACGCGGAGCTGCCGGACGGTCGCACTGCTCACGGCGATGGACCGCCCGCTCGGCCGTGCCTGCGGAAACACGCTCGAAGTGGAGGAAGCGCTCCAGGGCCTCGCGGGGGAAGGACCCGAGGACCTAATGGAGGTGACCTACGCGCTCGGCGTCGAGATGCTGGTGCTGGCCGGGGTCGAGCAAGACGCGGCGACGGCGCGGCGGCGTCTCGAGACCAGTATTACCTCGGGCCGGGCGCTCGAGACGTTCGGGCGGGTCATCGAGGCGCAGGGCGGGGATGCCACTGTGATCGAAGATCCCGGCATCCTGCCGCAGGCGGGCGCGGTGGAAGTGTTCCGCGCGCCGGCAAGCGGCACCGTTGCGGCCGTAGACCCACGGATCATCGGGCGGGCGATCGTCGCCCTCGGTGGTGGGCGCACCACAATGGCCGACACGGTAGACCCCACCGTGGGATTCGTGATCACCGTGAAGCCGGGCGACAAGGTGAAAGCCGGGCAGCCGCTGGCCTCGGTCTTCGCTCGCGACGCGGCCGGGATCGCGACCGGCCTCGAGGCCCTGCGGCAGGCGATCACGACGAAGGGCGAGCCGGCGGCCCTGCCGCTCGTGTCTCATCGAATCACAGCCGCAGGCGTCGAGCGGCCCTAGTCCGCGCGTTCGGGGTCCCGGCGGAGCAGGTCGGGTCGGATGTCGGCGGGGCAGGTGCAGCCGGCGAGGCCCAGCGTAAGATCGAGGTCGGCGAGAAAGTTGAGCAGGACCTCCCGCACGCCCGCCTCGCCGGCAAGCGCCAGGCCCCACGCGTACATCCGTCCGAGGAGCACCGCGCTCGCTCCGAGCGCGAGCGCCTTCACGGCATCGGCGCCCCGACGGACGCCCCCGTCGAGGAGCACCGGAATCCGCCCTCGCACCCGATCCAGCACGCGCGGCAGCGCGTCGATCGCGCCGACCGCACCATCCACCTGGCGCCCCCCATGGTTCGACACGACGATCGCGTCGACGCCGGCGTCCACCGCGCGGGCGGCGTCGTCCGGGCTGAGAATGCCCTTCAGCACGATCGGCAGCGAGGTATGCTGTCGGAGGAACGGCAAATCGTTCCAGGTGAGCGCCGCGTTTCCGAACGTCTCGGTGAAGCGCCGGACGGCCGCGGCCGGGTCCTGCTCGGGTGGACGCGCGAGTCTCGCCCGGAAGGCGGGATCGCTCACATAGTTCGCGATACCATGCCCGTGAAGAAACGGCGAATAGGCGTTGGCGAGATCGCGCTCGCGCCAGGCGAGGATCGGGCAGTCCACGGTCACGACGATCGCGCGGTATCCCGCGCGGTCGGCCCGCACCAGGAAGCTGGCCGCCACGTCGGGGTCCGAGCTCCAATAGAGCTGAAACCATCGCGGGGCGTCGCCCATCACGACGGCGACATCCTCCAGCGGGACCGACGATGCGCTGCTCAGAACGATCGGGACGCCAAGGGCTGCGGCGGCCCGGGCGGTCGCCAGCTCGGCGTCGGGGTGGAGAATGCCCTGCACGCCGAGCGGGGCCAGAAGCACCGGAGCGGGGAGGGGTGTGTCGAGGAGGGTGGTTTGCCAGTTACGGGAGGACAGATCGCGGAGGACGCGGGGCTCGATGCGCCAGCGGCGGAACCCTTCGAGGTTCGCCCGCATCGTATCTTCGCCGCCGGCGCCGCCGGAGAGGTAGCCGAACGCCTCCCGACTCAAGGCCTCCCGGGCGCGGCGCTCCAGCTCCTCGGGCGACACCGGCACCGCGGAGCCCCGCTGGTAGATCTCCAGCTGCCGGGCGACGCTGAACGAGGTCCCCGGATCCACAGGCGGTGTGGAACTAGGGGCGCGGCCGCTTACCCCGACCGCGACGCCGGGCTGCGGCCGCCTTGATCTGGCGGGCCTCGCTGGGCTTCACGTAGTACCGCTTGCGGCGGAGATCCTGGAGCAGGCCGGACTTTTGGACCTTACGCTTGAACGTCTTGAGCGCCCAGTCGAGCCGGTCGTCCTCGTTGAGCTTGACTTCGATCATGTGGTCACCATGTCAACGCGGGAGCTTGGTCACGTTCTCCGCCGCCGGCCCCTTCTGTCCCTGCACCAGATCGAACTCGACGCGATCACCCTCGGCGAGGGAACGGAACCCGTCGGCCTTGATCGCCGAGTGGTGGACGAAGCAGTCTTTCTGACCGCCGTCCACAGTGATGAAGCCGAAGCCCTTCGCGTCGTTGAACCACTTCACTGTACCGGTCGTGCGCGCCATGCCGTGCTCCTGAAAGTAGCGTAATCGGAGCCGGAAAGCCGCACACCGACTACGAGTTAGGGGCGGCGCCCGGCACCCAGTTGGCCGGGAACGCCCCGCCCAAATTACACCCGTGGTGGCCCGCCGACCAGCGGGGGGGACTACTCCAGCGCCAGGGACCGCCCGAACGCCTCCAGCAGCTCGGCGTCGTAGCGGTCGGCCAGCCCGGCCACCTGGGCGATCAGCTCCCGCAGCTCGTGGTCGTTCAGGTCCTCGGCGAACCGGCCGGCCCCGAGCCAGACCTTGCCCTTGCCGTCCAGGGAGAACGAGGCGAACGCCCCCAGCTCGTGATTCAGCTCGAGCAGGCGCCGGAGCACAGCCTCGGCATTGTCCTCTGGCAGCCGCAGAATCGGGAAGGTCACGTGCACGATACTGTCGCCCGCACCGCTCTCCGGCGCAATCAAGGCGATGTACCCGAGCACGCGGCCCCGGAAGATGGCCCAGGCGTCGGGCCCGAGGGTGGACGAAATGCGGGCGTCGCCCCCCAGGGCATCGATCGCGGCCGGGATCGCTTCTCTAAGCTCAGCCGCTTGCATGAGGCATCAGACGTCCAGATTGCTCACGTACTTGGCATTCCGCTCGATGAACAGGCGCCGCGGCTCGACCTCGTCACCCATCAGCTCGTCGAAGAGCTGCGATGCGACGGCCGCGTCCTCCATGGTGACCCGGAGAATGGTGCGGGTGGCGGGGTCCATGGTGGTCTTCCAGAGCTGGTCCGGGTTCATCTCGCCGAGGCCCTTGTAGCGCTGGATGTTGATGCTGCCCCGGCCCTCACCGTTGGTGAGACGCTTGGCGTACTCGTCGCGCTCGCCCTCGCTGTAGGCGTAGAACTCTTCCTTCCCCTTGGCGACCCGGAAGAGGGGCGGTTGCGCGATGTAGACGTAGCCCGCGTCGATCAGGTTCTGCATCTGGCGGAAGAAGAACGTGAGCAGGAGCGTCCGGATATGGGCGCCGTCCACGTCGGCGTCGGTCATCAGGATGATCTTGTGGTACCGGGCGTCGTCGAGCTTGAAGTCCTCGCGCACACCGGTGCCGATCGCCGTGATCATCGCCCGGATCTCTTCGTTGCTGAGGATCTTGTCGATCCGCGCCTTCTCGACGTTGAGGATCTTCCCGCGGAGCGGCAGGATCGCCTGGAACTGGCGGTCCCGGCCCTGCTTGGCGCTGCCGCCCGCGGAGTCGCCCTCGACCAGGTACAGCTCGGTCATCGCCGGGTCTTCGATGGAGCAGTCCGCCAGCTTGCCCGGCAGGACCGCGTTTTCCAGGCCTGACTTCTTCCGGACCAGGTCACGCGCCTTTCGCGCGGCCTCGCGCGCGCGGGCAGCGCTCACGGCCTTCTCGATGATCGCCCGGGCCACAGGCGGGTGCTCCTCCAGCCAGCTGCCCAGGTGCTCGTTGATCACCTGCTTGACGATGCCCTCGACCTCGGAGTTGCCGAGCTTGGTCTTGGTCTGCCCCTCGAACTGCGGCTCTTTCACCTTGACGTGCAGCA
>CAZFKN010000008.1:0-42961 GCA_964519805.1 uncultured Gemmatimonadaceae bacterium
GCGGCGCGCGATCGCGGGCGCAAGCCGCGCTCCACCGCGTCGGGCTGGCGGATGCCGCGGCGCGCCGGCCGGGGCAGCTTTCGGGCGGGCAACAGCAGCGTGTGGCACTGGCCCGTGCGCTCGTGCTGGAGCCGAGCCTCCTGCTGCTCGACGAGCCGCTCTCGGCCCTGGATCTCCAGAGCCGCACCGAGCTCCGGACCGAGTTGCGGTCGGTTCTTCAGGGCACGGATTGCGCCACGGTGTACGTCACCCACACGCCGCTCGAGGCGATCGCTCTGGGCACGCGCGTCGCCGCGATCGAGGCCGGCCGCATCACGCAGTCGGGAACGCCGGACGAGCTGCTCCGGCGCCCGCGGACGCCTTACGTGGCCGCGTTCATGGGGGTGAACCTGCTCCAGGGACGGCTCGTACGGGGCGAAGACGGGCTGGCGCGGCTCCAGACCGGTGTCGGCAGCGTGGCGGTCGCCGAGACGGGCGAAGAAGGGGATCTGCTGGTGGCCCTCGATCCCCGGGACATCACGCTCCATACCGAGCAGCCGGTGGGGAGCGCGCAGAACGCCCTGCACGGATCGATTCTGGAGGTCACACCCGAGCCCCCTCTCGGCGAGCGGGTTCGCGTGGCCATCCAGACTCAGCCGCCGCTGGTCGCGGAGGTGACCCGGCAGGCTGCGGATGCCCTGCGGCTGCGCGAGGGCAAGCCGGTTTGGGCTGCCTTCAAGGCGACCGGGTTGAAACCGTACCGGTGAGCCAACGGGGACGCAGGGCTGCTACTCGTGGAAGGCCACCGACCACCCGATCGCCGGCCCGCGGGATCCGACCAGGAACTTCGGGGGACGCAAGCCAAAGACCCGCCACCGCCCGTTGACAAGCTTGGCGGAGGCGATGCCCAGCGCCGCGCCGCCGACGACGTCGCTGACCCAGTGCTCCTGCTGATACACGCGGGAGACGGCTACACCGGTTGCGACGCTGTAGAGAGCCACCGTGGCCCAGGGGCGGTGGATGTCGTCGGCCAGCGACGCGGCCATGGCGAACGCGGCCGAGGTGTGGCCCGAGGGAAACGCCGCGTCGAAGTGGGGGGGATCGAAGTCCCAGGCGCTCGTGTTTTCCAGCGGGCGCTCCCGGCCGATCACGAGTTTGACTCCCTGGGCCGCACCGGCGGCCAACCCCACCGAGAACAACAGCCGCAGGCCGGCGTGAGTGACCTTGTCGTTGTGCGAGATGAGACCGCCGGCGAGCACGCCCGCGGTGACGACCCCGGCCCCCACCGTGCCTACTTTCGCCCAGGCATTCGCGACGTCCTGGCCCGTCTGTGACCGATGATCACGGAAATGGTTCGCGACCGATTCGTCGACCGAAGCCGTGAGCGCGATGACCCCCAGCACGGCCAGCGGCTCGTACCACCGGATGGCATGCCCCGGCGGAGACGCGTGAATGTAGGGAGGGAGGGACTCCGGGCGTTGGCTCTGTGCCGCCGGCGTGGAGTCCGCCCGCACCTGGGCGGCCGCAGACGCAGTGGGCGGTAACTGGGCCAGTGCCGCTGCCAGCGCAAGCGCGGCTGATCGGAGCATCGGAACTCCTCGAGAATTGCGCCGGCTTATTGGGGGGAGGATGCCGCGCGGCGTCCGTGTATATTATCCGGGCCACTTACCCTAGGGAAATCGATGCTCCGGGCTGCGCACCTCGCTTTCGTCGTCCTGCTCCTCGGCGGCGCCGGGTGTCGGACGTATCAGGCCTACCCGAAAATCACGCAGCAGAAGGGCCTGGTGCCGGCCGACCAGTTCGCGCTCTACGGCCACGAGCAGGCGGCGCAGGTCGCGATCGGCCGCGAGTTCGCTGCGGCGTACCAGGGCGACTCGCCCGAAGCGCTCGCCCGGCAGACGGCGACCGCCGTCGCCTATGCGAAGACGCTGCCGGAAGTCGCGGACGTGGTGGCGGACACGCTCGGCCATCGGCTCACGGTGCGGTTCAAGAGCGGGTGGCGCGCGGCCGTCGTGCCGATCCCCGACGGCAAGCGCGGCGCGGACACGCCCGGTATTCAGGCCGGGGCCGGGGCCGGCCCCGCGAAGTAACTCTCCTCCCGGTGGTCACCGCATGACCGGATGCTGTCAGGTGACCACCACCGTCGATTCCCGCGAGGCCGCCGAGCGCCTCTGCGCGTTGCTGGTGGAGGCACGCCTCGCGGCCTGCGCGCAGATCACCGGACCCATCGTCAGTATCTACCGGTGGCAGGGCCGGGTCGAGCATGCTACCGAATGGCTTTGCCTGCTCAAGACGACCGTGAGCAGGCTGCCGGACCTCGAAGCCCGGATCCGGGCGGAGCATTCCTACCAGGTTCCCGAGATCGTAGCCGTCCCGATCGTCGCCGGTGACCCGGCGTACCTCGCGTGGATCGAGGACGGCGTGCGCGACACGCCTTAGCCAGCGGGCGCCCCATGCCTAAGACCGCGACCCCTCCCAGCCCAGAGCTGCTCTACCTCCTCTCCGGCGACGAAGAGGACTTCCAATCGGCCTGCGCGGACTTCCAGCCCGCCGATATCGCCGAGGCGCTGAACGGCCTGCCGATCGAGGCGGCGACGCGGGTGATGGCGGCGCTGCCGTTCCATCGCGCGGTGCAGGTGCTCGACGAGCCTCAGCTCAACCGCCGCGCGGAAATGATCGGCGGCCTGGAACAGGCGCGGGCGGTGGCGTTGATCGAGGCCATGTCGGCGGACCAGCAGGTGGAGCTGTTCCGCGATCTCAGCAACGAGGCCCGCACCAGGCTGGCCCACGTGCTCGATGCGCCGACCCGCGATTCGCTGAGCCTCCTGCTGCGTTATCCGCCGACCAGCGCGGGCGGCATCATGACGACCGAGTTCGTGGGCGTGCCCGCCGGATGGAACGTCGAGCAGGTCAAGACGTATATCCGGGAGGTCGGCCGGGCCAAAGAGACGGTGTACGCCATCTACGTCCTGGACCCGCAGAGCCAGCGCCTGGTACGCGTCGTGTCACTCAAGGACATCATGCTGGCCGAGCCCGGCACACCGGTGCTCGAGGTCGGCGAGACGCGGAAACCGGTGACGGTGCGGCCGCTCCTGGATCAGGAGGAGGTGGCGCGGCTCATCTCGAAGTACGACCTCCTGGCCATCCCCGTCCTCGACGATGACGGCCGCGTGCTGGGCATCGTCACGGTGGACGACGTGATCGACGCGCTGGTGAAGGAGACGACGGAGGACGTGCAGAAGTTCGGCGGCATGGAGGCGCTCGACGAGCCCTACATGCAGATCGGCTTTCTCACCATGGTGAAGAAGCGGGCGGGGTGGCTCTGCGCGCTGTTCCTCGGCGAGATGCTGACCGCCACCGCGATGGGGCACTTCGAGGCCGAGATCAGCAGGGCCGTGGTCCTCGCCCTGTTCATTCCGCTCATCATCAGCTCCGGCGGGAACTCCGGGTCGCAGGCTACCTCGCTCATCATTCGCGCGATGGCGCTCCGCGAGGTGCGGCTCAAGGACTGGTGGCGGGTGGCCGTGCGGGAGCTGCCGGCAGGTCTCACGCTCGGCAGCATTCTGGGCGTGATCGGCGTGATTCGCATCCTGCTGTGGCAGGCGCTGGGCTGGTACGACTACGGTGCCCGCCATGTGCTGGTCGCATTCACGGTGGGGACGGCGCTGGTGGGCGTGGTGCTCTTCGGATCGCTGGCCGGCTCGATGCTGCCGTTCGTGCTTCGCCGGCTCGGGTTCGATCCCGCCAGCGCGTCGGCCCCTTTCGTCGCCACGCTGGTGGACGTGACGGGGCTGATCATCTACTTCACGGTCGCGCTGGTGATTCTGCGGGGGACGCTGCTGTAAGGCCGGCCAGCCACTCGGCCAGCGCCGGGAGCGGCAACTGGCGGGTGACCACACCCCGCTCCCACGCCACCCTCGGCATGCCGTAGACGACGCAGGTCGTCTCGCTCTCCGTCAGCGTGATCCCGCCCTGGCCGTGGATCACCGCCATCCCATCCGCGCCGTCGTCTCCCATCCCGGTGAGCAGCACGCCCAGCACCCGGCCAGGGCGGGCGCGCGCCGCCGACTGCATGAGCACGTCCACGCTGGGCACGTGGCGCGCGTGCCCCGAGTCGGCCGAGAGCGTCACCGCCAGGCTGGTGTTCACCCGCATGTGGTAGCCCGCGGGGGCGATGAGCACCGTGCCGCGCTCGAGCCGATCGCCGTCCTCGGCTTCGCGCACCCGGAGCCGGCAGCGCTGGTCGAGCCGCCTAGCGAACGGCCCGGTGAACCCCGGCGGCATGTGCTGCACGATGGCAAGCGGGACCGGGAACGTCGCGGGCAGCGTCTCGAGCACGTGCTGGATCGCGGCGGGTCCGCCGGTGGACGCGCCCAAGACGCAGAGGTCGATCGGCTGGCGGCCCGCCATGGAGCCGGGACGATCACCCGTGCGGCTCCGGGAGCCGACACCATCCGCCAGCGCGCCCTGCCCATTGCCCCGCCCGGTTGTCAGCGCCTTGATCCGCTCCCGCAGCTCCCGGCCCAGCCCATCGAACTCCATCAGCCCGAAACGAGACTTGTCCACGAAATCCACCGCGCCCGCGGCCAAGGCCTCGAGCGTCGCTTCGGCGCCTTCCTGGGTGTGGACCGAGAGCATGAGCACGCGGACGCCCGGATCGCGCGCGACCAGGGCGCGGAGCGCCGTGAGCCCATCCATGCCCGGCATCGCCAGGTCCAGCGTGATCACGTCGGGGCGTGCCGTCGGCACCCGGGTCAGCGCCTCCGCGCCGGTGGCCGCCTCGCCGACGACTTTGATCCCCGGGTCGGCCCCGAGGACGCGAGTGATCGCGCGCCGGGCGAACGCGGAGTCGTCGACCACGAAGACCCGGATCATGCGGCCGCCTCCGCGCGCTTCCGGTAGATCATGGCGCCCTCGAGCCAGGTCGGCACGAATTCGTCGCTCCGGTCGATGAGCGATTCGGAGTGACCCAAGAGCAGCCACCCGCCGGGCGCGAGCGCGCGGGCGAAGACCCCCACCGCCCGGTCGAACCCGGCGTCGTCGAAATAGATGAGCAGGTTGCGGCAGAGGATCACATCGTAAGGCGGGAATCCGATCATGCCGCCCGGCGCGGCCAGGTTGGCCTCGAAGAACCGGATCGACTTCCGATAGCGGTCGCGCAGTCGGAACCGGGCGCCCTGGGGCTCGAAGTGGCGCCGCAGCGCCTCCGCATCGCACACCCGGAGGGCGTTCCCCTCGTATACGCCCTCGCGCGCGCGGGCAATCCGGTCCCGGTTCAGGTCGCAGGCATCGATCTCCCAGGTGATGCCGCGCAGCTCGAGCCCCGCGTCGTACAGGGTGATCGCCAGGGTGTAGGGCTCCTCGCCCGAGGAGCACCCCGCAGAGAGCACCCGGAGCGGGCGAGTCCGGAGGGCGTCACCGAGCGCGGGGACCACGTGCTTCGCGATGATGTCGAAGTGGTGCGGCTCGCGGAAGAAGTACGTCTCGTTGTTCGTCAGCTGACACGCGAGTCGGTCGAACTCGATCTCACGATCGGGGTGGCAGCGCAAGAAATGGTAGTAGTCGATGAGCGCCGGGAGCCGCAGCGCCGTGAGGCGGGGACGCACACGCGACAGCAGGATGTCGCGCCGGACGCCGGCGAACGACAGGCCGAACCGCTCCTGAATCAGATCGGACAGGAGCTTGGACTCGACCTCATCGACGGGGGTCATGCCGCAGCCGTGCCGAGACCGTCCCCGAGGCCGGCGAGCGCGCCGCGAGCCGTCCGCGCGACGACGGGCTCAACGTCCCGCACCAGCGTGAGCAAGGTGGAGCGGCTTTCGGGCCGGGCTAGGCGCCCCAGGCCGCGCGCGGCCTCGTTGCGCAGCGCCCAGTCTTCGTCGCCCGCCATCGTGACGAGCGTGGGGAGATCCTCGGGGCCCGCGACCTGCGCCAAGCCGAAGGCCGCGACGTGCCGGATCTCCGGTTCCGGCGCCCGCAGGCGCACGCGCAGAACGTCGGCGACGCCGACCGGTGCGATGGCGGTGAGGGCGCGGATGATCTCGACGCGTTCGTGCAGCGCGGCCTCCGCGTACAGCGATTCCAGCTTGGGAGCGGCTTCCGCCGCGCGCAGCCGGCCGAGCGCCCGGATCACCCGGAAACGGAGCGAATCCGCGGCGGAGAGCAGGGCGACCAGTGTCGCCCCGGCCCGATCGCCGCCGCGCTCGACGAGCAGCTCAAGCACCTCGATCTGCACCCGCTCATCCCGGTCGCCCAGCGCGCGGAACAGCGCCACCTCGGCGCGCGTGCCCGGAAGCGCGGCCGCGGCTCGGAGTGCGGCCAGGCGGACCGTCGCGGCTGGGGCCTTGGCGAGCGCCAACACATCCGCCTCGAACGCGCTCGCCCGCGCCACCCGCACCGCCTCCAGCGCCGCTACGACCGTCTCTTCGCCGGCGCGCGGATCCAGACAGGAGCAGAGCCCCTCGAGTGCCTCGATAGGCAGCCGCCCGAGCGCGGCGGCCGCCTCCGCCCGCTCCTCGGGCTCGCCTTCGCGAATGCGCTCGACCAGGGGTGCCGCCGCGCGCGCGTCTCCGAGACGGCCGAGCGCCCGGCAGGAAGCCGCCCGGACGCCCGGCTCGTCGTCCGCGAGCCGGGCCAGGATGTCCCTCAGGTCTTCCGGCTCGAACGCTCCCGCCGTGAGGATGCCGCGCCGCACGCGGGGATCCCGATGAACGAGGAGCGCCGCGATCTCCGCTCGTCCCAGCTGGGCGTGCCGTTGCCACTGCGTCTCGATCCACCCCAGGTCGGGCTCGCCGGCGCGGCGCAGCACGAACGGGTACAGGCTCCGAAGCCGACCGGTGAGGATGACGCCGACCGCCGCCTGCGCCAGCGCTTCCCGCTCGCTCTGCGCCCCATCGCCGGCGGCACCGAGGACCTCGCGCCGGCACTCGGCCTCCGCCTCGACGGTCCGGAGCAGCTCCCCCAGGAAGGCCGAGACGCCTTCGGGGCCGCGGTCGCGCTCCGATTCGCGGGCAAACTTTGCCCCGGCCGCGGACGGGTCCGGATGGAGATCGAGCACGACGCCGACGGCCTCGAGGATGGCGTCGCGCAGCGGACGTTCGTGCACCCGGACCAGCAGCTCGAGCAGCGGCTCGAGCGATTCCGGCGCGGCGATGCGCTGGAGCGCGCGAACGGCTTGCTCCGCCACAAGGCTGTCCGGCACCAGGCTCAGGAGGGGGGCGACGGCCGGCGCGTCCCCGATTTCGCCGAGTGCGTTCACCGCCGCGAGCTGGAGCCAGAGATTGCCCCGCAGCAGCTCGAGCAACGCGGGGACCGCATCGGCGCTGCGCAGCCGACCCAGCGCTTCGACCGCGGCCTGTGCCACGTTGGGGTCGGTGTGATGGAGGAGCGGCAGAATGCCGGCGGTCCCCTTCGGATCACCGACGCGGGCCAGGATCTGCAGCGAGAACATCACCAGGTCGGCGTCGGGCGAGCGAAGCAGCTCCACGAGGTATGGCACCGCGTAAGGGCCCTGCCGCTCCAGCGCCGCCAGCGCGCCGTTCCGGCGCGCCGCATTCACCCCGTCCGCCACCAGGCGGCCGAGGACCTGCGGCTCCACGTGGCGGGTGGCCAGTCGGATCGCGTACTCGCGGACCGGCGCCGTCTCGTCCTCGAAGGCCGCAAGGATCAGAGCCTCACGGTCGGGGCCGGTGGCCGACTGGAGCCGGGCGAGCCGCTCGGCGGTAGAGCCGGGCATCTTCAGTCTCACCCCGGGAGCTGGAAGGTCTCGACCCGCTGCTTGAGCAGCTCGGACTCGCCCGCGAGGGTCTTGGCGGCGACGCTCATCTGCTCCACAGCCACGAGGTTCTGGCGGGAGACGAGTGCCACCGATTCGACCGCCTTCACGACCATCTCGCCGCCCCGCTTCTGCTCGGACACCGCTTCCGACATCTGGTGCGTGAGCTGGTTCATCTTCTGGGCGGCGCCGGTGATCTCCTTGGCGCCCGCCGCGTTCTCCCGGACGGCGGCGGCGATCTGCCGGGTGAGCGTCGCCATGCTCCCCGCCATCCGCAGCACCTCCTTGGCGCCCAGCGCGTGCTCCTCGGTGGCTCGGGCCGCCTCGCCGACGAGATGCGAGGTCTTGTCGATCGATTCCACGATGGCGCCGAGCACGCCGCCCATCAGGTTGACCGCGGCGCGGGTCTCCAGCTGCACCGACTCGATCACCGAGCCGATCTCCTGGGTCGCCTGCACCGAGCGCTCGGCCAGGCGACGGACCTCGTCGGCCACCACGGCGAACCCGCGCCCTGCCTCACCGGCCCGCGCGGCCTCGATCGCCGCGTTCAGGGCGAGCAAGTTGGTCTGGTCCGCGATGCCTTCGATGACCTTGACGATCTTGCCGATTTCCTCGGACTGGCTTCCGATCGAGCCGATGGACGTCCGGAGCTGCTCACCGTTGTTCTTGGCCTCGGCCACCGAGCGCTGGGAGACCTCATCCACCATATGCACGCGGGACGCGATGGAGCCGATGTTGTCGATCATCGTCGTCAGCCGCGACATCGCCTCCTCGACCGCCTGCAGCAGGGCCTCGCCGTTCTGTGACGTCTGCACCAGCGTGGCACTCATCTGCTGAATGGACGACGAAGTCTCGTCCACGTTCGCGGCAAGCGCCTCAGCGTTCCGGGCGAGAGCCTGCATCTGGGCAGCCATCTGGACCATCGTCGCGGAGGTCTGCTCGGTCGAGCTGGTCTGCGCCTCGGCGCCCTTCGCCATCTGCACCGACGAGGCGGAGATTTCCTCGGCGGACGTCGCGACCGTGCGCGAGGACGTGGAAATCTGGCCCACCACGGTGCGCAGATTCTTCACCATCTGACGCATCGAGTGCTCGAGCCAGCCGATTTCGTCGCGCGATTGGCTCCTGATGTCGGCGGCCAGGTTTCCCTTCGACACCTCTTCCGCGAGCAGGCCCAGGCTCTCGAGCGGCCCCGCGATCAGCTTGGCGAGCAGCACCGCCAGCGCCAGGCCCACGGCCACCGTCACGGTCGTCGTGAGGAGGATGGTCGAGCGGGCATCGGCCGTGAGCTGGGTGGCGCCGGACGCGCCGCTGAGGCGCTCCAGCTGGCGGACCGCGAACCAGCCCTGGAGGCCGGTAAGGATCAGGACCGCCACGAAGCCGGTGATAATCTTCCGGCGGATGGTCCAGTCCCGGATCTTCTGCATGATCGTCTGGGTCATGGCCGACTCACTTGGGAGTGGCGGACGCGTCGAGCGCCAGCGCCAGGTCGAGTAGAATGATCAGGCGCTCGTCCAGATGGACGACACCGGTGAGATAGGTCGTGTGCGCCGACTTCACCTCGTCGGGGGCGGCGACCAGTCGGTCGGCGGGCAGCTTCTGCACCTGGGCCACCGAGTCGACCAGCAGACCGAGCACCCGCCCGCGGACTTCCGTGACGATGATGCGGGCCGTCGAACGCGGGACCAGCGGCGCCAGCCCGAGCCGGGTGCGGATCTCCACGACGGGGAGGATCCTGCCGCGGAGATTGGTGACGCCACGGATGTGCGGGGGCGCCTGCGGCACCCGGGTGATGTCGCCGACGCGGATCACTTCGCGCACGGTCTCCACTGGCAGCCCGAATTCCTCGCCATCCAGACGGAACGTGATGAGGTGGAGCATCCCGACCGGCGTGGGCGCCGTCGCCGCGGCCTCTTGGGCCGCGACCTGGTCGGCGAACTCGAACACCGATGGCGTCGCCGCCACGACTGGAGCCTTCGAATGGCGGGCCATCTCAGGCCACCTCCCGCAGGGCCACGATGCCCGCCGCGTCGAGAATGCAGGCCACGCGCCCGTCACCGAGGATGGTGGCGCCCGACACGACGTCGGGTCTGCCGAGCGTGGGGTCCAGGCCCTTCACCACGACGTCCTGATGTCCCACCAACCGGTCCACCAGCAACCCGCGCCGGCGCGGGCCGGCGAAGAGCACGACATAGTAGTCGCGCGGCGCCGTGCGGGTCGTGCCTGTGCCGAGCAACTGCCCTCCGTCCGCGACGTGGATCGCGCTCCCGCGCCACATGGCCACGCCACGGCTGTTGATTTCGTGCAGCGTCCCCGGCTCGAGGCGCACGGTCTCCGCGACATGGCTCAGCGGCACCGCGTAGCGCTCCTGGTCGACCTCGACGATCAGCGACCGCACGATCGCCAGCGTGAGCGGCAGGGTGAGCGTGAACATGGTCCCCCGGCCCGCCTCGCTGGTGACCTCGATGCCGCCGCCCAGCGCATGAATTGCGGCGGCCGCCGCGTCGAGCCCGACGCCGCGCCCCGCGACCGTCGAGACCTGCTCGGCGGTCGAGAACCCCGGCACGAAGATGAGCGCGTGGATCGCCTCTCGATCGGCGGACGGCACGTCCAGCCCGAGTGCCCGCGCCTTTTCCACGATGCGCTCGGGGTCGAGCCCGCGGCCGTCGTCGGCCACGGTGATCTGGACCCGGTCGGCCAGCGTGGTGGCGCGGAGCAGGACCGTGGCCTCCGGTGGCTTCCCCGCGCGGACGCGCTCGGCCTCCGGCTCCACGCCGTGGACGATCGCGTTGGACAGGAGATGGACCAGCGGCTCGCCCAGCCGATCCAGAATCGTCTTGTCGAGACGCGTGTCATCGCCCTCGGTCACCAGTCGGACCCGCTTCCGCTCTTCACGCGCGAGGTCGCGGACCGGCCGGCCGAACCGGCCGAAGACCGTCGCGATCGGGAGCAGGCGGGTCTGCATGAGCGCGGTCTCGAGCCGCTTCATTGTGGCGCCGAGCGCCGACACCGCGCGCTCCAGGTCGGCGATCTCCGGGCTGTTGCGGTACCGTGTCGTGAGCGCGCGGTAGACCTCGAGGAGCGCTGAGCGCTCGATCATCGCCTCGCCGAAGATCTCAAGCATCGCATCGAGGCGGCGGAAATCCACCCGGATGGTTCCGGCCGCGTCGGCGCCGGCATCGGCGCGGCGCTCCGTGTCCCGACGCTCCAGCCGAAGGGGTTGCGGCAGGACCTCGGCCCCGGCCCCGAGATGGGCCCGGACGCGGGCGGCGTATTCCTCGGCACCGGCGCCGAGCGCGGCGGGATTCGCTGCCGCCTGCACCATGTCGGCCAGCAGACCGGAGCCCTCGACCAATAGCGCGGCCGCCGCGTCGGTGCGGGCGGCCGCGTCGGCCAGGATGCGGGCGGTGAGATCCTCGAGGACGTGGGCCACGAGCTGCATCGGCACGAGCCCCATCATCGCCGAATTGCCCTTGAGCGTGTGCAGCGTCCCCTTGAGCGCCGCGGTGTCGGCCGCGTCAGTATCGCCGTTGCGCCAGCGCCGCTCGAGTGCCAGGAACGCATCGGTGACGGCCTCCGCGAGCGGCAGACACTCCGCGATGTATTCCGGGATCAGATCACCGAAGGCGCTGTCGTCCATGGATCAGGCGGCGGGTGCGCGCTCGGCCTGGAGCCGGGCGATCAGCCGCTCCAGGTCGGCGGGCTGGAACGGCTTCCGGAGGTAGTCCCACGCGCCGGCCGCTCGACCACGCGCCTCGTCTTCGGGCGTGCTCTCCGTCGTAACCAGCACGACGGGGATGTGCGGGTGGAGAGCCTCGGCCTGACGGCGCGCCAACAGCTCGAGCCCGTTCATCCCCGGCATGTTGAGATCGAGGAGGACCAGCGTGAGCTCAGGATGGGCGGCAAGCATGGCGTACCCCTCGCGCCCGTTCATGGCGTGGTACACGGTGCTCCCCCCCAGCGGGCCCTTCGAGAAGATCAACCGATACATCTGGTGGTGAAGCGCCGAGTCGTCCACGACGAGGAACGTGCCGGGGCGAGGCGTCGCATGACTCATCGGAGCAGTACCTCCGCCGCGACTTACGCGCGTGCTGGCTTTCAGGAGGACGGACAGGGGTCAATGCCGCAAGCGTGCAGGCGTTCGGGGGGCGCTGCGGCGCATCATGAGGAGAGGTGCAAAACATGTACCTCGGACGAACAAGTGCCTAACCCGTTACGCTACATTCTGATACTGGATGAGCGATCGGAGGGCCCGCCGGATTCAGCCGCAACTTGCCCGGAGGACTACTCGATTCTGATGGCGGCAGGATGGTGAACGCTTCCGTCGGGTGCCCGGACCGCGGCGTCGATCGAGTCGACGTCCCAGATGACGATCGAGGCCGAATAACCCGTGGCGTTGAAGGTCTGCAGGTCCTGGGGAGAGAGCGTGCGCTCCTTGACCGGGAGGTTCTGGGGATCGGCGCGGAAGGGGTGGGTGTGCCACGTGCCGACGAGCCGGGGCACGCCATCGCAGCTGCCGCTCACGGCGAGCTGCAGCCGCTTCATGTCGCTCGCCGGGGTCCATCCGTCCACACGCACCGCGCCGTGGTGTACGGTACCCTGAAGGCAACCGAGATATTCCCGCTGCGTCGGTCGGACGGTCCCCAGCATGCGCTCGAGGGTGTTGAGGTCGCCCAGCTCGTTCCAGTGCTGGTTGGAGGCGACGAAGACGGCATCCATCGAGTCACGGATCGCTTTGGGCAGCACGAGCCCCGGGTCGTCCCGTCGCAGCACGGCACGCCCGAATCCGAGCCCGCCGGCCGCGAGCGCGGCGCACGCGACGGCGGCGACCACGATGGTCCAACGCCACGCCGTCCCCGGCGGCCCGGCTGGCGCGCTTCCCCGGCTCGGCGAATATTCCTCAGCCATGCGTCGAAGCACCCTCCTCATACTCCTGGCCGCCGCGGTGTTCGCGGCGTTCCTCTTCTATAGCACCCTCAACTCGCAGCGGGTGGAGTGCACCGTGACCGCCGAGTTCCAGGGGCGGCGCAACGAGGCCACCGCGTCCGGGGCCACCGCCGTTGAAGCCGAGCGCCAGGCCCGCACGACGGCCTGCGGGCCGATTGCGCGCGGGATGGACGAGACCATCGCCTGCACCAACCGTCCGCCCGCCCGCCGCGAGTGCCGGACGTTGTGACCCGGCTGAACCTCCGGCTTCCCCACCCGCTCATCCTACTGCTCGGCTGCCTGCTGGTGGCAGCGCTGCTCAGTCACGTGCTGCCGGCCGGTCGGTACGAGCGGCGCGACGACCCGGTCACGGGCCGGAGTATCGTCGTACCCGGCACCTATCACAACGTAGCCCCGCGACCCCTGAGCGCGTTCCAGGCGCTGGTCGCCGTGCCCAAGGGACTCGTCGACGCGGCGTCGATCGTCGTCCTGGTGTTTCTCGTGGGCGGCGCGTTCGCGGTCGTGGAGCAGACCGGCGCGCTCGCCGATGCCGTCGGGTGGCTTGCCGGCCGACTGGCTCGGCGCGAGGCGCTCCTCATTCCGATCACGACGATCGCCTTCGCGCTCGGCGGGATCACGGAGAACATGCAGGAGGAGATCATCGCGTTCGTCCCTCTCCTTCTCCTGCTCACACGCCGGCTGGGCTTCGACCCGCTCACGGCGGCTGCCATCAGCCTCGGTGGAGCCGCGGTCGGCTCATCGTTCAGCCCGATCAACCCCTTCCAGGTCGGGATCGCCCAGAAGCTCGCGCAGCTGCCCCTGCTGTCGGGGTGGGCTTTCCGAACGGTCTTCCTCGCGATCGCGCTGGGTATCTGGATCTGGGGAACCCTCTATTACGCGAGCCGGAACCGTGTCGCCCCCACGCTCGCCCCATCACACGAGCCGGCGGCCACGACCGGCGGGCGGTCCGCCGTCGTGCTCGCGCTCGTCTTGGGAGCGTTCACGCTCCTGGTCCTCGGACTCCTTCAGTGGGGCTGGGGATTCGACGAGCTCTCCGCTGTGTTTTTTGCCATGGGGCTCGCCGCCGGCCTGGTTGCCGGTCTCGGCTGGTCGGGGACGGCGGAAGCGTTCTTCACCGGCTTCCGGTCCATGGCCGGCGCGGCGATGCTCGTGGGATTCGCGCGCTCCGTCTACGTCGCGCTTGACCAGGGGCAGATCCTCGACACGATCGTGCACGGCGTCTTTACGCCGCTGGCTCACCTGCCGCTCGCCGCCTGCGCGATCGGCATGACGCTCGCCCAGTCCCTCATTCACGTGCCGGTCCCGAGCGCGAGCGGTCAGGCTGTGCTCACGATTCCGATCCTGGTGCCCATTTCGGATCTGCTGGGACTGTCGCGGCAGGTGACCGTGCTTGCCTATCAGTACGGCGCCGGTTTGTGCGAGCTCATCACCCCCACCAACGGAGCCATGATGGCGATCCTCGCGGCCGCCGGCGTTCCCTTCAACAAGTGGATCCGTTTCGCGCTGCCGCTCACGGGGGCGTTGCTCGGGCTCGGGCTCGCGGCGGTCTTCGCGGGGATCGTGCTCGGCCTCAAGTAGAGGGACCGGCCAGCTCCTGCAGCACCCGCATGTCGGCCAGTCCGACGTGACGTCGCACCTCACGGCCACCCTGGAAAGCAATCAGCGTCGGAATTCCCTTGATGCCAAGCCGCCGTGCCGTTACGGGATTGGCGTCGGTGTCCAGCTTCAACACGAGCACCCGCCCCGTCTCCGCCCGCGCGAAGTCGTCGAGCGTCGGTGCCATCATGCGACACGGCCCGCACCAATCCGCATAGCAGTCCACGAGCGCTGTGACCGCGGCGCCCTCGATCACCCGATCGAAATCCGCATCCGTCACCTTGACGGGCCGGTCGAGGCGGATCGGGCGCCCGCATTCGGCGCACTTCGGACCGGCCTCAACCCGACACAGGTCTACGCGGTTCAGCCTGCTGCAGAAGGCGCAGCGCACGGTGACCGGGCGGCTCTCGCGAGGCGTCGAACTCATGTCTGAGTATATCCCGCGACCTTGGTGCCGGAACAGCGAATCTCAATGGCTGAGGGCGATCGTACGACAAATAGAACTCGAAATAGAACTCAAGGCGGCACCTTGGCGTTGTACGTGCAGGGGATGGCACGGACGGGCGGGAGAGTTTCGGGGGTAGGGTGGCATTGGTGTTGCGCTAAGGCTGGTCGGAGCCATGGCGGAGCAAGGGGCCTATGGACGAGCTCAAGATCCGTGAAATGGAACAGGACGAGGATTTCGCGACCTGGTTCTCCGAGCTGGCGGCGGAGACGGAGGAGGCTGCCGGCTGGGGTAACCCCGTCAGCGACCGCTATCTGGTGCTGAGCAACGAGATCGGTGACTGGATCGGCGGCCTCAGGTTTTCACTGCGGGGCGGCGTCGCCAACCTGCTCGACGTCGCGATCGTTCCGGCTGAGCGTCACCAAGGCCATGCCCACAGGCTACTTGCAGCCTTCGAGGAGCGTGCCAGCGAGGCTGGGGCGCACCTGGCCGAGTTCTGGACGGATGACCTGGAGTCCGAGGGACTGCTGGCGGCCTTGGGATGGCGAGTTGTGTTGCGGCGCCGCGGCTACATCGGTGGCCGGACGTGGGTGCTGATGGAGAAGGTACTCGGCCCCGATTTGCCATAGAGGCGCCCAATTGGCATCATCCCGGCCAGCCGCGTACTTTTCGTGGCTGGCCGTTCTCGTTTCGTAGCGGGGTTTGTTCGGGCAACCCGCGACTCGTCTCTTCCCTGGCTATACGGATCTCATGGGACTTACGGACTCCGCGCGCGAGCTGTTCTCCAAACTCGAGGTGCTCCGGGACTTGGAGGGCAAGGTCCGCGAGCTGATGGAGAACCATGAGCGGAAGCGGGAGTTGTGGTACCCCTCCGAGCTGATCGGGCCGCAAGAAGGTACCTGCCCGGACGCGCATTACTCGCAGCTCAGAGACCGCGCCGCCGGGATTCCCGACTCGGCCCGGGCGGCCTTGGCGCTCAATCTGCTCACCGAAGAGGGCCTGCCCCACTTCCATCGCCTGCTGGCGGTGTACCTGGGCGACGACAGCTTCTGGCGCCTGTGGAACAACCTTTGGACGGCTGAGGAGGACCGGCACGGCCAGGTTCTCCACGACTACTCCCGCGAGGCACGCCTGCTGAACCAGCGGTCGCTCGAGGAAATGCAGTTCGCCTATCTCAAGGCCGGGTTCCACCCCGAGTGGGACCGCGATCCGTATCGCGTCTTCGCCTATACCACGGTGCAGGAGCGAGCCACGCAGCACTCGCACGCGGAGACGGGGAAGCTGGTAGGCGAGTACGAGCCGATCCTGGGCGAGGTCCTCAGCAACGTGGCCAAGGAAGAGGCGCGGCACTACACCTTCTACCGGACCATCTTCGAGGAGATCCTGAAGCGCGATCCGGACCAGGCGCTTCACTCCGCGTCGTTCATCTTGCCGAGCATCGACATGCCGGGGTGTACGATGCCGGGCTTCCGGGACCTCGCCGACGTCATCCGCCGCGCCGGCATCTACGGCCCGCGTGACTATCTGCGCATCGTGCAGGAGCAGATCCGCTACTGGAGAATCGAGAGCCTGGACGGCCTCTCCGAGCTGGGCCGCAAGGCGCAGGAGAAGATCATGAGCATTCCGGATCGCCTGCGCCGGGTAGCCGACATCATGGAGACTCGCAGCCGGGCGAAGACGTTCAGCTTCGAGGTGGTGTTCAACCGCGAATTCGCGATGGAATGAGCCCGCGGGGCACGCGGGCACTCCTGCTTGCCGCGGCGGCGCTCGCCGCGTGCGCCGGCTCCAAGCCCAAGACACCTGCCCGGACGTCCGCCCTCGATACGCTGCCCCCGGACCGCCGCGACGCGGCGCTGCTCGGGCGCGAGGTCTTCGAGCTGGTGGACCAGGCCGTGGACTACAAGGGCTCGCATCGCGGCCAGCCTCCGGCGTCGCTCCGGCAGATGGGGGTCGAGAGCCTGGCTCCGCTTGTCGTCCGTCGGATCCGGGTCGTCAGTGACTCGTCCGTCGTTACCGTGGCGTTCCGGAAGCCCCGCGGTCGCGCGGTCGAATCCTGTGAAGGCACCGCCCAGATTCTCGAGGAAGCCACCCTGCGCGGCGGAACATTCAGCATCGTCTGCACCACTCCCTCCGGATCGATCAGCAAGTACCAGGTTCCCGCGCCATGACAGCCGCGCTGCTCGACTCGATCACCCGATGGTTCGTCGTGGTGGCGTTCGTCTACGCCGTCGTGGTGGCCGGCACCCACTGGGCCCTGCGCGCGCGCCGGCTCAGCCCGTTCGGTCCGTGGCCTCGATTCGTGCGCCGCATCAGCGAGCCCATTCTCCTCCCTCTGGAGCGGCGGATCCTTCGCGCCGGAGGCAGCCCGTCCGACGCGCCGGCCTGGTTGCTGGGCATCGTCGTGGTGGGCGGGCTGATCCTGATCAGTCTGGTGCGGTGGGCGATCGGGCTCATCTACGAGCTCGGCGCGCTGAGCGGGGCCGGCCCCAGGACCTGGCTGATCGCGGGAGTCTCGGGAATCTTCTGGCTCCTCCGGATCGCGCTGCTGGTGCGGGTGATCAGCTCCTGGTTCGGTGTCTCACCCTACGCGAAGTGGATGCGGCCGTTCGTCGTGCTGACCGAGTGGCTGCTCCAGCCGCTGCGGCGGGTCCTCCCGCCATTCGGCCCGTTGGACATGAGTCCGCTGGTGGCCTACCTGTTGCTTTGGGTGGCGCAGGTGGTTGTGCTGGGCGCCCTGTGACGCCAATCCAAGCCGCCCCGGGTGGTGTGCGGATACGGGTCCGGGTGCAGCCGCGGGCTTCCCGGAGCGAGATCGGGGGACTCCGCGGTGATGAAATCCGGGTGCGCGTGGCCGCGCCGCCGGTCGATGGCGCCGCGAACGATGCGCTGAGGCGGCTTCTGGCGGAACGGCTTGGCGTCCCGCGCGCCGCCGTCGTCGTGACCGCGGGCGCGGCGGGACGCAGCAAGGTCGTTCAGGTAGCGGGCCTTACCCCGCGCGCCGCCGCTCACCGGCTCGGCCTGCCAGCCCCGGATGGTCCCGAGCGCGGGGCTTGATGGCGCAGGCGCCGTGGGGTTAGCTTGGTAGCAGACAACCGAAGCCCATCGTGGTGATTTGCGGCAGCTTGCGACCACGTTAAATAAGCGCTAAAACGCCTGACCCGGGGTCGTTTGGCGCCCCCGGGCTTTTCGCATTTGGAGATGCCGTGAGCCATTCGCCCGCTATTGCCACCGGTACCACCGACCACCGCGCCCGCGACGCACGGCTGGCCCGGCTCGGTCCGCTCCTCTCGGAGCGGATCCTGGTGCTGGACGGCGCGATGGGCACGATGATCCAGGCGCACCGGCTTGGCGAGCGTGAGTTCCGCGGGACGCGGTTCTCTGACTGGCCGCGCGAGCTCAAGGGCAACAACGATCTCCTGACGCTCACCCAGCCCGCCATTATCAGCGAGATCCACCGCGCGTATCTCGACGCGGGCGCGGACATCATTGAGACCAACACGTTCAACTCCACCGCCGTGTCGCTGGCCGACTACGGCATGGAGGCCCTGACGTACGAGCTCAACCTCGAAGCGGCACGGCTCGCCCGGGCCGCCGCCGACGAGTTCGAGCGAGCCGAGCCCGGGCGGCCCCGGTATGTGGCCGGCGCGATGGGCCCGACGAATCGCACGGCGTCGATCTCACCCAATGTGAACGACCCGGGCTTCCGAAACGTGGCGTTCGATACGCTGGCGGCCACCTACGCCGACTCCGTTCGGGGGCTGCTGGACGGCGGGGCGGACGTGCTCCTCGTCGAGACCATCTTCGACACCCTCAACGCGAAGGCGGCGATCTTCGCGATCGAAGGCGTGTTCGAGGAGCGCGGCGATCGCGTCCCGTTGATCATCTCCGGCACCATCACCGATCAAAGCGGTCGCACCTTGTCCGGCCAGACGCCCGAGGCGTTCTGGTACTCGGTGATGCACGCTCGCCCGTTGGTGGTGGGATTCAACTGCGCGCTCGGCGGGCGGGCGCTTCGTCCGCACGTCCAGGAGCTGGCGCGAGTCACCTCGGCCTTCGTGAGCGCCTACCCGAACGCCGGTTTGCCGAACGAGTTCGGCGCCTACGACGAGACCGCCGAGGCAATGGCCGAGGTGATCCGGGAGTTCGCCGAGCACGCCCTCGTGAACCTGGTCGGCGGGTGTTGCGGCACGACGCCGAGTCACATCCGCGCCATCGCCGAGGCGGTGCGCGGCCTCCCTCCCCGGCGCCCGCCCGAGATACCGCACCGTTGCCGGCTGAGCGGACTCGAGCCCCTCGTGATCGGACCCGACACCAACTTCGTGAACGTGGGGGAGCGCACCAACGTCACCGGCTCCCGACGGTTCGCGAAGCTCGTCCTGGACGGGCGCTACGAGGCAGCACTCGAGGTCGCCCGGCAGCAGGTGGAGAACGGCGCGCAGCTGCTCGACGTGAACATGGACGAGGCCATGCTCGATTCCGAGCGGGCCATGGGGACATTCGTCAACCTCCTGGCGTCGGAGCCTGCCATCAGCCGGGTGCCGCTGATGGTGGACTCCTCCAAGTGGTCGGTGATCGAGGCCGGGCTCAAGTCCATCCAGGGCAAGGGCGTCGTCAACTCCATCTCGCTCAAGGAGGGAGAGGCCGCGTTCGTGCGCCAGGCCCGCCTGGTTCGCCGGTACGGAGCGGCGGTGGTCGTGATGGCGTTCGACGAGCGAGGGCAGGCGGACACCGCCGATCGAAAGGTCGAGATCTGCGCGCGGTCCTACCGGATCCTCACCGAGCAGGTGGGGTTCCCGCCGGAGGACGTGATCTTCGACCCCAACATCTTCGCCATTGCCACCGGGATCGAGGAGCACGCCGGCTACGCGGTCGCCTACGTCGAGGCCGCCCGCCGGATCAAGGCGACCCTCCCCCACGCGCTGGTGAGCGGCGGGGTGAGCAACGTCTCCTTCTCGTTCCGCGGCAACGATCCGTTGCGCGAGGCGATCCACACCGTGTTCCTCTACCACGCGATCCGGGCGGGTATGGACATGGGGATCGTGAACGCAGGGGCGCTGCCGATCTACAGCGACATCGAGCCGGATCTGCTCGAGCGGGTGGAAGACGTGGTGCTGAATCGCCGCCCGGACGCGACCGAGCGGCTGCTCGACGTGGCCGCCACGGTAAAGGGCCGGGAGGTCGCGAGCGCGGACCTGGCCTGGCGGCGTGCGCCGGTGCATGAGCGGCTCGCCCATGCGCTGGTCGAGGGGATCGCCGACTTCGTGGTGGAGGACACCGAGGAGGCTCGGCATCTGTTCGAGCGGCCGATTCAGGTGATCGAAGGGCCGCTCATGGACGGGATGAACATCGTGGGCGACCTGTTCGGCTCGGGGAAGATGTTCCTGCCCCAGGTGGTCAAGAGCGCCCGGGTCATGAAGAAAGCGGTGGCCCACCTCATTCCGTACATCGAGGCGGAGAAGCACGCCGACTCGAAGCCGAAGGGGAAGGTGCTGCTCGCCACGGTCAAGGGCGACGTACATGACATCGGCAAGAACATCGTGGGCGTCGTCCTTCAGTGTAACAACTACGATGTGCTCGATCTCGGCGTGATGGTGCCCTGCGCCAGAATTCTCGAGACCGCGCGCGCCGAGCGAGTGGACATCGTCGGGCTGTCGGGCCTCATCACCCCCTCGCTCGAGGAGATGGCCTTCGTGGCGAGCGAGCTCCAGCGCGAGGGCTTCTCGGTGCCGCTGCTGATCGGCGGGGCGACCACCTCGCGGGCGCACACCGCGGTCAAGATCGAGCCTCAGTACACCGCGCCCACGGTGCACGTGCTGGATGCGTCCCGGGCCGTCGGCGTGGCCACCAACCTGCTCAGCGACAGCGCGCGCGATCAGTTCGTCCGGGGCGTGCGGGAGGAGTACCGGGGCATTCGCGAAGCCCGGGCCGAGCGGCCCACCGGCGAGCGACGGGTCACGATCACCGAGGCGCGGGCCAATCGGCTGGCCATCGATTGGCGTGCCACCCAGCCACCGCGTCCCTGCTTCCTCGGGGTTCGGACGCTCGATGACTACCCCCTCGAGGAGCTGGTCTCGCGCATCGACTGGACGCCGTTCTTCCAGACCTGGGAGCTCAAGGGCCACTACCCGGCGATCCTGACCGATCCTACGGTGGGTAAGGCCGCGCGCAGTCTCTTCGACGATGCCCAGCGGATGCTGCGGGTGATCGTGGCGGACCGGGCCCTAACCGCCAGGGCCGTCGTAGGATTCTTCCCCGCCAACTCCGTGGGCGACGACATCGAGTTGTACGCCGACGACACCCGGACCGCCGTGCTCGCGACGATCCACACGTTGCGCCAGCAGATGGCGAAGAGTCCCGGTCGCCCCAATCTCGCTCTGGCCGACTATGTGGCGCCGCGCGAATCCGGTGCGCGCGACTACGTCGGCGCATTTGCCGTGACTACGGGTCATGGGCTCGGCCCGCTGGTGGCGCGCTTCGAGGCCCAGCACGACGACTACAGCGCGATCCTCGCCAAGGCACTCGCCGATCGCCTGGCGGAGGCGTTTGCGGAGCGGTTGCACGAGCGCGCGCGTACCGAGTTGTGGGGCTACGCGCGGGACGAGGCGCTCGACGTCGAGGCGCTCATCCGGGAGGATTACCAGGGAATCCGCCCAGCCCCGGGATACCCCGCGTGTCCGGACCACACGGAGAAGGGCACGCTGTTCCGCGTCCTCGACGCGGAGGCGCGGGCGGGCATCACGCTCACCGATAGCTTCGCGATGCTGCCAGCGGCCTCGGTGAGCGGCTGGTACCTCTGGCGCGCGGAAGCGAAGTACTTCGGCGTGGGTAAGATCGAGAAGGACCAGGTCGAGGACTACGCCAGGCGCAAGGGAATGGACCTGGCGACCGTGGAGCGGTGGCTCGGACCCAATCTGAACTACGACCGGTAACCAATGCCAACCCTCCGTGATCTCATCGCCGACGGCCGCGTTCATGTCTTCGATGGCGCGATGGGGACCATGCTTTACGGCCGGGGTGTGTTCGTGAACGTCTGTTACGACGAGCTGAGCCTCTCGCAGCCGGGCCTGGTGCAGGAGGTGCACGAGGCCTACGTGCGGGCCGGCGCCGAGATCCTCGAAACCAACACCTTCGGCGCCAATCCGGTGAAGCTGTCGGCCTACGGCCTTGACGAACGGACCGAGGAAATCAATCGAGCGGCGGTGGCCATCGCACTCCGGGCGGCGCACGGGAAGGCGAGCGTGCTGGGAGCAATCGGTCCGCTGGGCATCCGGATCGAGCCGTGGGGGCCGACCGCCAAGGACGAGGCGGTCGAGCACTTCGCACGCCAGGTCGCCGGGCTGCTGGACGGGGGCGTGGACGGCTTCATCCTGGAAACCTTCAGCGACGTCGAGGAGCTTCACGCGGCGGTCCTCGCCGTGCAACGCGCATCCAGTCTCCCTGTCGTCGCCCAGATGACGGTCGGCGAGGACGGCAGCACGTCGTACGGCACCGCCGTGGAGTCGCTGGCCGGGCAGCTGACGGAGTGGAACGCGGACGTGATCGGGCTCAACTGTTCGGTGGGGCCGGCTGCCATGCTCGACGCGATCGAGCGGATTGCGGCGGTGACGACCAAGCCGCTCTCGGCTCAGCCGAACGCCGGGCTCCCCCGGGCGGTGGGGGACCGTCGGATCTACCTCGCCAGCCCGGAGTACATGGCGCAATATGCCCGCCGGCTGATCCAGGCCGGCGTACGGTTCATCGGCGGCTGCTGCGGGACCACGCCCGACCATATCCGCTGGATCCGCGAGCAGGTCGCCGGCGCTCGGCCCCGCCGCGCCGCGGCGATCCGGCCGAGCAGCGAGGTTGAGCGGGCCGGCGATGTCGAGCCGGTGCCGCTGGCAGAACGGTCGCGCTGGGGCCGGAAGCTGGCTGCGGGCGAGCGGGTTGCCAGCATCGAGCTGGTGCCCCCGCGCGGCTGGCACGCGGGCGAGATGCTCGACCACTGCCGGACGCTCAAGGACGCGGGGATCGACGCCGTGCACGTCCTCGACAGCCCGCGCGCACGGTTCCGCATGGGCGTGCTCCCCGCAGCGCTCATCATCGAGCGCGAGGTGGGGATCGAGACCGTCTTCCATTACACCTGTCGCGATCGAAACATGCTGGGGATGCTGAGCGACCTGCTCGGCGCAGCGGCAGGCGGGCTCCGCAACATTCTCATCGTGACCGGCGATCCGCCCTCCGCGGGCCCATATCCCGACGCGACCGCGGTGTTCGACATCGACAGCATCGGCCTCACCAACGTCGTGCGGCAGCTCAACCGGGGACTCGATCCCGGCGGTAACTCCGTCGGCGACCCGACCCGTTTCGTGATCGGCGTCGCCCTCAACCAGGGGGCCGTGGAGCAGGAGCGTGAGCTGGAGCGATTCGCGTGGAAGGTCGAGGCTGGGGCCGAGTTCGCGGTCACCCAGCCGGTCTTCGACGCGGAGGCGCTGGCGCGCGTGATCGACCGGACGACCCAGTGGCGGATTCCCGTGATTGCATCCCTCTGGCCGCTCACCTCGCTAAGAAACGCTGAGTTCCTCGGCAACGAGGTCCCGGGGCTGCACGTGCCGGGTGTCGTGATCGACCGGATGCGGCGGGCGCAGGAGCGAGGCGTGGAAGCCGCCCAGGCCGAAGGGGTCCGGATCGCCCAAGAGACGTTCGAGGCCGTCCGTGGAATCGTGCAGGGGGTGCAGGTCAGCGCACCGTTCGGGCGTGTGTCGCTCGCGCTCGAGGTGCTCGATGCGCTCTCGCCGGCGGACCCTCTCAGCTGATCAGATCGAGAATCCGCCGGTAGCGCGCGTCTGGTCGGTCGAACCCCAGGTTACTCAGATAGATCTTGTCGACGCCGATGGCGCGGAGCGCACAGATCGTGCGCGCGCAGATCTCCTCACCAGACAACCCCGCCTCAAAGTCTCGCGTCACACCGTCCACCGGCACGGGGAAGAAGTTCGCCAACTGACCGAGCGTGCGCGGATTCGCGCTGCGATAGAGAAAGACTCCGAACACACCCGGATAGGAGACCCCACGCCGCCGGGTCTCGGCGAGAAAGCGCTCGAGGCGGTCCAGGTAGTGATGCGACACGATCTGGGTCAGGTAATAGTCGGCCTCGAACTCGCCGTCGAGCAGGAAGTCCACCTGGCGCTCGGGATCGCTGTGGGGGTTGACCCAGCCGCCGAGGTTCAGACCCGGGACCCACCGCCGCATCAGGCGCCGGAGTTGGTAGGCGTGCGGGACCGCGCGCGGCGCTCCCCCCCATTGGTCGCCCCCGACCACCGTCAGCGCCTCGAATCCGTGCGAGGAGGCTCGGGCGGCGTAGAGCTGGAGGTACTCGAGCGAGTGCTTGCAGGTGAGGAACGGCACCAACCGGGCGGCGGGCAGCTCCCCGGCCAGGTTGGCGGTGAGATGGGAGAGGTTCTCCTCTTCTGACATCCCGACGGCGTTGTCGGTGAGAAAGATGAGGGCATCCTGGCGCGCGAGCCGGCGGATCGAGTGGTACATGTCGATCCATGCGTCTACGCTGTCCGCGTAGGACATCCCACTCCGCGGTGGCCGAAGCTCGACCGCGAGAAGCGGCCGGTCTTCGCGCAAGCGGCGGAGGACGGAGGTGACGGGGGCGGTCGGGGTCGTGGGCATTCGGACTCGTGGGACCGAAACGTAATGGGGGTGAGGACAACGGGACGCGATCGGCCGCCGCTCGGCTAGATTGACAGTGGTAAGGCCTTGCACGCTGCATGGGGGTGGAGGGATGACCCCCCGACGACTGGGATTGCTGGCTTTCTTCCTTCTGACCTCCTGCGTCACCTACGAGAGGCTCCTGGCGCCGGCCGTACCCTACGCCGGCGAGACGCCGGCGGTGGGGGAAGTGCCGGACGGCCGGCTGATGGATCTCATCCGGGACGGCGACCTCGTCGTTCTCGGGACCCCGGTCGAGCGCGTCTCGGAGACGGGCATCTTCACGCCGAACCTCCAGGCGGGAGCCAAAGAGACCTGGTATAGCGTGCGGGTCGTCGTGGACTCGGTGGCCAAGGGGAATCTCCATCGCGCCAGGACCGTCGACTTCGGGATACTCCCGGCTTTCCTCAGGCCGGGGCCGCCCTTCCCAACGCTTGCAGCCAACGAGATCGTCGTGCAGTACCCGGAGGTCGAGTCGGTCCACATGCACTGGGGGCTTGCCCCAGTGCTGACGCTCGGCGAGCGAGCCGTCTTCATCTTCAAAAAGTGTTGGAACTGCGTGTCGCTCAGCGGGCTCCCCAATCCGCGGGGGCCGTACTACCTCGCGAACCCGTGGGTCGCGATGACCTGGGGGAGCAAGCTGCGGCCGGGGGAATGGTCGAGGGTCGTTCGACTGGTCGAGGAGTTGCAGTGAGGGCGCTCGGCACGGTAGTCACCCCCCGCGCGCGAGCAGATGCGGTCCGAACACCAGGAGGCCGATGACCACGGCGCCGGCGGCGGTGATGAGCACAGCTCCCGCCGCGATGTCCTTGGCCCGCTCGACCAACGGATGCGCCCCGGGCGACGCGACGTCACAGAGCGCTTCGAGGGCCGTGTTCAGGGCCTCGGCGGTCCAGACCGCCGTGATGGCGACTACGACGAGGCACCACTCCACCCGGGACAGACCCACTGCAAGGCCGAGCGCGACGACCGCGATCGACGCGGCGGCGTGGATCCAGGCGTTGTGCTGCGAGCGAACCAGCGCCATGATGCCCCGAGCCGCGTAGCGGAAGCTCCGGGCGCGGGCCTCGAGTCTGAACCCGGGCTCGCTCATGAGCGCCTCAATTGCGGCCGACCTTCCCCCGGACCGACGCAATCAGCTTCTCCGGGTCGTAGCCAATTCCATCCTTGAACACCATCTCCACGTTCTCGATATCCGCGATATTGGCGGACGGATCGCCCCGGACGACGATGAGATCGGCCTGTTTGCCCGCCGCGACGGTTCCGACCCGCTGGTCCCGCCCGAGGTACTTGGCCCCGTTGAGCGTGGCGATCGAAATCGCCTCGAGTGCTGTGAAACCGCCCTCGACCAGCAGCTCCACCTCCCGTTGATTGGAGAAGCCCGCGACGACGCCGCCGTATCCGGTGGGGTCCGTACCGGCAAGGAGCAGCCCGCCGGCCTGGGCGAAGGCCCGTTCGAAGGCCATCTCGATACGGAAGAGGGCCGTCCACGTCGTATCCCCCTTGTCGGCGATGCGCGCTCGTTGCCGGAGGTACTCAATCCGCGCGTCCTGGGTCATGACATCGAGCACCCTGTCGGGAAGCGGCGGTCGATGGGGACCGAAGGTCTCGAACACCGGGAGAGTCGACGTGACCGCCACTTTTCGCCCCACCAGCTCCCGAATCAGCCTTTGGAGCGGCTCCCCCGCGGGATCGAGCGCGAGCAGCGACGGCTCGACCGCGTCGGGGCAATCGTCGGGCTTCTTGTTGGCCACGAAGTCGCTGGCCACGAGCAGACCGTGCTCTAGGTCGTCGATCCCGAGGGCCGCGGCCTCGTGGAACGTCACGGAGCAGAGATGGCCGGTGACCTTGAGGCCGCGTGCATGCGCCGCCTTGATTGCCGCGCCCAGCTCCTCGCGGGTGATGTTGGTGTACGCCTTGAACGAGGTGACGCCGATCCCGGCCCAATACTCCACGGTGCGCCGCGCGTCGTCCGGTCCCTTGAGGGCGTGCATCTGATAGAAGAGGGGGAACCCCGGACCCTGCAGATACGGGCCCGTCACGTCCATCTTCGGCCCCGGCATCCGTCCCGAGTCGATCGCGGCCTTGAGCTCGAGGTCGGCGTACGGCTCGAGGCTGCCCCCCGTGCGGATGGTAGTGGCGCCGCCCGCCAGATAGAGGCGCGGGAAGCTGAACGCCTGCTCGTTGCCCATGTAGCCGCTGGACCAGAGCACGCCGGGGTAGAACATGTGCTCGTGCACCATCACGTAGCCCGGCAGTACGGTGCGGCCGTCCAGGTCGATCACCCGCGCATCGGCCGGCACAGGCACCTGCGCCGAGTCGCCGACGGCGCGAATGAGACCATGGTCGATGACGAGGGTCTGGTTGGTCCTGGGCCGGGCTCCGGTGCCATCGATGACCCGCGCGTGGACCAAGGCCGTGGTCGCTGCGTCCACCTTGACGAATGCCATCGTCTCCGGTGACAGCGCGGGTGACTGTGCCGAAGCGGCGGCGGACGTGACCAACCCGGCGACCGCCATGGCCGGGAGCGAGCGAACACGGAGAAATCGGATGCTCATGCGAGGCACAGGTTACCCCCGTTGGGCGCGGCTGTCAAAGATGTGGATTGAACCCCCCTCGGGCCACCGGTATCTTCTGCAGGAGCCGTCACTTCCACAAGCGAGTTGTCCATGATACAGGCCACCTCTGCCGCTCCGGCGGCGCTCACCGTCCTCACGGAGGAGGAGGAGCTGTTCCGCAGCACGGTCCGGGAGTTCGCGGAGACCGAGATCGGCCCCCACGTGAGCGCCATGGACGAGGCCGCGCAGTTCCGGGCCGATCTGTTGCCCAAATTCTTCGAGCTTGGCCTCATGGGGATCGAGATTCCGGAGTCCGCCGGCGGCGCCGGAGGCTCGATCTTCATGGCGACCCTAGCCATCGAGGAGCTTGCCCGGGTCGATGCCTCGGCAGCGATCTACGTGGACGTACACAACACACTGGTCAACAACGCGGTGGGCCGCTGGGGCACGGACGAGCAGAAAGCCCGGTACTTCCCGCGCCTCAACACCGACTTGCTGGGCGCCTTTGCCCTGTCCGAGCCGGCGAGCGGCAGCGATGCCTTTGCCCTCGAGACAAAGGCCGACCGCACGGCCGGTGGATGGGCGCTCACCGGCCGGAAGTTCTGGATCACCAACGGAGCTGAGGCGGGGCTCTTCGTTGTCTTTGCCAACACCGATTTCGCCAAGGGCTACAAGGGGATCACCGGGTTTCTCGTCGAACGCAGCTTCCCCGGCTTCGCGGTCGGGAAGAAAGAGAACAAGCTCGGCATTCGCGCATCGAGCACCACGGAGCTGATCCTCGAGGACTGCCGCGTACCCGACGGCAACGTGCTCGGACCCGTGGGTCAGGGGTACAAGATCGCGATCGAGACGCTCAACGAGGGCCGCATCGGGATCGGCGCGCAAATGATCGGGGTCGCGACCGGCGCGCTCGACGCCGCGACCGCCTACGTCAAAGAACGAAAGCAGTTCGGCAAGGCCATCGCCGAGTTTCAGGGCATCCAGTTCCAGCTGGGGCAGATGGCGACCGAGCTGGAGGCCGCCCGGCTCATGGTCTATAACGCCGCGCGCCTCAAGGACGCCGGGCGGCCATTCGCGCGCGAGGCCGCCATGGCCAAGCTGTTCAGCTCGCAGGTGGCCGACCGGATCACGTCGAGGTGTCTGGAGCTTTTCGGCGGGTACGGCTACTCCAAGGAGTACCCCGCGGAGAAGTACTATCGGGACGCGAAGATCGGCACGATTTATGAGGGGACGAGCAACATGCAGCTCCAGACGATCGCCAAGATGATGCTAAGGTAAGGCAGTGGCAACATTGACAATACGTTACCCGATCGGACTGGGCTTCCTGTGGCTTGGGCTCCACGCGGCACAGGCTGCCGGTCAGGCACCGGACCAGCAGTGGCTCGATGAAAGGATGGGCTCCTGGTACCGCGCCGCGTCCCACGCGGCGCGGGGCCTGTGGGGCATCGCCGTGGCGGACCAGAGCGGGACCCTCCTCTGGAGCCTCAACCCTGACGATGCCCTCATCCCTGCATCGACAGTCAAGGTTTTCACGACGGGGTTCGCGCGGTCCGTGCTGGGCGGATCCGCCCGCCGGCCGACGCGCGTCGTGGGAGCCGGCTCGATCGACCCCGCCACCGGCGAGTGGATCGGGAGCTGGGGACTCGAGCTGAACGGCGATCCGTCCTTCGAGCGAGGCGTGGGTGCCGGGCCCACGTTGTACGACCTGGCGCTCCAACTCGCGAGCGCGGGGGTCCGCAGGCTCACGGGGCCGCTCAACGTGCAGAGCGCCGACGGTCCGGCGAACGACGCGTATCCAGCCACCTGGTCGCGGCACCATTTCGGCCGGCTGTTCGCGCCCGTCATCGGGCCGGTCACGCTCAACGAGAATCTGGTCTGGATCGCGGTGCAGCCGGCCTCCAGGGCGGGGGTTCGGCCGCGCGTGGTTGACGAATCGCCGGCCGGCATCGCATCGCTGGTCACGGTGAAGGCGGTCACCAGCGCGGGCCGGCGTTCGAACCTCAGGCTCCGGCCACGCGGTGATGGCGGCTGGGTCCTTGTCGGCACGATCGGGGTTCGAGCCCGTGCGCGCGGGCTCGCGGCGGTCGTGCCCGATCCGAAGATCGTCCTCAACGCCGCGTGGGCGCACGCGTTGGGTAAGGCCGGGATTGCCTGGAACCCCGCGCCGTTCATGGGTCCGCCGCCGAGCGGCCCCGGCCGCGTGCTGGCGGAAGTGTCCTCTCCAACGCTCGATTCGCTGGCCACCGAGATCAACCGCCGCAGCCTCAATTACGGAGCGGAGCTGCTGCTGCAGTGGGCCGGCGGCCGGGACACGCCGGCCTCGCAGCTCACTCGGCACGTCGAGGAAGTCACCGGCCGCACCGACGGGCTCGAGCTGGTAGACGGCAGCGGGCTCTCGTACCAGAACCGAGCCACCGCGCGGACGTTCATCGACTATTTGGCGAAGTTTCCTACGACGCCCGAGGGCCGGAACTTCCCGATGCTCCTGCCGGCCAACGGCACCGGCACACTGCACCGCCTCGCCTCGGGCTTCCCCGGAGAAGGCGTCGTGCGCGCCAAGACCGGCACGCTGGCGCAGGTGGCGAATGTCGTGGGGTATCTCGGTCGGCAGGACGGCGTGCTGCTCGTGGCGCTGCTCTACAACGGTCCCCGGCCCTGGGCCGCGCGCAAGGCGGAGTGGCAGCTCTTCCGGAGGCTCGGCGGCAACGGCGTAGTCATTCCTAACGACAGCGTTCCCGATGGCCTCATCCCGCACTTCGGCGGTGAAGAGGAGACCGACTTCGTGCCAGCCTGGCGGGTAGACGGAGCCGACACGCCCGACTCCGTGCCCCTCCCCCTCCCCGCACCCCAGGACCCGACTCCCCCCCGCTAGCCGTCCTTCAGAACTGCACGTGCGCCAGCACCGGACCGGTGGGCTCCTCGGTCCGGTTGGCCGCGGGCTCGACCGTAACTGCCGCGCCCATTACGGCTCCGGGCGAATTGGGCATCCCAACGGTGGCGAACGCAGGCCGATCGGCGTCGCAACGCAGCTCGACCGAGCGCACCATGCCGTTCTGGGTGATGAACCAGAACTGGTAGACCGAATCCGCAGGGGCGGGGGGCAGGCCGTGCATCACGACGTTCCAGCGATGGGAGACGGGATCGTCGAAGATCACCAGGCCGCCCTTGTGCCCGTCCATCGCGATATCGCGCTGCACGACGTGGGCCTGGCGCATGATCGAGAGCGTGTCGCGGAGCGCCGCCAGCTGCCGATCCCGGTCGGCCACCGCAAGCTGGGCTGCGGAGAGCGCCCGTCGCTCGCGGACACCGAGCCCGAGCGCGAGGACGATGGCCGCGGCAGCGGCCAGCGCCGGTGCGACCTGCGACCACGTTGCGCGCCGTCGGAGCACGCCCTCGCCGAGCTGGTGGGACAGCCCGGGGCGCGGGGCGACCGGCGCCACCGCCATGGGAAGCGGACCGAGGTCGCGCTGGAGCGCCGCGACCTCGCGGGTGCACTCCTCGCATCGGATCAGGTGATCGGCGAAGAGGCGCTCCTCCCGTGGCTCCAGCGCCCGCGCAACGTAGGCGGCCCGGTTCTCGACGTACCAGTCGTGCGGCGTCATCGAACCCAATCCTGGATCGACGCGAGCTGCACCCGCAGCTTGTCGAACGCGAGCCGGAGCCGGGTTTTCACGGTGCCCATGGGGATGCCCAACTCCTTGGCGATCTCGGAGTGCGTGAATCCACCGAAGTAGGCCAACCGGACCACTTCCCGCTGCTCGTCCGGCAGGCCCTTGAGGGCCTCGTGGACGGCCTCGTGCACATGCCAACCCGGGCTCGCCGATTCATCCGGCTCCTGGAATTGGGCCGTGGCGGGGCCGAGACCGCCGAGCGCCTCCGCCCGTTCCGCTTTGCGGCGCCAACGGCCCCGCCGGCGGAGGCGGTCGATCGCGCGGTTCCGGGCGATCCGCAGGAGCCACGGCATGAGTCCCTCGGGCTCGCCGCCGAGCGAGCCGACCCGGTCCCAGGCAATGCGGAAGACCTCGAGCACGACCTCCTCGGCTTCGTCCTGGTCGCGCAGCATGCTCTGAGTCAGCCCGAGGAGCCAAGGACTGGCGACCTCGATCAACTCCACCAGGGCACGCTCGTCCCGCGCCACCAGCCGGTCACGCAACGAGGCTTGGCCCGCAAGGGCGAGCGGTGCGGACGGGCGTCCGGCTTCGGGCGAGGAACGGGAGGATGGGGGCGGGGCCACGACCTTATGTAATGCAACACCGCGTCGCCGGGCGCCAGCCTGCGAGCCCGCCGGATATTGAACGCCGTGCGGGGAGACGCGGTTCTCCGCGAGGGTCAGTGGGTCTTGCGGCTGCTGACGACGATGAGGACCACCCCCGCCGCGATGGCGATGCCGGCGAGCAGGGGGGAGAGCGGAATCGAATGCTGGCGCTCGGTGGTGACCTGGACCGGCCCCACTTCGGCGACCTTGTCGCGGGTAGTGAAGGAGAATCCGCCGACGGAGAACGCGATCACGCCGGCGAGAACGAGCAGGGCTCCGAGAACCGTTCCAGGACGCATGGTGCTCAACCTATCATCCCGGGCGCCACTCCCCAAGCGCCCGCAGCCGCCCTACACTTCCACTCGCCGTCCCGCGCCCACACCCCCCAACCCGGAATCCGTATGCCGATCCTCGCGTTCTTCGGGCTGGGGGCCATTCTCTACCGGGTCGCGAGGCGCTGATCGGTGGCCGCCGGACGGGGCGGCGGGCGGCGGGTCGTGACCCTGCTCCCGGCCGCGACCGAGATCGTGGCGACGCTTGGCGGCATCGGGAGCCTCGTCGGCATATCGCACGAATGCGACTACCCACCCGCCGTCGAGGGCATTCCCCGGATCACCACCACGCCCATCGACTCCGCAGCCTCGGCGCTCGTGATCGACGCCGAGGTGCGCCGGCTCCGGTCCGAGGGCCGCCCGGTCATCGCGGTAGACGGGCCGGCTCTTCGGCGGCTCGCGCCGGACCTGGTGGTGACCCAGGGGTTGTGCGAGGTGTGCGCGGTGGCCGACGGAGAGGTCCACCGGCTCGCCGCGGCCCTCGACCCGCCGCCGGAGGTCATCTCGCTCTCCGCGACCACCCTCGCAGGCATCTGGCTCGACATCCGCCGGGTCGGCGCGGCGCTCGACCTTGCCGCGGACGCCGACGAGATCGTCCTGGGACTCCAGAGCCGCCTGGCTCGTCTCGCAAGGGCTAGGCAGGGCGTCCGAACTCCGCGAGTCGCGTGTGTCGAGTGGCTGGAGCCGCTCTACCTGGCGGGTCACTGGGTACCCGAGCTGATCGATGCCGCGGGCGGGATCGACGTCGGAGCCACCGCGGGCAGTCATTCGACGCGACGCACCTGGGGCGAAGTCGAAGCCCTGCGCCCGGACGTGATCCTGGTGGCGCTCTGCGGGTTCGGTGTCGAGCGCAGTTGCCGGGATCTCGAGGGATTCGCAAATCCGGACGGGTGCCGGGTATTGGAGGGAGCGAAGGTGTGGGTCGTGGACGGCAACGCCTACACGTCGCGCCCCGGCCCGCGCGTGGTGGACGGCGCCGAGCGCATCCGCGCCGCGCTCGAGGGTCGTGAGGTCCCCGGACTGCGCCGGTGGCAGCCGGTCCAGGCGGCATGACCTACGGGGGCCGGGGCGTCGAGCTGATCGCCCTCCTCTTCATTGCGGTCATTGGGCTCGGTACGCTGGCCCGACGTCTGGTCATCCCCTACCCCATTCTCTTGGTCATCGGCGGCCTGCTACTCGGCTTCGTGCCGGGGCTGCCTCCGGTGCGGCTGGACCCCGACGTCGTCTTCTTCGTCTTCCTGCCCCCCATCCTGTGGGCGGCGGCGTACTTCACGTCGTTCCGGGATTTCCGCGCCAATCTGCGGCCGATCCTGCTGCTGGCTCTGGGGCTGGTGGCTGCGACGACCGCCGTTGTGGCCACGGTTGCGCATGCCGTCGTCCCCGGCCTCGGCTGGGGCGGCGCGGTGGCGCTGGGCGCGATCGTGTCGCCCCCGGACGCCGTGGCCGCCGTCGCCATCCTGCGCCGACTCCGGATCCCGCACCGGCTGGTCGTCATCCTCGAGGGCGAGAGCCTCGTGAACGACGCGGGCGCGCTGATCATCTATCGTACCGCCGTCGCCGCGATGGTGACGGGCGCATTCAGTCTGCCGGAGGCGGCGGGGGGGTTCGTCGTGGCGGCGGTCGGCGGCGTGGCGATCGGCCTCGCGGTCTCCGCGCTGGCGACCCTCTCGCTGCGCTGGATCTCCGACAGCATGAGCGAGATCGCGGTCTCGCTGCTGTCGCCCTATATCGCCTGGATCCTCGCGGACCGGGCGGGGACATCGGCCGTGCTGGCGTGCGTGGCGGGGGGACTGTTCGCCCGGCGAGTCTGGGGTCGCGCCGTAGCGCCCGCGACCCGGCTTCAGGCGCGTGCCGTTTGGGGGCTCCTGATCTTCGCGCTGAACGGCGTGATCTTCATTCTCATCGGCCTCCAGCTCCGCACGCTCGCCCAATCTGTTGGGCGCGAAGAGCTGGGTGCGCTCGCGTGGCAAGGGGTGCTGCTGAGTCTGGCGGCGATCGGCACCCGATTCGTGTGGGTGCCCATCGCGGCCTGGCTGCCCCGCCAGATCCCGGTCATTCGCGCCCGGGACCCGATGCCGTCCTGGCGGGCGCTCGGGGTCGTCGCCTGGACCGCCATGCGGGGCGTGGTGTCGCTGGCCGCGGCGCTCGCGCTCCCGCTCGTCACCGCGGACGGCCGGCCGCTCCCGCTGCGAGATCAGATCATCCTCCTCACATTCGTGGTCATACTGGTGACGCTCGTGCTCCAGGGTCTCACCCTGGCGCCGGTGGTGCGCCGGCTCGACCTTCCCGACGACCGGACGCTCGAGCAGGAGGAGCTCCAAGCCCGTGACCACGCGGTGCGGGCCGCCCTGGACCGGTTGGCCCAGCTTCAGAGTCGGGAGCGGGGCGTCGAGGAGCAGCTGGCGGATCTTCGCCGGCACTACGAGGAGCGTGCGCAGCTGATCGCCCAACAGCGGGAAGACGTGGCGCCCAGCTCCTCCCTGGCCGACGCTGTGTTCAAGCGCGCCCGATATGAGACGCTGAACGCGGAGCGGTTGGCGCTGCTGGGCCTCAGGGACCGGGGGGCTATCAGCGACGAGGTGCTGCTCGACCTCGAGCGGGAGCTGGACGTCGAGGCGGACCGGCTCGGCCTGGCAAGCGTCCGGGGGATCCGGCTGGGAACCGGCGGGGAGGGGTAGCGCGTTCGGAGGAGGCCATGGCAAACCGAGACGACAACCGCGACCTGGGCTTCGGCTCGGTCGTCGCGCAGCAGAGCCGCCAGCGCCTGGTCAACCGGGACGGGAGCTTCAACGTCGTGCGCGACGGGCTCCCATTCTGGTCGTCGCTCAGCCTGTACCACGCCGCGCTCGAGCTGACGTGGCCCCGGTTCCTGGCGCTTGCCGCCAGCGGCTATCTGCTGATGAACGCGCTCTTTGCGGGCCTGTTCCTGCTATGCGGCACGGCGTCGCTGCAGAGCATGGAGCCGTTCCCAATCGCCGACCCCTTCCTGCGGGCGTTCTTCTTCAGCGTCGAAACGTTCGGCACCATCGGTTACGGGAACATCGTGCCCGTGGGGCTCGCGGCGCACCTTATCGTCACGCTGGAGTCGTTCGTCGGCCTCACCAGCCTGGCCCTCGTCACCGGACTCATCTTCGCCCGGTTCTCGCGGCCCTCCGTGCGGCTCCTGTTCAGTCGCACGGCGATCGTCGCTCCGTACCGCGGCATCACGGCCTTCGAGTTCCGGCTGGTCAACCAGCGGCGCAGCCAGCTGCTGGAGGTGGAATGCAAGGTGATGCTCAGCCGCGTCGAGCACCGCAACGGCAAGCCCCACCGGAATTTTTTCGAGCTTCCGCTGGAGCGGACGAAGGTGTCGTTCTTTCCAGCCGCGTGGACGGTGGTACATCCGATCGACGAGGCGAGTCCGCTCCGGGGAGCCACGCGGGACTCGCTCCTGGCGGAGGACGCCGAATTCATCGTGCTGCTCACGGGGTACGACGAGACGTTCGCCGCCCTCGTCCACACCCGCACCTCGTACAAGCCGCACGAGATCGTCTGGGGCGCCCGCTTCGCCGACGTGTTCAACCACGGCGACCCGCGCGGCACCATGAGCATCGATGTCGGCCGTCTGCACCGGATCGAGCCGGCTGAGCTGCCAGCACCCGCGGAAACGCCCGGCTAGAGCAGGGCGCGCGGCGGTTCTATCTTCCGATCCCCAATGTCCGAAGAGCAGGGCTGCTCATGAACGAGACCTCGCGCCGCTTTCTCGAGACCCTCCTCGACACGCCCGGTCCCAGCGGCTTCGAGACCGCGCCGGCCCGCCTGTGGCGCGCCGAGGCCGATCGGTTCGCCGATCGGGTAGCGGGGGACGTGGGCGGCAACTCGCTCGCCACCGTGAACGCGGGTGGCGGTCCGCGGATCATGCTCGCCGGCCACATCGACGAAATCGGCCTGATGGTGGTCCATATCGACGATGACGGATACGTCCACTTCGATCCGATCGGCGGGTGGGACCATCAGGTGTTCGTGGGGCAGCGAGTGGTGCTGCTCGGTCGCCAGGGACCGGTCCCCGGGGTGATCGGCAAGCCGGCCATCCACCTCCAGGAAAAGGAGGACCGGGAGAAGGTGTCGAAGCCATCGGACCTGTGGATCGACGTCGGGGCCGGGAGTCGGGCCGAGGCCGAGACCCGCTTGCGCGTCGGCGATCCCGGCGTCCTCGCCTCGAGCGTTCAGGCGTTTCCAAACGGGAAGATCGTGAGCCGAAGCCTGGACAACCGCATCGGCGCCTTCGTGGTCCTCGAGGCGCTCCGGCTCCTCGCCGCCGACCGGCCCACCGCGTCCGTCACGGCCGTGGCGACGACCCAGGAAGAGATCGCGTACGCCACCGGTGGCGGCGCCCGCACGACCGCCGTGGGACTCGATGCGCAGGTCGCGGTCGTGGTGGACGTGACCCATGCGACCGACTATCCCGGCGCCGACAAGAAGCGCCACGGGGACTTCAAGCTCGGCGGAGGCGTGGTGCTGTCCCGCGGCTCGGCGGTGAATCCGGTCGTGTTCGACCGCCTCGTGGCCGCCGCCGACCGGGAAGGGATTCCGTACACCGTGCAGGCGGCGCCCAAGTACACCGGCACGGACGCCGATTCGATCTATACCGCCCACCGCGGGATCGCCACCGGGCTGATCTCGGTCCCCAACCGCTACATGCACAGCCCGAACGAGATGGTGGTGCTCGAGGATCTCGATCGCGCGGCGCGGCTGCTCGCGGCGTTCGCCCGCGCGGTGGAGCCCGCGGCGGACTTCGTCCCCAGGTAAGGAACCCGGAGCCATGCCGATTCTCGATGCCGACAAGGTGGTCGCCGCGCTGCGCGGAGCGTTCTCGCGGGATGTGGGCCGGGCAGGGCTTCTCCGCCTCGCCGCCGAGCGGATCCAGGCAGCCGGGCCGCCGTACACGTCGGTGTACATGTACATGCTCCACGGCGATGACCTCCTGCTGGAGGCCCACGCGGGTCGGGAGACGGAGCACACCCGCATCGCCGTCGGACACGGCGTCTGCGGCGCCGCGGTCGCCACCGGCGAGGACCAGAACGTGCCCGACGTCCGCGCAATCTCGAACTACATCGCGTGTAACGCGTGGACTCGCTCGGAGCTGGTGGTCCTCATCCGGCGCGGCGCACTGATCCTGGGCCAGATCGACGTGGACAGCGACGAGCCGGCGCCGTTCACGCCGGAGGAGGGGGCGGCGGTTCGAAAGGTGGCCGATGCGTTGGCCGTGCTGCTCTAACAGCGGTAAACAGTGATCGGCCCGCGCATCGCGACGCGCGAGGTGCGCGGTGTACCTCTCTTCGAGCGGCGGGTGGGCCAGGGTCCGCCCGCCGTGGTGCTGCACGGGGGCCCCGGCGCCGACCACGGCTACCTCCTGCCCGGCTTCGACGTGCTCGCCGACCGCCGGGAGCTGGTCTACTACGATCAGCGCGGCGGAGGACGGTCGCCGGTTGCACGCGACGTCCCCGTGGGTTGGCTGGAGCACGTCGCCGACCTCGACGCGCTGCGGGAGGTCTGGGGCCTCGAGCGGCTCGTGCTCCTCGGCTACTCGTGGGGCGGGCTCCTGGCCCAGCTCTACGCAACGGAGCATCCCGACCGGGTGGAGCGGCTGGCCCTCGTCTCCCCGGCCCCGTCCTGGCGGGCGGCGCGGGAAGAGTTCGAGCGCCGGTTCGCCGAACGGAACCTCGCACCCGCCCTGGAACAGGAGCGGCGCGCGCTCCGGGAGAGCGGCCTGCGCGAGCGCGATCCCCAAGCCTACGAGCGCCGGCAATTCGAGCTGGCCGTCGTGCCCTACTTCTACGATCCTGCCAAGGTGCGCGAGCTGACGGCGTTTCGCGTCGTCGGGCGTACCCAGCAGGAGGTCTGGCGGAGCCTCGGCGACTACGACCTCAGGCCGGCCCTTCGCGGGCTGCGCATCCCGGCCTTCGTCCTGCATGGACGGGATGACCCCATCCCGATCGAGGCTTCTCGGGAAACCGCTGGCGCCCTGGACGCCGAGTTCCATGCGCTGGACCGGTGCGGCCACTGCCCCCACGTCGAGCGGCTGGACGAGTTTCGCCGGTTGGTCGACGGCTTTCTGTAGCCTGCGGCCGCCGGCTGCTGGTGCACTAGCTTTCCCCTGATGGCTCCCCGACCCACACCCTTCGATCTCGTCTTCACCAATCTCGGCGCCGAGCGGTTTCCCGCCATCAAGGCAGCGTTCCTGAGCGCCGGCCGCGACCCGCGCGACCGCGACGCCTTTCTGCTGGAGCGCGACGCTGCGCTCCTGGTGCGCGAGCTTCGCCCCGACGACGGTCTGGGCGAGGGGATCGATCAACTCGCGGCCCTCGTCCATCACGCCTACCTCTTCTGGAGCGCGGGGTGCCCGGTGGTCGCCGCCCCGGACCTCGCCGGGCTCCTCGGCACGGCGCCAAGGCCGGCCCAGGAGGCGGAGGCGGAACCCCCCGCCGGGCAGTACGTTCAGGTGCCCGAGCGGCGTCTCTGGGCCCGGCCGGTCGAGGGCGAGCCGTTCGAGCCCCTGGACGGTTGCTTTCTCGCCCCCGCTCCTGACGGCCGGCTCCGGGTGCTTGGCGTGTTCGGCCTGCGGCCGGACCGGGCCGGCTTCACCGTGGTCGAGGCTCAGGGAGCGCGTCAGCCTGGTCTGGCGCGCCCGGACGGCAGCGTGCTTTTCGCCCCGCTTCTGGCGGGGGGAGCGCAGGCCGGCCTCAACACGGTGGCGGGGGCCGAGGAGCTGCTCGAGCTGGGCTGGCGTATGCTCGGGCCGGGTGGTGCAGCGCTGAGGGCTCGGAGAGACGCTTGATGGAGACTATGGACAAGAAGGCGGTCGGGCAGGTGCTCGAGCAGATCGCCGCCTTCATGGAGCTCAAGGGCGACAACCCGTTCCGCATCCGGGCCTTTCGCACCGCGTCCCGCGCCATCAGCACTCTACCCGGCGATTTAGACGAAGCCCTGGCCGACGGGTCGCTCGCGGGGACCAAGGCCGTGGGCCCCGCAACGCTCCAGATCGTGACCGAGCTCGCCACGACCGGACGAGCCACCCTGCTCGAGGAGTTGCGCGAGCACGTGCCGCCGGGTCTGGTCGAGATGCTCGCCATCTCCGGCCTCGGCGTCGCCAAGATCCGCCAGATCCACGAGGCCCTGGACATCGACTCTCTGCCCGAGCTCGAGGCAGCGGCACTCGACGGCCGCCTCGCTACGCTGCCCCGCTTCGGCCCCAAGACGTCCGAGAACGTGCTGCGCGGCATTGCGTACCTGCGCCGGGCGACTGCATTCCGTCTGTCGCATCACGCCGCTGAAGAGGCCGAAGGCATCAGGAAGGCGCTGGAAAGACTCCAGGGCGTTGTGCATGCCTTCGTAGCCGGGGACGTGCGCCGGCGGGCGGAGATCGTCAAGGACCTGGTCCTCGTTGTCGTCGCCGACGTACCCCCCGCGGACGTGTTCGACCGCCTGAGCCGTCTCCCAGGCGTGCACGAGTTCGCCGGACAGGACGAGCGGCGGGTCACGCTCCGGTTCACTGGCGGTGCCAGCGCCCAGATCGTGGTCACGACAGCGGTCAATCTTGGCGCGGTCCTGGTCCAGGCCACCGGCAGCGAGGCGCATCTCGAGTCGCTCTCGAGGTACGCGGCGGACCGGGGTCATAATCTGAGCGGCGCGGCCTTGTGGCACGGCAGCGAGTTCGTCCCCACGCCGACGGAGGGCCACCTCTATCGCGCGCTCGGCCTCGCCGACATCCCCCCGGAGCTTCGGGAGGGACGAGGAGAGATCGAGGCCGCGGCGACGACGACGCTGCCGCGGCTGCTGGAGCGTTCCGATCTACGAGGCCTTCTCCACTGCCATACCGTCTACTCCGACGGCACGAACACGGTCGAAGACCTGGCCCTGGCCTGTCGCGCCGCCGGGTACTCCTACGTCGGCATCACCGATCACAGCCAGGCCGCGGCCCATGCCGGAGGCCTCAAGGCGGACGATCTGGCGCGGCAGGCGGATGAGATCGATGAAGTGAACACCCGTCTCACCGGCATCCGCGTGCTCAAGGGGATCGAGGCCGACATCCTGGTCGACGGGCGCATCGATTACGACGAGACCGTGCTCCGGCGGCTCGACTTCGTGATCGCCTCGATCCACAGCCGATTCAATCTCAACGCGCAGGAGATGACGGAACGGCTGAAGGTCGCGATGGACAACCCGTATCTCACCATCATCGGTCACCCGACCGGCAGGCTGCTCCTGTCGCGAGAGCCGTACGGCGTGGATCTCGACCAGGTATTCGAGAAGGCGGCCGCGACGGGCGTGGCGATGGAAATCAACGCAGATCCGCACCGCCTCGACCTCGACTGGCGCGTGCTGCGCGGCGCGCGGGACGCGGGGGTGACGATCTCCCTCGGCGCGGACGCGCACAACGTGGCGGGGATCGGCAACGTGGACTACGGCATCGGGATGGCGAGAAAGGGATGGCTCGGCCCGGAGGACGTCCTCAACACTCGTCCGGTGGATCCGTTCTTGGCCTTCGCCGGCCGGCGGCGGCCGTGACGGCGAGTGCCAAGGCCCGGGCGCCGGCCATCCTCGAGCGGCTGAAGGCGGCGTATCCGGACGCGCGGACCGCGCTCGACCACCGGGATGCGTTCGAGCTGCTCGTCGCGACGATCCTCTCGGCCCAGACCACGGACGCCAGGGTCAACATGGTGACGCCCGTGCTATTCGCCCGGTATCCGAACCCCGCGGCGCTCGCGCGGGCCCGGCCCGCCGACGTCGAGGAGATCATCAAGTCTACCGGCTTCTTCAGGAACAAGGCTCGGAGCATCATCGGGATGGCTCAGGGCCTGGTCGCCGATTTCGACGGCCAGGTTCCCCGCACGATGGAACAGCTCCTGACGCTGCCGGGGGTGGGGCGGAAGACTGCGAACGTCGTCCTGGGAAACGCCTTCGGGATCAACGACGGGATCGTGGTAGACACGCACGTGACGCGGCTGAGCCAGCTGCTCGGCCTGACGCGCCAGACCGATCCGGCAAAGATCGAGCAGGCCCTGATGAAGCTCTTTCCCCGCGACGACTGGGCGCTACTCTCGCACCTGCTGATCTTCCACGGCCGCCAGGTGTGCATCGCCCGGCGACCGCGGTGCGGGGAGTGCGTGGTGGCCGACCTCTGCCCATCGGCCAGACTGGAGTAAACAGTGAACGGTAAACAGTGATTTGGCGGAGCGGGGCCTGTCCACTGTTCACCGCTCACTCTTCACTGTCTTCTTCCCAAGCCGCGATGTACCCCGCCACCGCCGACGCCGCCACCGTGTAGGGACTCGCGAGATACACGCTCCCCGGACCGGAGCGACCGGGAAAGTTCCGGTTGATCGCGCTCACCGTAACGGTGGTTCTGTCGTAGCTCACGCCCGGCCCCGCGTTGATGCAGGCTCCGCACGACGGCTCCAACACCTCGGCCCCCACCGATCGGAACAACTCGACGTAGCCACGGTGCTCGGCGTAGCGCTTCACGTCCTGGCTCCCGAACTGCACGTAGCACCGCACGCTCCGCGCCACGCGGCGGCCGCGCGCGGCCGCCGCCGAGAATACGCGGGCATACATGTCCATGTCCTCGCGCTTTCCCGCGGTGCAGCTCCCGGCGTAGGCTATGTCGACCGGCACCCGGGCGCCCAGCTCGTCGAGCGCACAGCCACGGCCTGGATCACCCGGGAGCGCCACCATGGGACGCAAGCGGTCGGCAGCCACGTCCAGCACGGCAGCATGCGTTGCGTCGGGGTCCGACCCTAGGCCAGCGATCAGCTCCTCGGCGTCAGCGCCCGGCATCCCGCGTTCGGTCTCGAGAAATCGGACCACGACGGCGTCCGGTCGGACGATCCCCGTGAAGGCGCCGATTTCCGCCGCCATGTTGGTCAACGTCGCCCGCTCGTCGAGCGACAGGGCCTCAACCGCCTCTCCCGCGTACTCGACGATCGCGCCGATGGCCCGACCCTCCCGCACGAAGGGTTGGCGCAGGAGGTGGAGCATCAGATCCTTCGCCGTAACGTTGCCGGGCAGCCGCCCCCGGACTCGCACGAGAACCGACTCGGGAACGCGAAGCCGCGCATCCTGGGTGAGCCACGCGGCGCACAGCGCCGTGGTGCCGATGCCGAACGCGACGCAGCCGATCGCTCCGCTGTGGGGCGTATGACTGTCGCTCCCCACGATGAGCTGCCCCGGCAGCGCGTAGCGCTCGAGCACCTTCGAATGACAGATCGCCTCCGCGCCGGCCCCCGGAAGCCCGCCCGGACCACGCGGCAGCTCGTCGTAGAGTCGGAGCCCGTGTTCCCGCGCGAACTCTTCCTGGCGACGCTTCAGGTCCAGCGCCAGGTCGAGCAGCCCTTCGGCCTTCCGCTCCTCCGGCATCGCCAAGTCGAGAAGTGTCAGATGGTCGCGGAAGAGGAGCACCGACCCCGGATCACGGATGCGGGCGCCCGGCAGCTCGCGCCACAGCCGGGCGGCCATCGGCGTTACGTACTCATGGCTGAACCGAAGGTCGGCGCGGACGAACCCCTCCTGCCCGGGCGAGACCGACTCGACGCCGGTCTCCTCGGCGCCTGCATCCAGCACCCAATGCCGCGCGATGATCTTCTCGGCCAGCGTCATGGCGCGCCCGGCCGCATGAGATGGCCCCCGAGCTGACCGTGCCGGCCCGCCGGACCGCAGCGATGGGTCAGTGTTCGGTACGCGGATCCGGCCCGCGAGACGCTCCCGGCTGTACGGCAGGAGCCCGCCCGCCATCACGATGCCGGATCCCACGATCCCTTCCCCGGCGGCAAAGTGCTGGAGCGGTATCGCCTCGCCTCGTGCGAGCGGGCCCAGCAGCGAGAGATCCGTACTGGTGAGGATGCCCAGATTCTGGCAGTTCTCGCGGTAAATCCGCTCGAAGCTCTCCGCGATCACCAGACGGATGCCGGCGGCCCGCTCGGCGAACGGTGACGCCTCTCGGCTCGACCCCTTGCCTCTCCGCCGCCCGCTCACCGACACCGCGAAGCCACCTCGCCGCACGTCTCCCGGCTGGACAGGTGTTTCATCTCGACACGTGAGACCGACATAGGCGAACTCTCCCAGTCGTTCGTCCGCGTGATAGCAGGCCCACGCCGGCGTGATCTCATCGGTCGAGATGTCGTCGCGGAGGCGGAGTGCGGGCGACCAGGGAAGGTCCGCCCCCTCGAGCTGACGGCGCAGCAGCCCGGGGTCTTCGGTGAGGTAGAGAACGCGGCCGGAGAGTTGAACCAGGTTCATCGCGATTGAAGGTGTCGCACCCCGGCCGGAGCGACAAGCAGAGGAGTGGAGCCCGACGGCTTCCCTCGCTACCATTCCCGCGTGCCAAGTCCCTCCCGCCTCGCGGCCCTC
>CAZFKN010000008.1:43061-47014 GCA_964519805.1 uncultured Gemmatimonadaceae bacterium
CGGTGGCCGGCCGATGAGACCAGGCGACGTCCTTCGCCCTCTTGTAGCCCTCGGACTCGCCGCGGCGATGTCCGCGGCCGCGACGCCGCTGCACGCCCAGGCCACGACGACGTTCCCTCTCGTAAGCCCGCAGGCCATCGAGTCCAACATCCGGTTTCTCGCGGACGACGCGCTGGAGGGGCGGGGAACCGGCACGCGGGGCGAATGGGTGGCAGCCGAGTTCATCGCGGCCCAGTTCCGCCGGATGGGACTCGAGCCCGCCGGCGACAGCGGCACCTATTTTCAGGCCATCAAGCTGCTTGGGCGCACCCCGTCACCGGCCCTGTCGGTAGATGGAGCCACGCTTCGCTACCCGCTCGACTACGTGGTGGCGCCGGTCACTGACGACTCGCTCGCCCGGGTGGCGGGCGAGCTGGTCTTCGCAGGGTACGGCATCGTGTCTCCCGCCCGCGGATGGGACGACTACAAGGATGCCGACGTGCGCGGCAAGATCGTCGTCGTGCTGCCCGGCGATCCTGACTCGACCCTCTTCGACCGCCTCACCGGGCGTCCGTGGATCGCGGTGCGGGAGAAGGCGGACGTCGCCGCCCGTCGTGGGGCCCTGGCCCTCCTGGTGGTGCAGTCGGAGGGCCGCGGCGGGGTTCCCTGGCAGGCCGTGCAGGCGCTCACGGCAGAGCGAATATCCCTCGGCGCGCCCGCAACGGCCGTCACGTTCTGGGGCTGGCTCTCCGACAGTTCGGCCGCGGCGATTGCCGCCCGCGGCGGCCAGGATCTCACTCGACTCAGAGAGGCGGCGGAGCATCGCGACTTCCGGCCGATCCCGCTCGGCGCGAAACTCGACGCCGAAATCCGCACTGTGGTCCGCCCTGTGCCGACCGTGAACGTGGTTGCCGCACTGGCCGGCCGCGGACCCCACGCCGGAGATGCGATCGTCGTCGGCGCGCACTACGACCATCTCGGAATCGGCGAGCCGGTGAACGGCGACTCGATCTACAACGGCGCCTTGGACAACGCCTCCGGGGTCGCGGCGACCCTCGCGGCGGCCGACGCGGTTGCGTCCAGCGGCGCGCACCCCGCGCGGACCATGATCTTTGCCGCGTTCACCGCTGAGGAGCTTGGCCTCCAGGGATCGGAGTGGCTCGTGCGCCATCCTCCCCCGGGTCTGCGGTTCGTGGGCGCGTTCGCGATGGACGTGCTCAACCTCTATGGCAAGACCCGCGACCTCGGCACCGTGGGCGTCAAGCAATCGTCGCTGGGCGATCTGGCTCGCAAGGCCGCCGCCGCCGAGGGCATGACTATCAACGAAGACCCGGACGATTTGCACCGGGGCCGCTTCTTCCGATCGGACAACTACGCGTTTGCGCGAGAGAATATCCCGGCGCTCCGGATCGTAAACGGCGTGGATTTCGTGGGCCGGCCCGCCGACTGGGGCCGAGAGCAGCGGGAGAAGTACTGGAACGAGCGCTACCACCGCCCCAGCGACGAGCTGGCACCCTGGATGAGCATGGACGGCATCACTCAACAGGCCCGGGTGCTCGCCCGGGCGGCGCTGGCCGCCGCCAATGCTCCCGCGGCGCCGATCTGGGCGTCCGGCTCCGACTTCCGCACTCCCGCCCCGGCGGCGCGCTGATGCGATTGTGGCTCCTCCTGCTCGCTGCCGCCGCCGCGCCGGCGTCGATCGCGGCGCAACGGCCGGGAGATGGCGTTGCCCGCGCGGTGCGAGCCGAAGTCCTCCGGGGTCACATGGAGTTCCTTGCCTCGGACGCGCTCGAGGGCCGCGGTACTGGGACGCGCGGGGGCGAGATCGCGGCGAAATACGTGGCCGCCCAGTTCGAGCGTCTCGGACTCCAGCCTGCCGGCGACAGCGGCACCTGGTTTCAGCGCATCCCGCTCACCGGCCGCCGGTTCACGTCCAGCCTCGGGGTGGCGGGCAGCCGGGCACTGACCGTCGGCACCGATTTCGTCGCCTATATCCCCGGCCCGGCGGACTCGGCGCAGGTGACCGCAGACGTCGCGTTCGTGGGTTACGGGATCGTCGCCCCCGAGGAGGGATGGGACGACTACCACGGCGTGGACGTCACCGGGAAGATCGTTCTCATGATCGTAGGCACACCCGCCGACCATGACACGACACTCTTCCGGCATCCGGCGCGTCCCGACTACGGGGTCCGCCAGTACAAGGTGGACGAGGCAGCTCGGCATGGGGCGGTGGGAGCGTTCGTCATCTACCGCCAACCGTACCAGACCTCGTGGACGATGATCGCGGATGCCTGGCAGGGCGAACGGCTCGTGCTCGGAGACCAGGGCGCCGGCGAGGGGACGGCCCGTTTGGCCGGATGGATCAACGAATCTGCGGCTAGGAGTCTGATCGCTGGCGCCGGCGAAGACCTGGACCGTCTCGCCGCTGCGGCAGCGCACCCGGGTGCCGCCGGCGTGCCGCTCGCGCTGACGCTCACGGCGGCGGTGGAGGCCCGGAGCCGGGTCGTGCCGACCGTCAACGTGGTCGGCCGGCTCCCGGGACGGCGCCGCTCCGCCGAGGCCGTGCTGCTGGGCGCCCACTACGACCACCTCGGGATCGGCCGGGCGGTCGCCGGCGACTCGATCTACAACGGCGCGCTCGACAACGCGTCGGGGACAGCCGGGATGATGGCCATCGCGGAAGCGTTCGTCGACGCCCGCGCCCGGCCAGACCGTTCCGTGCTGTTCGTCGCGTTCGGGGCAGAGGAGGCCGGGCTTCTTGGCTCAGCCGCGTTCGTCCTCAGGCCGCCCCTGCCACTGGCCCAGCTCTCCGCCATGTTGAATCTCGACGGACTCAACGTGCTGGCGGACACGCGCGACATCTCCGCGCTTGGCGCGGACCTCTCCTCGCTAGGCGACGTGTTCCGGGCGGCCGCGGCGGCGGAGGGCTACGCCATCACCGCTCGGAACAGCCCGATTCTTCAGGAAGCGGTGCAGCAGGGGTTCTTCAGGCGCTCGGATCAGGCTTCGTTCGCGCGGGCGGGCGTGCCGGTCGCCTTTCTCTTCTTCGGCGACCGCGTGGGCACGGGTCCGCCGGGCTCGGGCAAGGAGCGGCTGGACGATTACCTTCAGCACCGCTACCACCAGCCGAACGACGATCTGCACCAGTCGCTCGACTACGCGGCCGCCGCGCACTCCCTGCGGGTCTTCGCCCGCACGCTGCTGGCGACGGCGAACGCCCCGGAACCCGCGCGCTGGAAGAAGGACTCGCCCTTCCAGCGAGCACACTAGGCCATTGAATCTCGGCTCAGCCCGGAGGAGTGCCTTGTCCCGCTTTCTCAGGTCCCTCGTTGCTCTGCTCTTGCCCGTCGGCTCCTTCGTGGCACCACCGCACGCCCAGCAACCCGCGGGCGCCCGCCTCGCGAACGCCATTTCGGCCGGCGTGATGCGGGCGCACCTCACGTTCCTCTCCGACGACGCGCTCGAGGGGCGGGCGCCGGGGACACGGGGCGGGCTCATCGCCGGCAAGTACATCGCCGCGCAGTTCGAGCGCCTGGGCCTCGAGCCTGCCGGCGACAGCGGGACCTACTACCACGAGGTACCGGTCATCGCGCTTACGCCAAGTCCTCAGGCGACCATCGTCGGTCAGGGCGACACGCCCCTCACGTTCAAGCAGGACTACGTGCTCTGGTCGATGAAGGACGACTCGCTCGTAAGCGTCGCCGGTGACCTGGTCTTCGCCGGCTACGGAATCGTCGCGCCGGAGTACGGCTGGGACGACTACAAGGGGCTGGACGTCAAGGGAAAGATCGTGGTGGTCCTGGTGAACACGCCGGGGCTGCGTGATTCGACCCTCTTCAAAGGGAAGATTCTGACTTACTACGGCCGCTGGACCTACAAGATCGAGGAGGCCGAGCGACAGGGTGCGGCCGGCATCCTCATGGTCCATACGACCGAGAGCGCCACTTACGGATGGGCCACGGTCACTGGCTCCT
>CAZFKN010000008.1:47114-51170 GCA_964519805.1 uncultured Gemmatimonadaceae bacterium
GCGGTCATCATCGGCGCGCACTACGATCACCTGGGCATCAGCCTGCCCGTGAACGGGGATTCCATCTACAACGGGGCCCTCGACAACGGCTCGGGAACGGCGGCGATGCTGACGGCGGCGGAGGCGTTCGTGCGAAGCGGCGTTCATGCGCCCCGCTCGATCGTCTTCATGGCCTTCGCCGCGGAAGAATCCGGACTGCTCGGCTCGACCGCGTTCGCGGCCCGACCGACGGTCCCGCTCAAGGACATCGCGGCCGTGCTGAATATGGACGTGATGAACCTCTTCGGGAAAACGCGGGACATCGCCGCCCTCGGCATGGACCAGTCGTCCCTCGGCAGGGTGTTCACCGAGGCGGCCAGGCAGGAGGGCCTCCGGGTCACGATCAACCAGGACGCGCTTATCAAGGGCTCGTTCTTCCGGTCGGATCACTTCCCGTTCGCGCGCGCGGGCGTGCCCGCCCTCTCTCTCGCGAAGGGGTTGGATGTCGTCGGCCGGCCGGCCGGTTGGGGCCAGCAGGAGGAGGACGACTACACGGCGCACCGGTATCACCAGCCGGGGGACGAGCTGCTCCCGTGGTACACCTACGACGGGGCCGTTCAGCAGGACCGTGTAATCGTCCGGACCGCCCTCGCCGTCGCGGAGGCGCCCGGTCAACCGGTCTGGAGCAAGGGCTCGGAGTTCGAAGCCGCGGGAAAGGATCGGCTCAAGTAGCGGTCAGGGACTGCTTTGGGAGCTCCAGCGGGCCAATAGCGAATCCTCATCGCCCCTAGTATCTTTGCGGCCGCTCAATTCTCGGTCACCCAGCCAGCCCCTGGAGCCTTCCTGGAACTGCCGTCGCGGCATCGCATTCCGCTCTCCTGGCTGCTCCAATACGGCAGCGAGTCCATCCAGTACCGCACCTACCGGGACCTCGCTCCGGAGGGGTATGCCCCCCCGGAGGCGATCGAGGCCGCCCACGCCGCAGTCCCGGATTCCCGGGCGTCCCAAGCGGTCATCAGGAAGCAGAAGGACACGGGCGTTTGGGGGAACAACTTGCTCGCGTTCGCGCCGGCCGCGGCGCAAGGCATCAAGGACGTCGGGACCATCCCGCAGTACCGCCGTCTCCTGCAGCTCGCATGGCCTCGGGATGGGCGTCCCCTCAAGCTCGCAGATCGGATCCTGTTCCGGCTACTCACGCGCGACGAGAACCCGGCCCTGCTGTTCGAATACCAGAAGCTGGTCGCCGCGGAGCCGGCAGCGGAGCCCTGGATTCGCAATGTGATCCGCGAGGCAGCGTCCTGCGCGCTGGCCGAAGCCGGACACGTGGAAGACCCGCGCCTGCGGGGGTCCGGTCACCGGATCGCCAGCGCGGTCTCCCAGTTTCTCCGCAGCCCGGTGGCGGAGAAGCCGTTCGTGAAGTCAGGGAAGAACATCGTGCTCCATCCCGAGGCACACCCGCCGACTTGGTACTCGGTCGCGATGCTGGGATCGATGCCCAACCTGCAGCGAGAGCGGGCCGGCTTTACCGAGCGGCTGGGTCACTACCTCGCGCAGCCGGCCCCCAAGAAGGCGTTCGCGGTTCAATTGGGGAAGAAGCTCGTCCGGCCGGTGCACCTCCTGCTGGGCGACCCCATCGAAGCCGACGCGAAGGGGACGCCGAAGGACCTGCCGCTGGCGCTCCACTATGTGGAGCTGCTCGCGCGAATCGGCGCCCTCCACACCGCGCCCGTTGCCACGAAGGTTCTCGCCCGGCTGCTCAAGGACTGCGATGAAACGGGCGTCTGGGCTCCCAAGGGGCTCAGATCGGCGCCGAGGCCCTTGAACAAGCTCACGTACCACGCCTATCCGCTGCACCTCGAGACAACCACCGCCGAGGATCGTCAGATGGACGTGACGTTCCGCCTCGCCCTCATCGCAAAGCTGCTCGGATGGTCGGTGGACTACGCATAGACGCGTCTTGCCTTCGTCGGCGTAGTCCCCCAGACTACTGCCATGCCCCGCGTGGATCTCACCCCGTTCGGCTATACCCCCACCGAAAGCCTGGTCTACGAAGTCCTCCTCACCGAAGGCCCGGGCACCGGCTACGCCATCGCCCGCGCGGCGGGGCTGGCTCGCGCGAACGCGTATAGCGCGCTCGAGGGGCTGGTCTCGAAGGGGGCGGCGCGCTCGGACGGCGGCCGGCCGAGAAAGTACCGGCCGGAGGATACGACGGCGCTCATCGCGAGGATCGCCAACCAACACGGTCAGGCACTCGACAAGCTGAGCGCCGATCTCGCGGAGCTGGCGGTGCCGACCACTCCCACCGTGGTGGAGGTGGACTCGCCGCGCGCCGCTCTTCAGCTGATCTCGCACGACGTTGCCCGAGCAACGAGGTCAGTCACCTTGCTCGCGCCACCGGAGGCGTACCCCCTTCTGGCGCCGGCGCTGCGGCGACCGGTCACGACCGGCGTCACCCTCAGTCTTCTGTCGACGGGGCCGGTCGAGCTGGACTTTGCTCCGGTGACGCTCGTCGCCGGGGACGACTCCTGGCCCGGCGCGCCCCTGGTCTGCGTCGTAGACGACAGGAGTGCGGTCGTCGCGTATCGTCAGGGGAGCGAGGTGCACGGGCACTGGAGCACGGCGCCGGCGCTCGTGGCGGCCGCACGGCTGGCTCTGTCCGGCTACAGCGGTCAGTCATGACCGACGGCTCTGCCGACGACGATTTCCTTCGCGAGCTACGTGCGGAGTACCTAGCGCGGAGTGCAGGGCAGATTGCGGCCCTCCGAGCGGACATCACCGAGCTGCGCAACGGCACGCCCGGGGCGGCCACCGCGATGCGGAGCCGCCTGCACCAGTTGGCGGGATCGGGAGGGTCTTACGGCTTTCCCGCGATCAGCGCGATTGCCCGGGAGGCGGAGCAGTGGCTCATAGGTGCGCCCCCTCCGGGGGCGATCGTGACCCGGATGGAGGAGGCGGTGGGGCGGCTGGAAGCGGAGTTCAGGAAAAGCCAGTGAGACCCTCTTACCGGGTCTAGTGGCGAAACCCCGGCGACAATGGCACCACGTCCTTCGGGTTCTTCTCGTCGCCGAAGAGCAGGCGGCCTTCGCGGAACGAGGCCCCCCGCAGGGTGAACGCGAGCACCTCGCCCAACTCGTGGACCAGGTGAATCTGGAGCTTGTCCCGCACTTCCTTGGGCAGGTCTTCCAGATCCGGCTCGTTTTCCTTGGGCACGATGATCGTGGTGATTCCCGCCCGCTCGGCGCCGAGCACCTTCTCTTTCACCCCGCCGATCGGCAGCACGCGGCCCCGGAGCGTGATCTCGCCCGTCATCGCGACGTCCGGACGGACCGGCCGGCCGCTCATCGCCGAGACAATTGCCGAAGCCATCGTCACGCCGGCCGAGGGGCCGTCCTTGGGGATCGCGCCCGCGGGCACGTGCACGTGGATGTCCCGCTCGAACATCTCATCCGGGACCTGGAGGGCGGCGGCATGTGACCGGGCGTAGGTCCAGGCGGCCCGCGCCGACTCTTTCATCACGTCGCCCAGTTGCCCGGTCAGGACCAACTCGCCCTTGCCTCGCATGGTGCTCGCCTCGACGAACATGATGTCGCCGCCGGTGGGCGTGTAGTACATACCGGTGGCCACGCCGACCTGATCGTCGCGGCCGGCCTTCTCCGGATGGACCTTCGGGCGGCCGAGCAGGTCGTCCACCATGTCGCGCGTCAGCGTCACCGCTTCGTTCTCACCGCCCGCGATCTTGCGGGCCACTTTCCGGGCCAGCCGCCCGATTTCCCGCTCGAGCTGCCGAACGCCCGATTCCCGGGTGTAGCCGGTCACTACCTCCGAAAGGGCGTCGTCGGTGATCTCGAGCTGGCCTGGCGCGATCCCGTTCTCCTCGTACTGACGGGGGATCAGGTACTGCCGCGCGATCTGGAGCTTCTCCCGCTCGGTGTACCCCGAAAACTCCACGACCTCCATTCGGTCCAGCAGCGGACCCGGAATGCTCTGAATGAAGTTCGCCGTGGCGATGAAGAGCACCTCGCTCAGGTCGAACGGCACGCCGAGGTAGTGGTCCGTGAACGAGTCGTTCTGCGCCGG
>CAZFKN010000009.1:0-47185 GCA_964519805.1 uncultured Gemmatimonadaceae bacterium
GGGGAGACGCTGCCCGCCGTGGACCCGTCTCGGCGGCGCCTCCGGCGTCCCCCGCCGGGCTGCGTGGTCCGGCGCGTCGACGTCCGCGAGCCGGTCGGCGCGCTGACTGGCTTGGAGGACTGTACCACTGCGCGGGTTGAGGTGACGTCCGAGGGGCAACGGGTGGGCGTCGTCGAGATCGCGAATCACGGCATGGGCGTCGGCGCGACACGGCTGCGCGACCTTCTCGCGGCACGCTTCGGTACGATCCTGCTGGATCCGCGCCAGCCCTCCGATGGCGGGCGGCAATGGCTGGCGCTGTATCGAGCACTCGCCGAGCGGCTCGCGCCGGGCCAGACCGTCCCGGTGCCTCCCTTCCGCGTGCGCCGCCCTCGCGACCGTGGCACATCCCGCGCGGCGCGCCCGGATCCGACCCATGCCTAGTGCCGTCGTTATGGTGGACCTGGAGCGCATCCCGCCTGTCATCGACGGGCTGGACCGCTACACGCGCGCGTTCGTCTACCTGCTACTCCGGGGACGGGTGGTCGATCACGTCCGCCTCCCGGTCCAGGACGGACGCTTGGCGGGGGCCGACATACACGCCGCCACGGCCAAGCAGGACAGCTACGCCGTGTGGGACCGATGGCTTCGGAATCACCTCGAGTGGGAGGAGCCCGGAACCTCGGCGGCCGGCATTCGTGCGACCGTGGCTGTCTGCACCAGAGAGCGCCCGGACGACCTGCAATGCTGTCTGTCCGCGCTGGAGGCGATGCCGGACGACGGCCAGGAGATCGTCGTCATCGACAATGCGCCGGCGACCGACGCCACGCGCCGTGTGGTCGAGCGCCACCCGCGGGCGCGCTACGTGCGGGAGGACCACCGCGGTTTGAACGCGGCGCGGAACCGCGCGCTGGCGGAAGCCGCCCATGACGTCGTGGCCTTCATCGACGACGACGCGGTGGCCGACCCCGGCTGGCTCCGCGGCCTGGTCCGCAACTTCGAGGACCCGCTCGTGCAGTGCGTGACCGGCTTGACGCTGCCGCTCGAACTCGAGACCGAGGCTCAGGAATGGCAGGAGCGCTTGAGCACATTCGGCCGCGGGTTTGCCCGGCGCGTGTTCGACACCACGGTGCTCTCGCCGCCTTCCGCGGGCCTAGCCGGCGCGGGCGTCAACATGGCCCTCCGCCGCAGCGCTGCAGCGCTGCTGGGACCGTTTGATGAAGCCCTCGATGCGGGAACGATCACCCGCTCCGGTGGCGACAACGAGATGTTCTCGCGCGTCCTCGGCGCGGGCTACCGGATCGTGTATGATCCGGCCGCGCTCAGCTGGCACCGGCACCGCCGCACGTGGCGCGAGGTGCGACAGGCGTTCTACGGGTATGGCACCGGCGTGTACGCGGCCTGGACCCGCAGCCTGCTGGTCGAAGGCGAGCTCGGCGTGCTCCGGGCGGCGTACCGGTGGCTGCTCGGGCACCAGCTGCCGTCGCTTGCCCGCTCACTCCTGCGCCGCCCAGACAGCGGCCCGCCCGACCTGCTCCTGGCGGAGCTGGGCGGCTGCGCTGCGGGGCCGTGGGTCTATCTTCTTTCGCGCCGCCGACGGCGGCGGAGGGTGGCGTGAGCGCGCCTGCCATCAGTGTCATCATCCCGACGCACAATCGCCAGGCATCGCTGTTGCGCACCCTGCGCGCCCTGGCCGTCCAGACCCTTCCGGCCGATCGGATCGAGGTGCTCGTCGTAGCCGATGGCTGCACCGACGGGACGGTCGACTCGCTTCGCAGGCACGCCGCGCCCTTCGCGCTCCGCGTGCTGGAGCAGCCGGGCCGGGGGGCCGCCGCCGCCCGTAACGCCGGCGCCGCTGCCGCAACCGCCTCCCTCCTTCTCTTCATAGATGACGACGTCGAGCCCACTCCCGCCCTCGTCGCGGCGCACGCGCGGGCCCACGGCGCCCACGCCGACCGCGTGGTGCTCGGCCCGTATCCGCCCGTGCTGCCGGGCCGCACCGATCTCTTCCGCACCGAATTGAGGCGGTGGTGGCAGGATCACTTCACGACCGCGGGCCAGACGGGCCATCGATTCACCTACCGCGATCTCCTCAGCGGCAACGTCTCGCTCAGCGCCAAGCTGTACCGGCGGACTGGCGGCTTCGACCCGGACTTCTCGGCGGGGGCGCACGAAGACTGGGAGTTCGGGGTGCGCCTGATGGAAGCCGGCGCGACATTCGTCTTCGCAGCCGACGCGCTCGGGCTGCATCACGAGGCTTCCGACCATGCCCGCTCACTGCGGCGGGCGCGGCAGGAAGGCCGGGGCGACGTGATCATCACCCGTCGCCACCCCGTGCTACGACCAGCGGCAGCGGTCTCCTATCGAGAATGGAGCGGCGCGTGGGCGGAGCACTGGGCGCCCATTATCGTCTTCCGGCTGCGGTGGGTGGCCGCGCTCCTTCCCGCCGTACTCACGCCGCTGCTTTCACCGCTTGAGCACTGGCACTTCCGGCGAGGGTGGCGCCTAGTGAGCCACGGACTGCGGAGCCTCTCCTACTGGGGAGGGGTGCGAGACGAGCTCGGCACGTGGAAGGCACTCGCCGGCTTCCTGCAAAGCGGCCCCGCCCGGGCCGAGGCAGGGCCGGAGGCAACCGTGGATCTTCGTCCCGGCCTCGCTGCGGCCGAGGGCCGGCTCGACGCCGAGCGGCCGGCGGGCGCTCGCCTGTGCTACGGCGATTTGCCCATCGGACGGATCCCGCCGGAAGCCGGCGCGGAGCGGCTGCGCGGCGTGCACCTTCGGCCGGCACTGGTAGATCGGTACCCGGTCGCCTACCTCTCCGCGCTCGCACTGGAGCGCGCGATGCTCCACGCCCCGCAGCGAGACTGATCCATGGCGGTCAGGGTGCTGGATCTCGATCTCGGCCGCCCGTTCGACCCCGTCTGGGGGCTGGAGGACTACGACGGGCTGCTGCTCCTCGTCCGGCGGCACGGTCAACCCGTCGGTTGGGCATACCTCGCGACAGCGCGCCGGCCGGTAGCGTCCGCCGAGCAGATTCGCGACACAATCATGGCACAGCTCGGGTGGACGATGGTCCCGCTGACCCTCCTGCCACTTCCGCGCGACAGCGCGCCAGCGGAGCCGCCCCTCCCAGTCAGTGTCGTCGTGTGCACCCGGGACCGGGCCGACCAGCTGGAGCGATGCCTCGGGGCGGTGCTCGCCCTGGACCACCCCTGCTTCGAGGTGGTCGTCGTGGACAACGCTTCGGCGACCGAGGCGACAGCGCGGCTGGCGGCGCGGCTGGCGGTGCGGTACGTCCGGGAGGACCGGCCCGGCCTGGACTGGGCGCGCAACCGGGGAATCGCCGAGGCCGCGCATGGGATCGTCGCCTTCACGGACGACGACGTCCGGCCCGACCCCGGCTGGCTGCGGACCATCAGCGCCGCATTCCAGGATCCCTTGGTCTCCGCGGTCACGGGGCCGGTCTGTCCGTCCGAGCTCGAGACCGACGCGCAGCTGCTCTTCGAGCAGGTGTACGGCGGGATGGTGCAGGGATTCCACCGCCGTACGATCCGGCGGGATTTCATAGAGACCCGCGAGCTCCTGTGGGCCAGCGCGTTCGGAGCCGGCGCCAACATGGCGTTCCGGCGGGACGCGCTTCGAGGCCTTCAGGGTTTCGACGTGGCCCTGGACGTGGGCACACCCAGTGGCGGCGGCGGGGACATCGAGATGCTGCACAGGCTCGTCGTGCGGGGTGGTACGATCGTCTACGAACCGGCGGCCCTGGTCTGGCACACACACCGCCGCAGTCTCGCCATGCTGCGCCGGCAGCTTCGCGACAACGGCCTGGGGTTCGGCAGCTACCTGCTGACCTGCGCCCGGAATCGGACGGTCTCGCGAGGCGCATTGCTGCGCTTCGCGCTGACCGAGTGGATCGGCTGGTGGCTCCTGCGCCGGATGATTCGCCCGGGCCGTCTCGGCCGGCGCTTCGTGGCGGCCGAACTGGCCGGCGCCCTGACGAGCCCGCTGGCCTACCTGCGGGCCCGCCGCCAAGCCCGCCGTATCGCCGCAGCACCAGCTCCGCGCGCAGCGCAGCCACCGGCGCTCGAAGTGCCGCGCATCAACTCCTCCACTCTGTGACCGACGGAGCGTCCCGCAATGCCGTATAGGTGGAAGGTTGGTTTACTGAAGCATCGTCGCCTCAACCTCGTCTGGCGGTACTGGCGAGCCTGGCGTGGTGACGACGTGGGCGAGTACGCCCGCCTGCCGCACTACATCCGCCAGTACGCGCCCGGCCGGAGCTTCGCGGACATCGGCTGCATGTGGGGCGTGAACGGCGAGCATTCCTTCTGCGCGGAGGAAGCCGGCGCAACTGCGGTCAAGGCGGTGGACGTCTTCGGCCCGACGCCGGAGTTCGAGGCGAAGAAGCGGGAGCGGAGATCGTCGGTGGAGTTCATCCTCGGAGACGCGTCGCAGTCCCGGACGCTGGAGCGGATCGGTCCCGTCGACGTCGTCCTCTGCGCCGGAGTGCTGTATCATCATCCCAGTCCATTCGACCTACTGGCGGCGCTCCGCGCACTCTGCCGGCAGACGTTGATCCTGCGCTCGTCGACAATCCCCGAGATCAAGGGGCTCCCCAACGCGGCCGTGTACTTCCCCATGCTGAAGCCCAAGGACCGCGCGCTCTGGAACCTCGAACGCCTCGGCGTTGGCCGGCAGGTCGGCATCACCGACGCCTTCGAGCCGGATCAGGGGTACGGCAACTGGTTTTGGGGACTCACGCCGAGTTGCCTCGCGTCACTGCTGGAGACCGCCGGCTTCCGGGTTGAGCACCAGGCACCCGAGGCGTTCGCGCAGACGTTCATCTGCACCCCGGTCGAGCTGCCGTTCGGGCACGCGCTGCCGGATGCCGCCGCAGCGCGCCGCATGGGCGAGATGGTCTCGAGCGCGGGCGTGGCGCGGCCTGCGTGAATCGAGTCATCTGGCGGCGCCAACTGCCGGCCCCGATCATTGGTACAATCGCACGTAATCCACTAGCAGATCGCTCGGGAACGGCGTGGACGCGTTCGGCGGGCCGGCGTACGCGCCCCCAACCACCAGATTCAGGATGACGTACATCGGCTCTTTGGGTACCCCAGCCGTTTGGGTGTACGTTGGCATTCCGTCCACATACCAGATGAGTCGGCCAGGCCCCCAGTACAAGCCGTAGGTGTGAAAGTCGAGCGTGAGGTCCACCGAACTCCGGTAGTAGAACGACCCGGTCTTCCAATTCACCCGCGTGCTGTCCGGCCCGAAGGCCACCTGCTGGTGGACGAGGAACGGCATCTGCCCCCGGAACTCGGCAATGTCGATCTCATGGTAGCCGTTGGCGGTCAGGGCCTGCGGATACAGAAAGAACGTTGGCCAAAGACCCTGCCCGCGGGGGAACTTGATCCGGGCCTCGACGTAGCCGTACGTGAACGCGAACCGGCCATAGGTGAAGATCGCGTCCGACACATAGAGATGCTTGCCCCCGGGCGTCGCACGATCGGCCCGGATCACGAGATGCCCGTCGGAGAGCCACGCCTGCCCTGAGCTGTACCGCGTCAAATCACCCGCCTGAGGCGGACGCGCGTCGTGGACCCAGGCGACCTGGTCCAACGCCGGACCGTCAAACTCGTCGCTCCACGCGAGGGCCGAGGGCAGCACCCCCGGGCCCGACGGCCCCGGGCTCACAGCAGGCCGCGCCGGCCCGCCGGCGCAACCGGCCAGAGCGCAAGCGGCTACTAGAAGGCGGGACAACATCCGGGCGATGATCATGACCCCCCCTTCCTCCCCGCCGCCCCCTCCCGCTGCCATCTCGATCTTGACATGTGTCCAAGGTATCCCGCTGCCGGGCGCGCGTGGGCGCCAGGGCCGGTAGCCCTCCTTTGCCGAACGGGTCGCCCGATCTTGCGGGGCAGCCCGGCCGCATCGCATGTTGGGAACGGGGCCCGCCCCCGTCATCCCCTCGGCACATGGAGGATCCTCCATGGAAGGAACCATCATCTCGATTGGGCTCTATCTCTGCTTTGCGCTGCTCGTGGTGGGGGCGTATCTGGCCTTCCCGGCGGAGCCGCGGGCTGTGAGCCGGCATTGGGCCGGCGTGCTCCCGGGCGACACGGTCGTCGTCCACGGCGAGTCGCGTGAAGTGGTCGAGATCGATTTCGACCATGACACCGTGCGGCTCAACCGGCCGTTCGATTTCCCGCCGCAGCGTGGTGATTGGGTGGTAGTCCGGCACGCGCACGCCTGAGCGCGGCAGGCTCGCCAGTGGCAGACCGAACGGGGGCGCCTCGAAGCGCCCCCGTTTGCGTGTCCACCCTGTCTGCCCGCCGGGATGCTGGATCAGGATCGCCGGACGGTCGCCCCGGGAAACGCCCCGGTGGCGTCGGGAAGGGCATCGATTCGCGGAGCGGGCGGCCTCGCCGGCTCGGGAGGGCTCGGCGGCAGGTCATTGTACTGGGCGGTCAGCTCTTCTCCCGCCACCCGCGCCCGTACCCGCTGCATGACCATCTGCGCAACGTTCGCCGGCAGGCTGAACTCCCTCAGATACCGGTCCGCCGCCGTGTTCACCGGCATCGCCCCGCGGAGGAGGTGCGTGAATCCGATGGCGTTCTCGACGTGGGTGCCGACGATCGCCTCGGCGGCTCGGGCCCCCACCATGCGCGCGAGCTCCAGCGTCTTGTCGTGGTAGCGACGCCGGTAGCGCTGCTGCTCCAGCATCAGGTCGGGGCGGAAGCGCTGCCAACCCGTCAGCACCGCCAGGGGCGTGAGCGGCGGCAGGGAATCGAGGTCGAGTGCGACGAGCGTGCGGAAGCGTACCGGCTCCTGCATCGCCTCGGGCACCGTGGTCACCTGGAAGTAGAGGTCGAGCCCGTCCAGCACCGGGAGACGTGGAGCGAACTCGCAGACGAACTGAAGCGCCTGGTCGGTGTGGGTGTCGATCAACGCTTCCCACGCTGCCGCGTAGGCGATGCGGACCTTGAGGTGCAGCGCGTCGGGGATCCGACGCAACGACATCTGGCTGGGCACCGTCATTAGCGGGCGACTCCGGGTGTGTCGAGCAGCGGGTGGCCGCACGCGTGATCGGAGCCTGCGCGTAGTGCAATAATCAGTCCTCTGCTACCCCCTGCGAGGGACATAAACGGGGGATCGCCGACCGATCAGGGTGAGTTGTCCAACCCGCTGTCGAACAAGGGGTTGGGGTTCGGGTGACGGCAGCCCCTGCGACTGGCCGCTTCGGCCGGCCGCCCGCAGCCGGCGGAGCGCGCCCGTGGCAATACGCCCAGGGACTGGCAGAGGCCTCGGACGCCGAGCGAACCTGCTAAGGCCCGCAGCGCCAGGTCGCCTGCTCGGCTGCGTATCCGATCCGCGGGAGCACCTGGTCCGCCGTCAGCACGATGCCCCAGAACACCAGCGCCAGCGCGAGCACGTGCGGCACGCCGCTCCGCATTCTCCATGACGAGAACGCGATCCACCCCCCTGCGATCACGATCATCCCTACGGCGGCGAGATAACCGGCCAGCGGGAGATCGCATCGGCGCGGATAGGGCCACTGCGTCATCACCAGGCCGAGCGCTATGCCGAGCGCCAGGCGGGCCCAAAGGCCGATAAGATCGGCCCGCGTGGGCGGTTCGTTGGATCGCGCGACGCCGACGAAGCGGCGCTTCCCCGAGTTGGTGACGGGCACCGCCCCGTTCTGGTGCTCGGTTTTGGTCCCGGCGCGTTCAAGCTGCGCCAACAACCGGTCCACCTCACGGGTCATCGGATCCGGCCGGGGGCCGGTAGGAGTCTTCGGCATGCGTCGGCTCGCGAGCTTACGGGAGCATGTTGGGGGAGGTCTGCTGACTCGGCCGCAGGTGTCGTACCAGCTGTGGCGCCGAGCGTTAACCGGGCATGGCAGCGTCGATTATCGCGTGCGTGCCGGCAGAGCCCCACCCGTGAAGCATTGCAGCGCGACGCAATTCGCCCATCGAGTGGCATGCCGCGCGCTGCAAGCTCCTGCGCTCAAGGTGTCCGATCCCGAGACGCCGGCCTCCCGCGCCAATGGCGGAGCGACGAAGTCAGCCGTAGGATTGCGTCAGAGGATGCAGGTTCGGAAAGCAGACATGGGGAAGAGACGGGAACTTCGAGCCGCGGCGATCGCCGCCGGCGGAGGACTCCTCGGCGGCGTAGCCGCCGCGGTCGCCTTCGGCACGGTGCTGTGGCAGCGGGCAACCGCGACGAGCGTCAGACGCCTTCGCGCTGCCAGCGACGTCGCCCAACCGGCTGCCTTCTCCCCCAGGGAGCTCCGGGAGCTACCCGATCCCGTAGCGAGCTACCTGACGTTCGCCTTGACGGCTGGCCAGCCGTTCTTCCGCCGGGCCCGCGTCGAGCAGGCCGGGAGGTTCCGCATCGGGGACCGGAATGCTCCGTGGCGCCCCTTCACCGCCGTCGAGCACTTCACCACGATACCGCCTGGCTTCGTCTGGGACGCCCGGATTCGCATGGCGCCGCTGCTTGTCGTGCGCGTCAGGGATGGCTATGTGGCCGGCTCAGGCGCGGTGCTCGGCAAGCTCGCGGCGCTCATTACGGTCGCCGACCAGCGGGGGCGTCCTGGGCTCAATGCGGGGGCGCTTCACCGCTACCTCGCCGAGGCGGTATGGTTTCCGACGGCGCTGCTGCCCCGAGCAGGCGTGGTTTGGGACGCCGTGGATGCGCGCACCGCTCGCGCCACCGTTTCCGACCGCGCTACCTCGGTATCGCTCGACTTTCAGTTCGGCCCGAAGGGGGAGATCGTGAGTGCCTACACGCCGGCGCGGTACCGAGAGGTGAATGGCGCCGACGTGCCGACCCCGTGGCGCTGTGAGTATCGGCGGTATGCGCCCGTCCACGGTGTGATGGTACCGCTGGAGGGCGAGGTCGCGTGGGAGGTGCCGGAGGGGCGACTACCCTACTGGCACGGTCGCGTGCTGGACCTGGAATACGACGGCGGGCTGTAACGCCGCACCGAGGACCCCGACCGACCGAAGCGCCCGCGTGCCTCCGCGGTCAGTCAGCACTGTGCAGGACGGCGCGGCGCGTCATCACGCCCCAGTGGCCCTTGCTGCCCCGCGCCCGCTTTATCAAGCCCAGCAAGCGCCACCACGCATTTATCTGCCGGTAGCCCAGGTTCTCGATCAGGGACGCGCCAAGGAGCAGGAACACGTCCTTCCAGCTCCGGTAGACGTGAAACGCGACGTCGTCCAGCAGGACGGTGATGACGGAAAGCAGCACTCCCAGCCCGAATGCAGCGGCCAGGAGGAGCAGAGCGAAGTGGGTCGAGAACCACCCCATGACCATCGCCACGACGGTGAGTGCGTAGCCCACGACCTCGACGGCGGGGCCGATCCACTCGAAGAGCATGGTGACCGGCACGGCGAGCCACCCCGGCACGCCGCCGGACCGACTGGCGAAGAGCGAGGCGTTCATCGCGAGACTGTCACCCAGACCGCGCTGCCACCGCACCCGTTGGCTGCGCAGCACGTCCACCGATTCGGGCACTTCGGTCCAGCAGGTTGCCTCCGGGACCTGGACGATGCGGTATCGCCGCCCCGCCTCGCGCTGGAGCCGGTGCAGCCGCACCACCAGTTCCATGTCTTCGCCGATCGTGTTGGTGCGATAGCCCCCGGCGGCGACGACGGTCTCCTTGTGAAAGACGCCGAAGGCGCCGGAGATCACCAGCATGCCGTTGATCTCCGACCACCCCAGCCGCCCGAATAGGAACGACCGCATGTACTCCACGACCTGCAGCAGCGCCAGCAGATCGCGCGGCAGTCCGGTCTGAATCAGGAACCCACCTTGCACCCGGCAGCCATTCGCCGGCCGCACCGTTCCGCCGGCGGCGATGACGGTGGGATCGTCGAGGAACGGCTTGACGATGCGGTCGAGGCTGTCGCGCTGCAGGATCGAATCCGCGTCCAGGCTGCAGAACAGCGGGTAGCGGGCCGCGTTGATGCCGGCGTTGAGTGCGTCGGCCTTGCCCCCGTTCTCCTTGTCCAGGACGCGAAGATTCGGGTGGGCCGGGGCCCGATAGACCCCCCGGATTGGCTTGATCGGGAGCCGCAGGCGGTACGCCTCGGGGAACGGAACGAGCGCGAACTCGCGGATCAACGTCTCCAGCGTGGCGTCGGTCGAGCCGTCGTTGACGACGATGATCTCGTAGGCCGGGTATTCCAGCTGCAGCAGCGAACGCAGTGATGCCGCGATGTTGGCCATTTCGTTGTAGGCGGGCACCACGATCGTCACCGGTTGCTCGAAGCCGGACCGCATCCGGGGAAACCGGTCGAGCGTGGCATCCTCCAGCTCTCGGCGGAGCTTCATCGCCGCCAGTACGAGCAGCGACAGATAGCAGACCTGGAGCGCGAGGAAGTACGCCAGGAACACCCACCCCGAGCCGACCACCACCTCGCGCACGCTCATGCGATCTGCCGCTCGGCCATCACGTGCACGATCATGTCGCGGGCGAAGGGATTCGGATGCCCGGCGGCAATCCGGCGCAGCTCCACGGCTCCGATGGCTGGAAGCGAGGCGATGGCCTGTGCTGCTCGGTATCGGACCCACCAGGCGGTGTCACCAAGCAGGGGCGTCAGCGCCGCGACGTCAGCCTCTGTGCCGAGCCGCCCGACGGTCCGGGCCGCCTCGCTCCGCACCGGCCAGTGGGGGTGGGCGAGAAACGGACGCACCAGGTCAACGTCGTCGGCGCTCGACAGCACGTGGAGGCATGCGCGGATGAGCCTGGCGTCGCGAGTGCCCCTGATCAGCGTTCGCACATGCGGCGCTACCAGCGCGCTCGGCGCGAGAACCATGTAGCCCACCAGTTGGGCAGCCCGCTCCGGGCTTGCCGGCGCCGCCTCGGCGGCCGCCCGAGTCAGCGGCTCGACGATCGCGTCCGGACCTGCGTCCTGGAGCAGCGCCGCGACGCGCGACGGCGGCCAGTCGGCGCGAATGGCGATGAGCGGCATCACCGCCGTCAGGCCTCGCTCGACATCGATGTGCACGAGTGCGCGGGCCGCCGCGAGCGACTCGACCGGGTGCCGACTATGGGCGATCGAGTACAGCCGGTCCCACGCTGCCCGCTCGCGGAGATGCCCGAGCGCGGCAATCCCCACTAGGCGCCGCCACCGGCCCCGACTGCGCGCCATGCGCCGGGCCAGCTGATCGAAGCCGGCCCGCCGCGCCACGGCGTCCAGGCGCTCCGTCACATCGCCCCGGAGGCATTCGCGGAGATAGATCCAGGTGCAGAGGATGTCTGCCGCAAACCGTCTGGGTAGCGGAGGGAGGGGTTGTTCCGGCGACGCGAGGCTCCGGATCAGCATTGTCTGCCAGGCGCCCGTGAGCGCGTCCCGTCGGCGCCGCCGCACTTGGTACCCCAACCGCAGAGCCAGCAGCAGCGCCGTGAACGCGACGATGAGGGCCGCCCCGGCCAGGGCGACGTCGCTTACCGCTCGGTCGTAAAGGTCAGAGACGCCGTCGAAGGCCGGCACGTGTTCCGATCCGGTTGTAGGCGTCGCCCTCGGAAGCCCAGGTCACGTCGGCCGTAATCGCCCAGGCCGGGGTCAGCCAGTGGCGCGCCGATACACCCACGGCGCGAATGGCGAGCGTGACCACCTCGGCGCCTTGCGCCTCGATCTCACGACCCAGCGCGAGCGACAGGCCGAGGCGGCTCTGTTGGTCGGCGCCGTAATAGCGATCGACGGCCAGGCGGTTACTCAGCGCGAGCGCCTGGCCGTCGAGCTTGGCGAGGTAGGCGGTGTAGGCCGCCCGATAGTTGCCCCAGTAGCGCTCGACCGTCGCCGTGCCAAGCGTGGTGCCGACCGTCGTGTAGTCGGTCCGCGTCAGACCGCCGTGCAGCACCCATCCTCCGCTCAACACTCGCGCGGCATCCACCCCGAGGCTCCAGGTCGGCAACACCTCGTGCGTGGGACTGGCTGAGGCCTCCGGTGTGACGACCCAGCGCGGCCCCAGCCGAAAGGCGACGCCAGCCAGGAGCTGGACGTCGCTCAGCGCGAAGCGATCGGTCGCGAGGACCGTCCCATACGCCGACCCCCAGGATCGCCGGGGGGCCTCGATGCCCAACGATCCCGTCCGCCACGCCGGGAGCCCGGCGGTGAGGTGTTCGTAGCCTGCTGCGGCCTCGAGCTCGAGCGGCGGAGCCGGAGCGCCCGGCTCCAGCTGTTGCGCCCAGAGCGTTCGCGCCAGCAGCACCCCGGCGACGGCCCCCACCAGAGTGAGTCTCATGGCGTCCTCGGCGCGCGAGCGGCGCGCCGGACCCGTGCGACCAGCTCCTCCGGCCGGAACGGCTTCACGACGTAGTCGGCCGCACCGGCGTCGAGCGCGCACACGACGCTCTCCTCGTCCGTTTGAGCGGAGAGCACCACGATCGGAACGGCCGCCCACGAATCGCGGGCGCGCATGTGCGCGATGACCTCCAGCCCCGCCCGGTAGGGCAACATCATGTCGAGCACCACGAGCTCCGGAGGGGATGTGCCGTCGATGAGACTGAATGCCTGGCGACCGTCGCCAGCCACCGTCACCGCGTAGCCCTGCCGCTCGAGCAGGAACGTCAGCAATGCCGACATCGATGGATCGTCCTCGATCACGAGGACCCGCCGCTGCCGGGTCTCGGCACCGGGGCCTCCATCTCTCGCGAAGGCCGGTGGCTCAGTCACCTGGCCGGCGATCCCCATCCGGGACCGGCCTCGGGCCAGACCCGGCGAGGGATAGGGAATGCAGGAGGCAGCTTTTGGTGCGGAAGAGATCGCCGATCAGGCGATCCCCCTGAACCGTAAGCATATGAATTCCAGTGGCTTGGCTGTTTAGGAGCCGGGTGCGGTAGGCCAGTGAAGCAAGTTATGTGCAGGGCGCGTGCGGGTGACGGCCGGGAGGAGTGGCTAGGGGGACTCGAGAATGACAAGCGTCCGAATCGTCACGCCATTCGGGGACTCGCGCGATCGTCGCGTGCCTGCCGGATGACCTATTACCGTAGGCCGAAAGGACCGTGACAACTCCTCGCCGGAAGCCTTCCGGATCACGTGGGATACCCCTCTGGCGCCTGTTCGGTCCCGCCCCATGTTGTGAGCTCGTCTCCCTCAGAGGTCCACGAGCTCAAGGGGTAAGCCAAGGCCGAGATCACCAATAGCGGGATATTAGGAGGCGAGCCATGCGGTTCAAAGCGACGACGTGTGCGCTGATTACAGCCCTGGCGCTTCCGGCGGCGGCCGGTGCGCAATCCTTCGTGAAGTATCCGGGTTCGACGCTCGATCAAGCGGCCAGCGACGCAGCCACCAAAGCGGGCGGAGGCGCCATGCGGGTTGGAGTCTACATCACGGGCGACCCGCTTGAGCGGGTTGTCGCATTCTACAAGCCCCGATACAAGGCAACCGATTGCGGAAACGCTCCTGCGCTACCGAACGGTCAAAGGGTCAAGTGGGCGTGCTTTGTGCTGGACGGAGCGGAGCATCTATGGACGTCGAAGTCGTGGATGAAAATCCAGCGGCCGTATATCAGCGAGGCGACGTTGGAGCGAGGGGGCGCCCAGTTCAAGGGTGTTCGCGACACTACAGTCATCGAGACCGTGGAGAAAAGGTAAGACGCCCCCACTCCCAGGGGCTAGGCAGACAACGGGCCGCAGCGCTCATCGCGAGGGATTGTCGGACGTGGGGTTGCGGACTGAGGTGACAACTCCCGAGGCAGGACTCGAACCTGCGACCCGCTGATTAACAGTCAGCTGCTCTACCAACTGAGCTACTCGGGATCGTGCCGGCGGCGCCGGCAGGGAAGAAATTACCGACCCCCCCAAGCCCAAGCAACGGGCGTACCCTACCGCCTGACCGAATCGCTCATCACCACCGGCCAGCCCCCGCCAAGCGCCTTGTAGAGCTGCACCGCCGCAGCCAGCTGCTGCCGCTGCGCCAGCGCCAGCGCCAGCTCCGCCGTGAAGAGGTTCCGCTGGGAATCGAGCACCTCCAAGTAACTCGATATGCCGTTCTGGTAGCGCCGGTCCGCGAGCCGATAGGCGCTTCGGAGCGCTTCCGTCTGCCGGTCCTGCGCCGCGGCCACGTCCCGTGATGCCCGCACACCCACCAGCGCGTCGTTCACCTCCCGCAGCGCCTGCAGCACCGTCTGCTCGTAGCTGTAGCGCGCCTGCTCCGCCCGTGCCCGCGCCACGTCGACCTGCTTCCCCACCCGGCCGCCAGTGAAGATCGGAATCGAAACGCCGCCGAGCAGCTGGTAGACCTCGGTCGAATTCTTGAAAAGGTCGGAGAAGTCCTGGCTCTGGCTGCCGTACTCGCCGGTCAGCGTGAACGTCGGCATCAAGGCGCCTTTGGCGACGCCGATCCGCGCCAGAGCCGCGTGGAACTCCTCCTCCGACTGCCGCACGTCCGGCCGCCGGTCGATCAGCGACGCTGGGAGTCCCGCGGGAATCGTAAGCGGGGCGAGCGTCTCCGTGAGCCCCGGCCCCCGCGGAATGACCGCGGGGTAGCGACCCACGAGCACGCTGAGCCGGTTCTCCTTCTGGGCGATCTGCCGCTCGAAATCCGCCACCCGCGCGGCCGGGTTGGCCACTTCGGACTCGAACTGGCGCACGTCTAGCTCCGAGATCAACCCCTGGTCGAAGCGCCGCCGTGCGAGCCGCAGCGTCTCCTCATTGGACGCGAGCGTGCGCTTCGAGATCTCGAGATCGAGGTCCAGCTCCCGCAGCTCGAGGTACGCCGTCGCGACGTCGCTTACCAGCGACAGCACCACCGCCCGCCGGCTCTCCTCCCGCGCGAGCAGGTCCGCCCGCGCCGCCTCGGTGGCTCGCCGGATCCGTCCCCAGAAATCGAGCTCCCACTGGAGGTCGGCCGTAGCGCTGACCACGTTGAACTTCGTGGCGCCCACGCCGGTGACGATGGCCTTTTCCGCGCCGCCGAAGCCGCTCAAGTCGAGCCGGGGGAACAAGGCCCCACGGGTGGCGCCGTACTGCGCCCGGAACTCGTCGATCGACGCCAGCGCTACCCGCACGTCGCGGTTCTGTCGCAGCGCCGTCTCCACCAGCTTCCGAAGCTCCGGATCGCGGAGCAGCTCGAACCAGTCGAGGTTCGCCACCGAGTCGAGCGAGACGGTCGGCCGGGGAAGCGTCGACTCGCCGCTCGACCGGAGCGAGTCGTAGAACGGACGGAGCGAGTCGGCCGTGGTCGATGGTGGGCGCCAGCCCTCCGGTACGCCGAGGTCGGGCCGATGGTAGGACGGGCCGACCGCGCAGGCGGCCGTGAGGCCCGCGAGCACAACGGAAAGGTGCCGCATGTCAGCGCTCCTCGTCGGTCGCGGGCGCGGCCCCGGCGCCGGCCGGCGTCGCCGGCTCGAGCTGCAATCCACGGAGCCCGCGTTCGCTGAGCGCTCGGATCACCTCGAAGAAGAGCGGGATGAAGAACACGCCGATCGTGGTGGCGAACAGCATCCCGAAGAACACGCCCGTCCCGATCGAGTGACGGCTCGCGGCACCCGCGCCGGACGCCACCACGAGGGGTACGACGCCCAGGATGAAGGCGAAGGAGGTCATGAGGATTGGGCGGAGGCGCTCCCGGCCGGCCTGCATGGCCGCCTCACGGATGGAGAGCCCCTTGGCCCGCAGCTCGTTGCCGAACTCCACGATCAGGATGGCGTTCTTCGCCGCCAGGCCCACAACCACGACCATCCCGATCTGGAAGTAGACGTCGTTCGGCATCCCACGGAGCCAGACGCCCAGTAACGCGCCGAAGATGCCGAACGGCACGCCCAGCATCACGGCGAAGGGGATCGACCAGCTCTCGTATTGCGCTGCGAGCACCAGGAAAACCATGATGATGCCGAGGACGAAGACCAGCGTCCCCTGCCCGCTCGAGGCCCGCTCCTGGAACGACTGTCCGCTGAGCGCGTAGCCAACGCCCTGCTGAAGGAATTGTGTGGTCATCAGCCGGTCCACCGCCTGGAGCACCTGGCCGGAGCTGAAGCCCGGCTTGGGCGCCCCCGTGACCAGCGCGGAAGTAAAGCCGTTGAATCGGGTCACGAGGCTCGGCCCACCCTGCAACCGGGTGCGGACCAGGGTAGAGACCGGGATCATCGCGCCCTGTCCGCTGCGGACGTAAAACCGTCCGATATCCTCCGGCTTCTCCCGGAACTGGGCCTGGGCCTCGGCCTGCACCCGATACGTCTTCCCATACAGGTTGAAATCGTTGATGTAGAGAGTGGACAGCAGCGCCTGAAGCGTCTGGAACAGGCTCGTGAGCGACACCCCGAGCGCCTTCGTCTTCGCCCGATCCACGTCCACGAAGATCTGGGGCACGTTGACCCGGATCTGCGGGAGCACCCCACCCACCTCCGGCAGCGCGTTGGCCTGCGTGGCGAAGTCCCCCGCCAGCCGGGCGAACCGGCGGATGTCGTTCACCCCGCGGTCCTGGAGATTCATCTCGAGGCCCGCCGTCGAGCCAAGGCCGGGGATCTCGGGCAGGTTGAAGGCGAACGCCTGTGCGTCCCGCTGCGAAAAGAGGAAGCCGTTGGCCTTCTGGAGCACCGCGTCGAGCTGGTTCGCCGCGCCCTTCCGTTCACCCCACGGCTTGAGCAGCACGAATATCGTAGCCGAGTTGGTCTGGTTGGCGCCCAGCAGGAAGTTGAGGCCCACTAGCGAGACCACGTTCTTGATCGCGGGCTGCTCGCCCAGAAACTTCTCGATCCGGCTCGCCACCTCGTCGGTCCGCTGGCGTGACGCGCCGTCGGGCAGCTGAAGGATCATCGCGAAATAGCCCTTGTCCTCCGTGGGGATGAAGCCGGTCGGCACGCGGCGGAACAGCACGACGATCAGCGCCACCATCACGGCGAAGCACGCGAGGAACGTGACCGGGCGTACCAGCACCCCCCCGACCGCGCGCAGGTACCGCTCCCGCATCCGGTCGAAGCCTCGGTTGAACCACTCGAAGAAGCGGAATTTTTGCGACGCGTGCTCGGGTCGGAGCAGAAGCGCGCAGAGGGCGGGCGTGAGCGTGAGCGCGGTGATGCCCGAGAGCACCACCGAGACCACGATCGTAATGGCGAACTGCTTGTACATGAGACCGGTGATGCCGCCGAGGAACGCCACGGGAATGAATACCGAGCAGAGCACCAGCACGATGGCGATCAGGGCGCCGGACACCTGCCGGATCGCGCGGTCCGCTGCCACCGCCGGCGACACCCCCTCCTCCTCCATGATTCGGTCCACGTTCTCGATCACCACGATCGCGTCGTCCACCACGATGCCGATGGCGAGCACCAGTCCGAACAGCGTCAGCAGGTTGATCGAGAAGCCGAGCAGCTCGAGCCCGAAGAACGTTCCGATGATCGAGACCGGGACTGCCAGCACCGGGATGAGCGTCGCCCGCCAGCTCTGGAGGAACACGAACACCACCAGCGTCACCAGCACCATTGCCTCGAACAGCGTAGTGACTACTTCCTTGATCGACTCGGTGATGAATGGAGTAGTGTCGAAAACGATGCTCCAGTGCACTCCCTGCGGGAACGTCTGGGACAGCTCGTTCAACCGCGCGACCAGCGCCTTCTTCACGTCCAGCGCGTTGGCGCCTGGTCGCAGGTACACGAGGATGTTCGCGATCGGCTTGCCGTTGACCCGGCCCACCAGGTCGTAGTTGCGCGCCCCCAGCGTCACCCGCCCGATGTCGCTCACCCGCACCAGCGAGCCGTCCGGCCGCGCCCGCACGATGATGTTCTCGAATTGGGTGCGGTCCTTGAGCCGCCCGAGTGTCGTCACCGGAATCGTGAGCTGGGTGCCGGCCGGCGCGGGCTCCCGGCCGATCCGGCCGGCAGGGTTGGTCGTGTTCTGCTCCTGTACCGCCGTTGCGACGTCTCCCACCGTGAGGCCGAGCTGCGCCATGCGGTCGGGGTCCAGGCTCAACAACATCGAGAACTCGAGCTGGCCGAACGTCAGTGCGTCGCCCACGCCGGGCACCCGCTTGAGCTCGTCCTCCACGTAGATCTTCGAGTAGTTGCTGAGAAACTCGGCGTTGTAGCGCGGGTCGTCCGACTGGAGCGCCGTCACGAGCAGGATGTCGGTTTGCGCTTTCTTGACCGTGATCCCCTGCCGCACCACCTCCTGCGGCAACTGCGGCTGCGCCAGGGCCACCTGGTTCTGCACGTCCACCGCCGCGAGATCGACGTTGCGCGAGATGTCGAAGTAGACCGACAGGCTCATCGTCCCGTCGCTCGCGTTCGCCGACTTGAAGTAGAGGAGCCCGTCGAGCCCCGAAAGCTGCTGCTCGATCGGCGCCGCCACCGCCTGGGCCACGTCTTCGGCCGTGGCACCGGGATACACGGCGGTCACCTGCACCACGGGGGGGGTGATCTGCGGGTAGCGGTTGAGCGGCAGGGTCACCAGGGCGAACAGCCCCAGCAGCACCACCACGATCGACACCACGGCCGAGAAGATCGGCCGCCGGATGAAGAAGTATCGGATCTCGGGCGAGTCGCTCATCGCTTTTCCTGGATCGGCGGTGCCGCCGACGGCGGCGCCACCGGGGGGGCGCTGTCGGGCCGAACCCGCAGCGTAGTATCGGACGCGGGGTTGTAGGGAACGGGGCGCACGGGCCGGCCGGGCGCCACCCGCTGGGCTCCATCGACGATCACCCGGTCCCCGGCTTTGAGGCCGTTCTCGATGAGCCACTGGGTCCCCGCCCACTCGCTTGCGACGATGTCCCGGGCTGAGACCTTGTCACCCTCCCCGAGCACGTAGAGGAAGGGTCCGTTCAGCCCCTGCTGGACGGCGCGCTGCGGCACCAGCATCGCCTCGGTCCGCTTGAGCCCGAGCATCTGCACCCGCATGAACTGGCCGGGGAGCAACGTGTGCTGCGGGTTGGGGAACTCGGCCCGCAGCTGGAGCGCCCCGGTCGTCGGCTGGATGGCGAGGTCGATGAAGTTGAGCTTGCCGGTGTGGCCGAACACGCTGGCGTCCGCGAGCGTCGCCTGGACGTCGAGAACGCCCGGCGGGATGATGAGCCGCTTGGCCGCGATGTCCCGCCGCCATCGGAGCACCTCCTGGTCCGACGGGTTGAAGAACACGTAGATCGGGTCCACCTGCTCCACCGTCGTCAACAGATCCGTCGGGCCAGAAGCGAGAGCGCCGAGCACCATCAGCGCCCGGCCGGCACGGCCGTCGATCTCGGCCCGCACAAAGGTGTCGTCATAGCTCTTCTTGGCGGCCTGGACCGCCGCCTGAGCATCCTGCACCGCGGCCTGGGCCTGCTCCACCGCCGTTTGGGCGTCGTCCACGTCCCGCTGGGCCACCGCTCGCTCGACCAGGAGCGGCTGGAGCCGCGCGAAGTTCCGCTCCGCGTTCGCCAGCGTCGCCCGGTTCTGCGTCAGGCGGGCCTGGGCGCTCTGGTAGTTCGCGGCGTATGTGCGCGGGTCAATCCGGAAGAGCACCGTGCCCTTCTTCACGTCCGTTCCCTCGACATAGGGCCGCGCGACGATCACACCCGCCACCTGGGCCCGCACCTCGACGCGCTTCGAGGCTTCCCCCTGCGCCACCCACTCGAACTTCGCAGGCACGGTCTGCGGTTGGACGGTCAACACCGTGACGTCCGGCGGCGGTGGCGCCGCAGGCGACGCTTTCTGGCAGGCAGTAAGCGCGAGCAGCATGGCGACGCGATTCAGCTGTTTCACGAGTGTCCCCCTGAGGCGCAGGGCAGTCCGATCGAGTGTCCGGTCGCGGATAAAGTGACCCTCGGCGGCGAAACCCGCCACTCGGCGGATCACAGCGGGTCCGATGGGACCCGCAGCGGGATCTCCCAAGTACGGCCCCTCGGTCGGGTCGCGGGGTCTGTACCGGAAGGCTACGTTCGCCACAACCCGCGGGTCGATCCGAGGGTTCACCGGCTGCCGGAGGGGGGCTGCGCGGCGTGACGCGACCCTAGAAGCCCGAAATCGTAAGCCCACCAGGGGTCGGGACTTGGTTGCCGAGTGCAGCGGAGAGGCGAGCATATGCTCACTTCGTTGTGATTCGGTGCGAGCGCTCACTGCCATTTCGATCGCGCAACGAATCCACTTTGTACGACAAATGAGTGCAATTTGGGTGTTAAGTGATTGTGGAAAAAGATTTTACACTACCCATTCCGAGCCCACCTCCCTACTTTCCGGCCATGCCGATGCACCCTCTTGTCGGCCACCGCGAGGCACGCCAGCGACTGGCCCGCGCCGTCCGGTCCGATCGGCTGCCCCAGGTCCTGGCCTTCGTTGGGCCCGCCGGGGTCGGCAAGCAGCGCTTGGCGCTCTGGCTCGCTCAGCTGGCCCTGTGTGAGGAGTCGGGCGAAGAGCCCTGCGGCCGGTGCCGCTCGTGCCGCCAAGTTCTGGGGTTGGCGCACCCCGACGTGCACTGGTTCGTGCCCATCGCCCGGCCCAAGGCGACGGACCCGGACAAGCAGGTCGAGGAAGCCGCCGAAGCGCTGGCGCAGGCCATGGAGGAACGGCGAGCCCGGAGCCTCTATCCTGCGCCGGACGGTATGGCGAGTCACGGCTTGGCCAGCGTGCGGCTCCTCCACCGGCGGGCCGCGCTGACGCCGGCGGCCGGGCGCCGAAAGATTTTCGTCCTGGGAGATGCCGATCGTCTCGTGCCCCAGGAGTCGAGCCAGGAGGCCGCGAACGCCCTCCTCAAGCTGTTGGAGGAGCCTCCGGCGGACAGCCTGTTCGTGCTGACGACGGTCGATGCCCGGCGGCTCCTGCCGACCATCCGGTCGCGCGCGGTGCCCCTGCGCCTCGGGCGGTTGAGCAACGATGAGGTCGCGGAGGTGCTGCGGAGCGAGGGGTCAACCGGCGAAGCATTGCGGGCCCGCGTTACGCTGGCCGGCGGCTCCGTCGGTGCGGCCCTGGCGGACGGCGATGCGGGGGGCGCTGCCTACGATGCCGCCCGGGAAATGCTCGAGGCGGTGTTGGCCGGCCGGTCCGGGTTGCCCGCTCGCATGGAGCGTGCGCTGCGCCAGACGCCGTGGGCGGCTCGGGGAGAGTTCACGGCCATGCTCGACGCGTTGGCGGACACGCTGGGCGAGGCGGCGAGGGCGGCGGTCGGAGAGACCCCTCGCCGGTCGCTGCCCAATGGCCTCCGGAATCGCCGCGATCCGGCCGCCCTGATCCGGGCAATCGATCGGGTGGCCGACGCACGGGAAGCCGCGGCCGGGAATGTGAACCCCCAGTTGCTCCTCGCCACGCTGGGCGAGGACCTGGCGGAGGTGCTATGAAGCTCTCTCATCTGGACGAGGGGGGTCGGGCCCGGATGGTGGACGTCGGGGGCAAGCCTGTGACGGAGCGCACCGCGGAGGCCGATGGCGCCGTCCGAATGTCCCGGGAGGCGTTCGACGCCATCGCGGCGAGCGCGGTCGAAAAGGGAGACGTGCTGACCGTCGCGCAGGTGGCGGGTACGATGGCGGCAAAGCGGACCGGCGAGCTCATCCCGCTGTGTCACCCGCTCGGGCTCGATCACGTGGCAGTGGACGCGGTGCTCGACCCGGAGCTTCCGGGAGTGCGGATCCGGGCCCGGGCCAGTGTCCAGGGCCGGACCGGAGTGGAGATGGAGGCGCTGACCGCGGTCGCGGTGGCGTGTCTCACGGTGTACGACATGGCAAAAGCAATCGATCGAGGAATGGTTATCGAAGACGTTCGGCTCGTGGCGAAGACCGGGGGAACCCGGGGTGACTGGCGCCGCCCGGCGAAGTAGGTCGGCTGGCTTCCCGTTCTAAGGAGGACATAGATGAGGGCACCAACCCGAAGGAGACCCGCGAAGCGGGAGCACACCGAGCGCATGTTCTGGCGCGGCGCGCTGCTGCTCACCGGCGCGCTGGGCATCGGCGCGTTGGGCGGGTGGTTCAAGCGGGTCCGTGCCACCGAGGACAAGACGGTCACCGTCGCCGATCCGGGCCGGCTGGCCCGGCAATTCGGGTCGCTGAGCGACGAGGTGGCCTCGGCCCGCGGGGAGACGGCGGTCGCCCGACTCCAGCTGGAGCGTGCCAACGCAGTATTGGACTACTCGACCAAGTACCAGATCCCGGCGGATATCACCGAGGCGATCTACGACATTTCCCTGAGCGAGGGGATCGATCCGTCGCTCGGCTTCCAGTTGGTGAAGATCGAGAGTGACTTCAAACGCACGGCCCACAGCCCGGCGGGTGCGTTGGGCTACACCCAGCTCCAGCTGGCGACCGCGCGCTTCTACGACAGCGGCATGACCCAGGAGCGGCTGCTCGAACGCGACGTGAACCTGCGGATCGGCTTCCGCTTCTTGAAGGATCTGATGGGGCAGTTCAACGGTGACATGCATCTGGCCCTGCTCGCGTACAACCGGGGGCCTGGCAAGGTTGCCGAGATTTTGGCGGAGGGCGGCGATCCGAAGAACGGGTACTCGGACGCCGTGTTGAAGGGCTATCGGCCGCCGCACACCGCGGCCGCAAACCCGCCGGAGACCGGCTGGCGTTAGGCGGGAATCTTGAGCCGGGCGCCACGCTTGAGCGTGGCGTCCTCCGGCAATCCGTTCGCTTCTCTGAGGGCCTGGACCGAGACGCCGTAGCGTCTCGCCAGGCCCGATAGCGTTTCACCCGGCCGCACCACGTGGCTGTGGCCTTTGGCGCTCCTGGTTTGCGCCTTCGACGTGCTCCGAACCGCCAGATCGGGCGCCGACACTCTGAGTCGCTGGCCCGACCGCAGCTTCGTGCTCTTCCCTAGTCGATTCCAGACCTGCAGCTGGCGCTGGCTGACACCGTAGCGACGTGCAATCAGCCGCAGGGTTTCCCCCCGTCGCACGCGATGGAAATCCCCCTCGGATGCCTCGGGAGCGGCCAGCTGCCGCGCGACTTCCGCCGCCAGCGGTCCCGCTGTGGGCACGATGACCAGCTGGCCGGCGCGCAGCGTTCGACTGCGGAGTCGCGGATTGGACGCCATGATGTCGGCCGCGTCCACACCGTACCGCTTGGCCAGGCCGCCCACCGTCTCGCCCGACTTCACGACATGTTCGCGGTAGCTCATCCGCTTCCCGGCCGGCAGGTCGGCGTATGCGACTGCCGTCGCCTCGCCGAGACCCGTCGGCAGCCGCACCACGCTGGTCGAGCCCGGCGGTGTGGTGAGCCGCAGATACTGCGGGTTCAACTCCCGGATGGCCGCCACCGTGGTGTCCGCCAGCCGCGCGATCACGTCGAGGGCGGTCTGGTCCGGCACCACGATCGAGTCGTACGTGCCCGCAGCGTCGGGCGACATCGCGGGGAAGCCGTACTTCGTCGGCTGCTTCGCGATCATCGCCGCGGCGATCAGCTTCGGCACATAGTCCTTGGTCTCGCGCCGAAGCAGCTTGGTGTCGTAGAGCCGGAAGAACGTGGCATCGGACGGAATCGTGTCGTTGTCGTCGTCCGGCAGCCGGTTGAGCCCGCGGGAGACCCGGCCGGCGCCCGCGTTGTACGCGGCCGCGGCCAGATAGTATGAGCCGAACATCTCCGTCAGGTCCTTGAGGTGTCGGGCCGCCGCGTCGGTCGCCTTGATCGGATCGCGCCGTTCGTCCACCCAGCGGTCGATGCGAAGGCCGTACAACCGGGCCGTCCCCTTCATGAACTGCCACATGCCCACCGCGCGCGCTCGGCTGGTGGCGCTATTGGAGAAGCCGCTTTCGATGAGCGCCAGGTACACCAGGTCGCCGGGCAGGCCGGCTGACTGGAGCCGGGCGCGGATCATGGCTTCGTAACGGGGCATGCGCTCGAGCCAGATCCCGAACCGCTCGCGTGCGCCGCCCTTGAAGAAGTCGAGGTAGTACTGGACCCGGTTGTGACTGTTGAACCGCTCGACGTCGATATCGAACGTGGCCGACGAGTTGGTGAGCGCCTTGGCTCCACCCAGTCCGGAGCCGACCTCGGGAAGCGATGGGTCTTCGTGGTCGGCAGAATCGGTATGAAGCTCGGCGAGAGTCTCGAGGACCGCTTCGTCGGCGGCCGAATCCGACGCGATACGAAGCTCCTCGGCGAGCTCGCGGTCCAATGTCGAATCGGCCAGCGGGGCGGGAATGAGATCCGGGTCGGGCTTGGCAGCCAGTGCGTGCGGCGCGTCCGCCACGGCGACCGTGGGCGGAGCGCTCGGCGCAGGGACGCTCTTGGGCGGCGGATGCCCTGCGCACGCCGCGAGCGCGGCGAGAACGATTATGAGCCGATACCGGGACATTCGGCGCACTCCCTCCGCGCCGTCGGTTTCCCGGCGCCGGTCAGCATGATCTTATCGGCCGAGGAGCAGACCGTCCACAAATCCGTTACTGGATTCGGTGTTTCTACGGTCGTGCCGTCGTCGGCAATCCGCGTGGTCAGCGGCGATTTGACAGGGTCGGACCCCGCCTACCGCATGAACAGACGATTGCCGAGCAGCCGGTTGGTTGCGTTGAGAACCGCGAGGGCGGCGCCGCGGGCCGGGTCCGACTCCGTGAGATAGGAGCCCACCACCCGTTGGGCACCCTGGTCTCCGTGCGTCGCGAGCGACACGATGACCACCGTGGCGTCGAAGGCGCGAACGGCCTTCACCCCGAGCAGCTCGAAGCCCATGCCGCCCGCGACCGCCTGGCCAAGCGCGTTTACGCAGGCTAGGGCAGCGCAGCGAAGCTCACCTGCCTGCGAGGCGAGCCCTTCACATTGCCCGGCGAACTGCTCGGAGTCTCTCCAGGTCAACCCGACCCGCGCGCGACACCGCCCGTTGGACAGGCGGTCGAGCACGAATTCGGCGAAGCGGAGTCGGTCGTGCTGGACCATCGGGGGAGACGGTACCTCCGAAGCTTGGCCCGGCGTGCCGTAGGAACTCTGTTCTGGGGTCGTACGGCCTCCACCTTTGCGCGGTCGTCGCGGCCGGCAACTTCAGCCGCGACCCGGGCCAAGGTGGCAAAGCCTATGCCACTGAAGGATCAGGCGCTCTCGAACCGGACCTCGAGCTGATGTTGCTCCGCAGGGCGCCGGACGACGTCGACTTCGAGCCGGGGACGCCCGGTTGCATCTGTGTCCGCACTGACCACCACGAGGTGACCATCCGCCAGCTCCACTCGAAGCTGCCGCTGGTCCGACCGCATGACCGCATCGATGACGGTCTTGCTGCGGAGGACGCTCAACGACTCGGCGATGCGTCGCAACTCCTGCAGCGAGATCTGGGTCATGCGCGGCTTGTCCGCAGAGGAAGGTCGGCCAAGTTGCAGGCGCGTGGCCCGGCGGTCAAGGGGAGCCGTTTTCGCGACGACGGAAACGGCGACGGCCACCCCGAACGAGGTGGCCGTCTGCGCTGCGCAACGTGTGGCGGCGCTCAGTCTTCGACGACGATCAGGAACTTCGAGGGCGCCCAGAACTCCTCGGGCGACTCGATCTGGAGCTGACCCTTCACCTTGCCGTCCTTCGTGACCGAGTTCGCGGCCAGGTACTCGGGGCTCTGGCGCGAAATGATCTTGTAGCTCTTGTCCTCCTTGGGGAGGGCAATGGCGAGGTCGTGGGTCTTGTCGATCCGGGTGAACTGCGCGGGGTCGAGGTTGCGGGCCGGCACGAGGTGGGTGCCGCCGAAGAACAGGAACTTCGACCCTTCCTTGGTGAGAACACCCTTGTCCATCAGCTCCTTCTTGGTCCCCACCGCGTAGTACACCGTGTTCTTGTAGGCGGTGAGCTGTGAGACCGTGTCGGTCAGCGCGACCTTGTCGGCCGTGAGCTGCTGGTTCTGCGAGGTGATCGTGTCCACCTTGGTGTTGAGCGCCGCGATCTCGACCTTCTGGCTGTCGATCACCGCGGTGTACTCCTTCTCCTGCCGCTCCGCCGTCGCCTTGAGGTCCGCGATGGTCTGTTTGGCGGACTCGAGCTGCGCCAGGAGCCGCTGATTGGTGCGGCCGGTCTTCTTGAGGCGGCTGGAGGTGGCGTCGAGCTTCTGCTCGCTCTCGTTCAGGCGGGCGATGACTTCCTTGATCCGCCCGAGCACGGCGGTGCGCTCTTCCGCGGCCCCCGACGAGGTCTTCTCGCTGGCGGGCACCGGAGCTACGCCGACGCTCTTGACCTGGGCCAGCTCGCTGTTGAGATCGTTGACGAACTTGGTGGTTTCCAGCACTTCGTTCAGCAGGCTATCCTTCTCCGCGGCGGTCTGCTTCGCCTCGGCGAGAGCTGCGTTCAGCTTCTCTCGGTCCGCGCAGCCGGTGGAGCCGGCGGCCAAGAAGACCGGCAGAAGAAGCCAAGCGAATCTCCGCATACAACCCCCTTCGAATCATGATGGATGCACCCACGGCGGTGTTCCGCCGCGGCAAAACCCCGTTGTGCGGCCCGCCTCACCTCGTGAGCGGCCCGCCCCTCAACCCACTCTGGTCGACGACGGGGGTAAGTCTATACCCACAGCCCGGTAAAGGCCAGGGACGAGGCCGCCCCGACCGGCCCGCGTTCGACCCCCGGTCGCGCAAGTCCGGCGGCGGCCGTATGTTGGGCATGAGGGCGGTGGGAATCGAACCCACGACCTAGGGATTAAAAGTCCCTTGCTCTACCAATTGAGCTACGCCCCCGGCCCTGAAAACGTGGCCGGAGCCCTCCGGAAACTCAAGAGACCACTCGGACCCTTGGCCATGCGATCCGCCGTCGGCATCGCCCTGTGCCTGCTGGCAGCCCCCCTCGCCACCCCCAGTGTCGCCCAGAGCGCGCGCAGTCCGGATCGCTGGCAGATTACGCTGGGCGACGGACGCACCCTCTGGGACGTGCGGCTCGTGAAGTTGGAGGGGGAGTCGCTCCACGTCCGCCGGGGCGACTCGCTCGCCGTGGTGTCCGTCGGCCAGATCAACGAGCTCCGCCTCATCCAGAAGTCGGAGATCCGCATGGGCGAAGGCGCCGCGGGTGCGATGTCCGCGCTCACCGGCGCCGACGACGAGGTGTACGATCTCACCCCGCTCGAGTTCGCCGACCGCTTGCGCGCGGTGCAGAAGGTGCTCCTGTACCACCCGCCGGAAGGAGCGTCCACCGGCCCTTGAGACATCTGCTTGCCTTCACCTCGGACTAGCCCTAGTCTCCCGCAACCCTCCCCGCGGACACCGGACCCTATGGACTGGAACACCCTGGCGGACCGGGCACTCGACGGCGAGCAGCCGACGTTCGGATGATCGAAGATCTGGGCTTTCGGCTGGCCGAGCTGGTCGGGGCATGAGCAACCGGGTGCTCGTCACCGGCACCGACACCGGCGTGGGCAAGACGTGGATCGCCTGCGCGCTCGCCCGGGCGCTCACCAGCGCCGGCCGTTCGGTCGTGGCGATCAAGGGCGTCGAAACCGGCTGCCGTGACGTCCGCTCGCCGACCGAGGACGGTGCGCTCCTCGCGGCTGCAACCGGCCAGCGGGCCCCGGCTCGCGCGCTCCGGCGATTCCGTGCGCCCATCGCCCCGGCGCTTGCCGGCGATCTCGAAGGCGGCGTCGTGGATCTCGATGAGCTCGCCGCCGAAATCGAGTCACTCGCGACTCAGGCGGAGGTGTTGCTGCTGGAGGGCGCGGGCGGGCTGCTCACGCCCATGGGCTGGGATTGGACCGTCGTGGATCTCGCTCAGGCGCTCGACGCGACTGCGCTGGTCGTGGCGGCCGACCGCCTTGGCGCGATCAACCACACCCTGCTCACCTTGAGCGCGCTCGACCTCGCGGGCCTGCGCGTGGCAGGGATCGTGCTCAGCGCACCCGCGGTCTTCGACGAAGCCAGCGGCGGCAACGGCCCCGCGATCGCACGGTTGTCCGGCATCGACCGGGTGCGCACCGTGCCCCGCGTGACGGACCCGGACACGGCCGTCCCCTGGCTCGTGGAGGTCGCCGGATGGTTGTGACCCGCTCCGCGCTTACCGCACTCCCACTCGCCGGGCTCCTGCTCGCCGCTGGGCCGCTCGCGGCGCAGGTGCCGAGGACGATCGCGTTCGCCTCCGACGACAGCCTGCCGATCACCGCCGACCTCTACGCCCCTCTGCCTGCGACCACCCCCTTCATCGTCCTCTTCCATCAAGCCGGGGCCAGCCGAGGAGAGTACCGTGAGATCGCGCCCCGCCTGGTCGCCATGGGATTCAACTGCATGGCCGTGGACCAGCGCTCAGGGGACGAGGTCAACGGGGTGGTCAACGAGACCGCAAAACGAGCGGCGGCCGAGAAGCGACCCGCGGCGATGCTGGCCGCACGGCAGGATGTCGAGGCCTCGCTGCGCTACGCCCGGGAGCACTTCGCCAAGGGGCAGCTGCTGGCCTGGGGCAGCTCCTACTCAGCGGCGCTCGTGCTGGTGGTGGCGGGTCAGCGGAAGGGACTCGTGGACGGGGTGCTCGCGTTTTCGCCGGGCGAGTACTTCCCGGTATCGCCCGGCGGGCCGAAGATGGTCACCGACGCCGCGAGGGCGATCACGGTGCCGGTGTTCATCACGGCCGCCCGCTCCGAGAGCGACTGGCGCCCGATCTTCGCGGCGATCGCACCGGGGCTTCGGCGCTCGTACGTTCCCGAAGCGGAAGGCCGGCACGGCTCGAGCGCGCTGTGGAAGCGCACACCGGGCCAGGAGGGCTACTGGCAGGCGGTGCGGGGCTTCCTCAATCTCCGCTTCCCCCGCTCGAAGTAAGTCCGCTGCGCCGGTAGGCCCGCGCCACCCAGCGCCGCACCCACTCTCGCGCATCCTCGCGGTGCCGAGCCAATGCATCCCGGGCCGCGTCGCTCCCGTGGCCGGCGAACCAGGCGAGCGCGAGCGCCACGAGCGGCTGGTCGCCGATCCGCTCCTCCAGCAGGGGCACCAATCCCGGATCGCCGGTGCGCACGGCGGCTCCCAGCGCCGCGCTCTGGATCACCGACCGGTACGACGGTGTCGTGAGCGCCGCGGCAATGATGTCGTGCGCACCCGCGGAATCGATCTCGGCGACGGCGGCGACTGCCGCGGCCCGCACCGCGTAGCTCGAGTCCGAGTTGAACGCGGCCCGGGCGAGCGACAGCGCCTCGGCGCCGGACACGCCGGCGAGTGCCTCCACGGCTGCTTCCCGCACGCCGGCGGAGGTGTCGTGTACGGCGACCTCCAGCGCCGGGAGCGCCATGGTAGCGGGGAAGCGACCCAGCGCTTCGGCCGCGAGGGCCCGGACCGTGACACTCCCCGCCTCACGCACCGCGCGGGCGAGCGCCGCGCCGGCTTCCGCGTCCGAAACGCGGCCGGCGAGCTGGTTGATCGCCCATGCCTGACTCCATCGATCGAGGTCGCGCCCAAGCTGGGTCGCGAGCCAGGCCGTCGGTTGATCGAAGGTGAGTGTCTTGAGGACGCGATCGCCGTCGTCGAAGACGACCATCGTCGGAGGTCCGGCGAGCCCACCGACGGTCAGCGTCTCCGCCCGCTGACGCAGCTCCACCTCGCGCACCGTATCGCCGACTGCCGTGCCGATCCGTACCGCGACGCGGGCGCGGAACGCCTCCGGCACGGTGTAGCGCAGTCCGGTCGAGTCGGCGGGCAAGGTGTCCCGCTGGGTCTGCGCGATCGCCAGGGCGAGCGTTTGCGCGGCGCTGTCGTAGGCGGCGGTGACGTTGAATTCGGGATGGCCCGCGGCATACACCCATTGGTCGAAGAACCAGTCGAGGTTCTCGCCGGTCGCTTCCAGCACTGCGCGGGCGAGATCGGCGCTGGTGGCGTTGCTGAAGGCGTGTCGCGTCAGATAGTGGTGGATGGCGGCCCAGAACCGCTCGTCGCCGAGCTCCAGCTGCAGCATGCGGAGCACGAGCGCGCCCTTGGGGTAGATGTTGTTGGAGCCGAGCGCCGCCAATGGCATGCGGCGGGCGCCATCCATCTCGAGGTACTGGCGGTAATCGGGGAGGTACGCGTCCTCCGCTGCTGCGTCCCCCCGCTTCACCCGCCAGTACTGCCCGACCATGAACTGTGCGAATCCCTCGTTGAGCCAGTAGTTCGCCCAGTTGGCGGTGGTGACGTAATTGCCGAACCAGTTGTGGGCCGCCTCGTGAGGGATGAGCACTTCGCGGTACCAGGGCCGGTCGAGGTCCGCCCGCCGGTCGGGCAGCCAGTCCGCCATCGTCGTGGCGCTCAGGTTCTCCATGCCGCCGAAGTACTCGGTCACGGTGACCTGAGCGTACTTGGCCCAGGGAAAGGCGATGCCCGTGAGACGGCTGTATGTCGCCAACACGTCCGGCGTCATCCCGAACACCGCGCGGGCCCGAGCCGTATCTGTCCCCGGCGCGACGTAGTACGCGAGCGGCACACCCCGCCACCGGTCGGAGAGCTTGACGAGAGGTGCCGCCACCAGGGACACAAGGTAGGTCGAGGCCGGCCGCTCCTGAGCCCACCGGACGGTGTGCGTCTTGCCGAGCGCGGGTCGATCGTCGACCAGCCGACCGTTCGAGACGACGGACAGCTCGGCCGGCACCGTAGCGACGACCTCCCAGGTGGCCTTGTCCTCGGGGCCGCCGTAGGTCGGGAACCAGTTGGGATTCCCGTCGGTCCCGCCGCCGCTGTAGACCTGTCGCCCGCGGCGCCCGGGCTCCGCGGGGAAAAAGTAGAGGCCGTGCCCCTGCGCCACGCGACCGCGATACTCCACGACGAACCGCACGGTGTCGCCGAAGCGCGCCGGACGCGAGAGCCGTACGATCAGCGAGTCGCCGGGCCGATCGAAGCCGAGCGAAGTCCGTCGCTGGGAAACGCGTCGGACCTCCAGCAGATGCCCGGCGTCGAGCACGATGCGCTCGAGCGCCGGGCGCCGCGAGACGACGGCGGTCGCAACGCGGCCCATGAACGCGAGCGAGTCCCAGTCGAAGCCCCAGACCTCGATGCGCTGGTGGACCAGGTCGTAGTCGTGCGACCGGGTGTCCCGGTCGGACAGGATGCGCTCGGCGTTGGTCTGCGCGGCGGCGGCGCCGGCCAGCACGAGGGCGAGCAGGAGCGGCAGCCCCAGCAGACGTGGAAGGAACCCGGAAGTCACGTGAAGTCGAGCTGGAGCTGGGCGACGGGTGCGAACGTGCGGCGGTGGTGGCAGGTGGCGCCGAAGAGCTTGAGCCCCTCCTGGTGGGTTTCGGTGGCGTAGCCGACGTTGGTGTCCCACCCGTATCCGGGGTGGCGGACGGCCAGCCGCCGCATGAGCGCGTCGCGGACGGTCTTGGCGATGATGGCGGCCGCGGCGATGGAGCAGCATCGGGCGTCGCCGTCCACCAACGCTTCATGCGCAACGCCGATTTCCGGGAGCGGCAGGCCGTCGATCAGCACCCACTTGGGGCCTCCCTGGGGGAGGCGGGCAAACAGGCGGACCAGCGCGCGTCGCATGGCGAGGGCGGAGGCCACGCGGATGTTGAGGCGGTCGATCTCGCGCACCGAGGCGGCGCCGACGGCGATCCCCAGAGCGACCGCGCGGATCACCGCGGCCAGCTGGTCCCGGCGCGTCGCCGGCAGCAACTTGCTGTCGCGCAGACCGCGCAGGCGACGGCACCCCTCCGGAAAGACGACGGCCGCGGCGACCACTGGACCTGCCAGTGGGCCGCGGCCGACTTCGTCCACGCCGACGAGCAGCCGCCCCTCACGCCACGCGGCCCGCTCGCGGGCCAGCGTCGGCACGGGGAGGCCCGGCACGGCTCAGCCCTCGCGCTTCTCCCGGATCCGGGCGGCCTTCCCCGACAGCCGCCGCAGGTAGTAGAGCTTGGCCCGGCGCACCCGTCCCCGCCGCACCAGTTCCACCGACGCGATCATCGGACTGTGGAGGGGGAAGATCCGCTCCACGCCGACGCCGGCCGACACCTTGCGGACCGTGAAGTTCTCGCTGACGCCGCCGCCACGCCGCGCCACCACGATCCCCTCGAACGCCTGGAGCCGTTCTTTCTCGCCCTCGTTCACGCGCACCATGACCCGAACGGTGTCCCCCGGATCGAACGCGGGGATGTCCGAGCGCAAGCCCTCACGGGCGACTTCCGCCAACCGCTCCATCGTCGAAACCTCCGCGCCGTCGGGCGCTACGTGAATTACGAATGCTCTTCAAGATACTGCGTCCACAGGTCCGGCCGCCGCTCGCGGGTGAGGCGCTCCGCCTCCGCCTGGCGCCACGCGACGATTTCCGCGTGGTTGCCCGATCGCAGGACCTCCGGGACGGCGAGTCCCCGGTACTCCGGCGGCCGGGTGTAGCTCGGCGGACTCAGGAGCCCGTCGTAGTGCGAATCAGTGCTGGCCGACTCGTGGTCGCCCAACGCTCCCGGCAGGAGGCGGACCACGGCGTCGAGGACCGCGATGGCGGCCGGCTCGCCGCCCGACAGCACGAAATCACCGATCGACAGCTCCTCGGCGCCGAGGCCGTCGGCCACGCGCTGGTCCACGTCCTTGTAGTGGCCCGCGAGCAGCGTGAGCCGCTCGCTCACCGAGAACCGGACCGCGTCGGCGTGCCCGAAGCGCCGGCCCCGCGCCGAGAGGAGCACGATGGGGCCGAGCGGACCATCTTCGCGCAGCCGATCGACCGCTTCGAAGAACGGCTCCGGTTTGAGCACCATCCCTGCACCGCCGCCGTACGCGTAGTCGTCCACCGTATGGTGGCGGTCGTGCGTAAACTCGCGGAGCTGGACCAACCGGAACCGGACCAACCCCGCTTCGACGGCACGTCGCGGGATGCTGGCCGAAGTGAACGGCTCGATCACCTCGGGAAACAGCGTCACCACGTCGATCGTGAGCATCAGCTTTCGATCAGCCCAGCGGGGGGCGCCACCGTCAGCCGGCGACCCGCACGGTCGACGTCGCGCACGAACTCCCGCTTGAACGGCAACAGAAATTCGCGCTTCGGCCCCTGCACCTCCAGCATCACGCCGCCCGGCAGCTCGTAGACGCCGGAGACCAGCCCGATCGCCGTACCGTCTTCCAGCCGTACCGCGAAGCCCTCCAGCTCGTGGAGGTAGACTTCGCCGTCCGCCGGCGGCGCCAGATCGGCGGCGGGGAGACCGAGGAACCGCCCCCGCCAGGGATCGAGCGCATCGCGCGAGTCGATGCCCTGGAACTTCACCAGCCATTCCCGGTGATAGGCCCGGCCCCGCTCGATGGTGAGCGGTCCGCCGACCACCTGGCCCTCCAGATCCAGCACCCACAGACCCCGCCCCGGCACGAACACCGTGGCCGGATCGTCGGTGAGCGGGAAGATCGTGACCTCGCCCTGCAACCCGTGCGGCTTGCGCAGCCGCGCCACCGCAAGGTGGCGCGGTGCCTCACCGGTCACGCCGAAGGCGACGCGAGGACTCCGGCGTGCTTGAGCAGCGCGTGGACGGTCTCGCTCGGAGTAGCCCCCTTGGACAACCAGTGCCGCGCCTGCTCGGCATCCACCTGCACCTTGTCGGCGGTCGTTTTCCCCTTGGGGTTGTAGGTGCCGAGCACCGCGATGAACCGTCCGTCGCGGGCGGCTTCGCGGTCCGCGACGACGATCCGATACAACGGCAGCTTCTTGCGACCGACGCGGCGCAGGCGAATGCGTGTAGCCATGTCTCGTGTTCCCGAGTAGCGGGTTTAGTTGGGGAAGCGAGGCCCGAACGGCATACGGGGCAACGATCCCCCGGTCTTCCCGGCGATCTTCATCACTTTCTGCATCTGTTTGAACTGCGCGAGCAGCTGATTCACTTCCTGAACCGTCCGGCCCGACCCCTTCGCGATCCGGAGCCGCCGCTGCCCCGTGAGGATGTCCGGGTCGGCCCGCTCCTTGGGCGTCATCGAGAGGACAATGGCCTCGACGTGCTTGAGCTTCTTCTCGTCGATCTTGGCGGCCTGCAGCATGGCCGGGTTCACCCCCGGCAGCATCCCCAGCACGTTCTTGAGCGGCCCCATACCCTGCATCTGCTTCATGGCGCCGAGGAAGTCGGAGAGGTCGAGCCCCTTCTTCGACTTCACCTTCTTGGCGAGCCGCTCGGCCTCCTGCTCGTCGACAACCGTCTGGGCCTTTTCCACGAGCGAGAGGATGTCGCCCTGCTGGAGAATGCGCCCCGCCATGCGGTCGGGGTGGAACGGCTCGAGCGCGTCCAGCCGCTCGCCCACGCCCACGTACTTGATCGGCGCCTTCGTCACGCCGTAGATCGAGAGGGCGGCGCCACCGCGCGCGTCGCCGTCCATCTTGGTCAGCACGACGCCGGTGATGCCGAGCGCCGAGTGGAAGCCCTGCGCAATTCGGACGGCGTCCTGGCCGGTCATTCCGTCGGCGACGAGCAGAATCTCATGCGGCGCGACCGCCGCCTTGAGCTTCTTCAGCTCGTTCATCATCTCATCGTCGATCTGGAGCCGGCCCGCCGTGTCGACGATGACCGTGCGTGCCCGCGCCTTGCCCGCGGCTTCGATGCCGCGCTTGACGATGCCGACCACATCGGTGGTACCGGGCTCCGCATGCACGCCCACGTCCACCTGCTTGCCCAGCGTGGTCAGCTGGTCTTGCGCGGCCGGCCGGTACACGTCGGCGGCCACGAGGTAGGGCGCCTTCTGCTCCAGCTTGAGCCGCTTGGCGAGCTTGCCCGCCGTTGTCGTCTTGCCCGAGCCCTGGAGGCCGACCATCAGAATGACGGTCGGTGGCACCGAGGCAAAGGCGAGCGGCGCCTGCTTTTCCCCGAGGAGCGCCACCAGCTCTTCGTAGACGATCTTGACCAGCTGGTGCCCGGGGCGGACGTCCTTGATCGCGGTGACGCCGACGGCCTTGGCCTGCACCCGCTCCAGAAACTCGCGGGTCAGCTCGAAGCTGACATCGGCTTCGAGCAGGATCCGCCGGATTTCCCGGAGCCCTTCCTTGACTGCGTCCTCGGTGAGGACGCCGCGACCCGTGAGCTTGCTGAGCGCCGCGTTGAGCTTGTCGGACAGCTGGTCGAACATAAGCCCAGAAGAGTAACCGCAGGAAGGAGTTAGGGCAAGGCGCGGGGTCCACCGGTCAGGGGACCGTGGTCACCTCCGGCAGCGCCTTCCAAAGCGCCCACCCCACAGGGGCCATCACGAAGCGCGACCCCGGCCGCCCGTCGAGCCGCAGGCGCTCGAACCGGGCCTTGTAGCCGGCCCGAACGCGCGCATTGAGACGGCGCCCCGTCGCCTGGGCGAAGCGGTCCGCGCTCCTCTCGTCGTCCCACGCCGCGTACCAGACGATGGCAGGGCCACCGGGTGTCTCATACACCGCATACTGATCGCCGCCCCACCCGAGCGGCACCGCGGTTTGAGGAAGGCCGGTCTCACCGCGGAGCTGTGCCTCGAGCACCCGGATCTCGACCTCCCCCAAACCGTCCTCGTACACGCGCACGGGCCCCGTCGTGAACCGGAGCCGGATCGGCTGGTCGTGTCTCAGATACCGGTCCGGGTGAAGGATCTGCTCGGTGGAGGCCGGCATGCGCGCCCCCGTCGGGAGCGAGTCCTTGTATGGACTTCGCTCCCACCACTGCATGAACTCGGCGCCGTCGAGATAGGGAAAGAGGAGCGTTTCCCGTACCAGCAACGGAGCACCGGCAAAGACCGGCATGGACCCCTGCTGGGCGGTCACCTGCTCGCGGTACGCGTCCCAGAACTCCGGTTGGGCGGTGACGTCGACGCCGGGCGAGAGCACGCGTATCGACACGAGCGTCGCCTGGCCCTCGAGCACGGCCTGGGCCGCGGCGAGCCGGTCGTTGCTGCGGATATCGTGCAGGATCGAGTCGAGTGGGAGGTATTGTCCCTGAAGCGCGTGCACCATCTCGTGCGCCAGGACCAGCCGCAGCTGGAGCGGATCGGCGTCGGCCACGCCGAAGAGCATGGTCGAGTCAGGGTCGTAGAAGCCCGCGACCTGCTCGCTGTACAGATCCAGGAGCAGGTGCTCGAGCTGAAGCGTGTCCGGCAGCATGCCGAGCAGCCGGTAGGCGGTCTCGATGCCGCGCATGCGCTCGGCCGGCAATTCCTGACGTAGCTTCGCGACGAGATAGCCGTGCACCTGCTCCCGGCTCCGGAGCGCGGATCCGGGGGTCCGCTTGAACCGGAAGCCGGCGGCACGCTCAACCGCGGGCTCAAGGCTGTCCACCAGACGCGCCAAGCCGGCGTCCCGCTGCGCGCGGACGGGCTCGCCCCGGCAGGCGAGGCACAGCGCGATCGCCGCGACGGTGAGGCCGACGATGCCGCGGTTCAGGCGATGCCCATCGCGCCGAGATACCAGGCGTAGAGCCATGGCCCTACCATATAGGCCGCTGCCGCGCCAAGCGCGAGAAAGATTCCAAACGGCACCAGCTTCTTGCGGCCGGCGAGTGCCAGCGGCACGAAGATCAGGCTGCCGAGAAGCGCGCCGAGAAAGATCGTCAGCAGTACGCCCTGCCACCCGAGAAACGCGCCGACCATCGCCATCATTTTGATGTCCCCGCCACCCATGGCGTCCTGCTTGAGGACCCAGCTGCCGGCCGCGCCCACCAGCCACAGCAACCCGAAGCCGACCGAGGCTCCGAGTAGCGCCGTGCCCACTGCGGGGAGACCACCGGCCAGCGCGAACGCCAGACCCAACCCGAGCCCGCCCCAGGTAAACTCGTCCGGGATCACGTACGCCCGGGCGTCCGTCATGGCGATGCCGAGCAGGATGGTGCCGAAGACCGCGCCGCGCAGCGCTTCGAGTTGCGGGCCTGACCGCCACGCCATGAGGGCCCAGATGAGACCGGTCACCAGCTCGATGAGCGGATACTGGATCGAGATCGGCTCACCGCAGCGCCGACACCGCCCGCGCAGCACCAGCCAGGACACGACGGGGACGTTGTCGTACCACGCGACGCCTGCTCCGCACCTGGGACAGCGGGACGGAGGACTGACAACAGACTCCTTGGGTTCGGCGCCCCATCGCAGAATGCAGACGTTCAGGAAGCTCCCGAACACCGCGCCGATCAGCCCAGCCACCAGGGTCACCACCGGCCGCGCCTCCAGCAGCTCAACCGGCACGCCGGACCTCGTAGAGAAGGATGCCGGCCGCGACCGCGACGTTGAGCGACTCCGCCCCGGGCGTGAGCGGAACGCCGACGCGGCGTGCAGCCTTTGCGGCAAGGGTGGCGTTCACGCCTGCCCCCTCGCTCCCCAGCACCAGTGCGATCGGCCGCCGAGCGGCCGGCGCGCCGGTCCGGGGCGGCACGCCCTCGCCCCGCGCGTCGGCGACCCAAAGATCGAGCCCCTGGTCCGCCACCCAGGCGACCAGCTCGGCCTCGCTCGCGGAGACCGCCGGCAGGCGGAAGAGCGCACCCATGCTCCCTCGCACCACCTTGGGATTGTGCAGCTCGGCCGTGCCTTTGAGCGCCACGACGCCGGCCCCTCCCAGCGCGAGTGCGGTTCGGAGAATGGTGCCGACGTTGCCCGGGTCCTGCACGCCGTCGAGCACCAGCGCGACCGAGCCTGCGCCGGTGGGAAGATCGGCGAGACTCCAGCGGGGCGGCTCGATCGCCGCGACGATTCCCTGGGGATGCTCGGTATCGGCCAGCTCCACGAGCTCCCGATCGCTCACTTCCACGAGCGGCACGCCCACGTGCTCGAGTGCCGCCTTGAGCGCCTTGCCGCGGGTGGTACCTTCGAGGGCCGGGGCTACGGCGGCGCCGCGGAACTTGATGCCTGTCGCCAGCGCCTCCTCGATCAGCCGGACGCCCTCGGCGAGGGCGAGGCCGCGCCGCTCACGCCCCCGGCGGAGACGAAGATCCCGGATCAGCGTCGGTAAGGAGCCCGCCATGCGCACCAGCCTCGGCCACGGAGTCGTGTGAAGATCGCGCTTACGATCGCCGGCTCGGATTCCGGCGGCGGCGCCGGGATCCAGGCCGACCTCAAGACGTTCCATCAGTTCGGCGTGTTCGGCACGTCGGTCGTCGTGGCCGTCACCGCCCAGAACACCCTCGGCGTCAGGGCGGTCGAGCTGGTTTCAGCGGCGACGGTGACCGCGCAGCTCACGGCGCTGGCGGAAGACCTGCCGCCGGCCGCGCTCAAGACCGGGATGCTGGCGGAGGCGGCGCTCGTGCACCTCGTGGCCAACGTGATCCGCGCGAACGGCTGGGGTCCCCTCGTCGTGGACCCCGTCATGGTAGCGACCTCCGGGCATCGCCTGCTCACCGGCGAAGGCGAAGTCGCCATCCGCGAAGCCCTGCTTCCGCTCGCCACGCTCGTCACGCCGAATCTCGACGAGGCGGCCATCCTGACGGGCCGAGCGGTGCGCGATGTCGCGGCGATGGAGCGGGCCGGTGCGGCGCTCGTTGCCCTGGGCGCCGGCGCGGCGCTCGTGAAGGGCGGGCACCTCCAAGGGGATCGGCTCACCGACGTCCTCGTGACGCGAGCCGGCGTCCGCCGGTTCACACACCCCAGGATCAACACCCGGCCCATCCATGGCACGGGGTGCACGCTTTCCGCGGCTGTGACGGCCGGGCTCGCGCTCGGTCGCCCGCTCGAGGCATCGGTGGCCGACGCATTGGACTTCGTGCACCGGGCCATCGCCGCCGCCCCGGGTCTCGGCGCGGGGGCGGGGCCGCTCAACCACACCGTGCCGATCCCGGTCCCCCCAACCCGGCCGGTGAACAGTGAACGGTAACCCGTGAACCGGGTCGCGAGTCACAGGCGTCGTGAAAGGGGGCCGGCGGCGGGGTGCGGGGAGGGCCCGTTTACCGTTCACTGTTCGCTGTTTACCGCCTTTGATACGGCTCCATGTGAATCAGCGCCCCCGCCACCTCCGGCACCGCGTCCCGGATCGCGGACTTCACCATTCCGCTGAGCACGTGCGCGTCATGGAGGGGTAGGGTGGGGTCGGCCTGCACGTGGAGGTCCACGTAGTATTCCATCCCCACCTTCCGCACCTTGAGCTTCTCGATGGCACACACGCCGGCCACGCCGGAGGCCGCCGTGGCGACCTTGCCCAGCATGTCGTACCCCGGCGCGCGGTCCATGAGGTCGTGGATGGCTGGTCGCAGCACCCCAACGCCGTTGTAGACAATGATGGCAGCGGCAATCAAGGCGGCCCAGTCATCCGCGGCTTCCCAGCCGGGCCCACCGATCACTGCCACACTGATGCCCACGAACGCCGCGGCCGACGTCATGGCATCGCTGCGATGGTGGAAGGCGTCGGCTCGCACCGCGGTGCTGCCGACGTCGCTCCCCACCCGCACCACTCGGCGGAACAGGAGCTCCTTCACCAGGACCACCACGACGAGCACCGCCAGCGTGAACGGCCGCGGGGTGTGGTGCGGCGTGACGATCTCCCGAACGGACTCGATGGCGATGCCGATGGCCGCGGCCAGCAGCATCAGCGCCACCGCGGCGGCCGCAATCGGCTCAGCCTTGCCGTACCCGAACGGGTAGTCCTCGTCCGCGGAGCGGGAGGCGATGCGGAGCCCGCCCCAGACGATCAGCGACGAGAAGATGTCCGCGATCGATTCCACGCCGTCGGCGATCAAGGCGTAGGATCGGCCGAACACACCGGCCAGGATCTTCACGGCCGCCAGCACCGTGTTGACCAGCAGGCCGACCTGGGCGGTGCGGATACCAAGGCGCGCCCGATCGCTCACGTGGCAGGCCGACTAGAGTGCCGCAACGACTCCCTCCACCACGCCGCCGAGCGCTGTCTTCACACGCTCCGCCGCCGCCATCACTTCGTTGTGCGACAGCGAGGCCGCGCCGATTCCGGCGGCCGCATTCGTGATCGTGGCGATCCCAAGACACCGGAGCCCCCGGGCGCGCGCCGCGATGACCTCGATGACCGTCGACATGCCGACCGCGTCCGCACCTAATCGCTCGAGCATCCGGATCTCGGCCGGCGTCTCGTAACTCGGGCCGAGGACGCCCGCGTACACTCCCGACTCGAGCGCGATCCCCCGCTCCCGCCCGACGGCACCGGCCTGGGCGCGAAGCCCGCGATCGTAGGGATCCGACATATCGGGAAACCGCTGTTCGCCGTGCAGGACGGCCCCCATGAGCGGATTTCGGAAGGTCAGGTTCATGTGGTCTGCGATGAGCATCAGGGTGCCTGGACTGAACGTTCGCCGGATGCCGCCGGCGGCATTGGTGACAATGAGGACGGAAACCCCCAGCTCCGCAAACACCCGGACCGGCAGGGCGCAGGTCGCCGCGTCGTGCCCCTCGTACACATGGAAGCGGCCGCTCTGGACCAACACGGTCCGTCCACCGAGCAACCCGCCGACCAGCTCGCCGCCGTGCCCCGGTACGGTCGGGACCGGAAAGCCGGGGATGTCGCGATAGCCGACCCGTATGGCCTCGCCGACCCGGTCGGCGAGGCCGCCCAGGCCGGACCCGAGCACGATGCCCGCGTCGGGCGACCGGGAGCCGAGGCGGGCGCGGACGGCGCGGGTCGCCGCCTCGATCCGATCGGCCTCGCTCACAGGAGGATGCCCGCGATGGCGGCGGACAGGAAGTTGGCCAGCGTCCCGGCCAGCATCGCCCGGAAGCCGAGTCTGGCCAGGTCGGCTTTTCGCTCGGGGATCAAGGCGCCAATGCCGCCGATCTGGATGCCCACCGAGCCGACGTTGGCGAAGCCGGTCAGGGCGAACGAGGCGATCGTGAAGGAACGGGGATCGAGCGTGGGCTTGAGGGGGCCGAGCTGGGAGAAGGCGATGAACTCGTTGAGCACCGCGCGCGTCCCGAGGAGGCTGCCGATGGCCGGGCAGTCCTTCCAGGGAATACCGAGCGTCCAGGCAACGGGACTGCCCACCCACGCGAGGATCGTCTGGAGATCGGGCGGGAACCAGAGCGCGACGTTGTGGACCGCGCTGAAAATCCCGTTGATCAGGGCGATCAGGGCCACGAACGCGATCAGCATCCCGATCACGTTGAGCATGAGCTGCAGCCCCTCGGCGGTCCCCCGGGCGGCGGCGCCGACGACGTTGGGATCGGGCCGTGGCAGGTCCAGCGTCACCCGGCCCCAGGTCTCCGGCCGTTCGGTCTCCGGCTCCATCAACTTCGCCATCATGATCGTTCCGGGCGCGGTCATGATCACGGCCGTCAGCAGGTGCCGCGCTTCCACGCCGAACGCGATGTACGCCGTCATGATGGCACCGGAGATGTGCGCCATCCCCGAGGTCATCACCGTCATCAGCTCCGAGCGCGTGAGCCGGGGGAGAAACGGGCGGATCGTGAGGGGCGCCTCCGCCTGCCCCATGAAGATCGACGCGGCGACGTTCAGGCTCTCCGCGCCGCTCGCGCCCATCAGCCGGGCCATCACCACGGCGAACCCCCGCACCACGATCTGCATGACGCCGATGTGATAGAGCACCGCGAAAAGCGCCGAGATGAAGATGATGGCGGGCAGGATCTGGAACGCGAGGATCACGCCCAGGCTCGAGTGCTGCTTGCCCAGCTCGCCGAAAACGAACTCCGAGCCGGCATAGGAAAAGCCGAGCAGGGCGGTGACGCCGAGCCCGAGCGTCCGGAAGAGGTCCTGGCCTGCCGGCACTCTGAGGACGAACAGCGCGAACACGACCTGCAGCCCGAGCCCCCAGGCCACGACGCTCCAGCGGATCGCGCGGCGGTCGCGGGAGAGCGCCGCGCCCAGCGCCACGATGAGCGCAATGCCGATCAGCCCGGTGAAGCGGCCCATCACGCGATTGCCGCGAGCTCGGCGCACATCCGGTCGAGGAGCGCGTGGCGCTCGGGCCACGGGAGGAACGCAGCCGCCATGCCGTCGAGGATCATCCGATCAATCTCGCTGCGGGTGACGTCGAGCGCGCCGTGGGCCAGGCAATACTCCTGCGTGACGGTCGTTCCGCTCATCAGCCAGTTGTCCGACGACAGGCTCACCGCGAGGCCCGCATCCAGGTACCGCCGCAACGGATGCTCCTCCGGTCGAGACACGACGTGGGTCTGGAGATTGCTCGTCAGATTCGTCTCCACCAGAATCCGCCGGTCCCGCACGTAATCCTGCAACGCCTGGTCTTCGTAGAGGCGCGTCCCATGGCCCAACCGGTCCGCGCGACACGCGAAGACGGCCTCGGCCACAGAGGCAGCACCGGCCGCCTCCCCGGCGTGGACGGTGATGCCGAGTCCGCCTTCCGCCGCGATCTCGAACGCACGCCGGTGCGGAGCGGCCGGGTGGCTCGTCTCGGCGCCGGCGAGATCGAACCCGACGACGCCCCGTCCCCGCCAGGCGACCGCATGGCGCGCGATCTCCTCCGAGACGGCCGGAGCCAGGTGCCGCAGCGAGCAATGGATGGCGCGGGCGACGACCCCGAACTCGGCCTCACCCCGGGCGAGGCCGCGCAGCTCGGCCGCCGTTACGGCATCCAGATCGAGTCCGCGGGATCGGCTCAGCGCGGGGCAGTAGCGAACCTCCATGTACCGCACGTTCTCGCGCGACGCATCCGCCACCATTTCGTAGGCGACTCGCTCGATGGCGGCCTCGGTCTGGAGCAGCGCGACCGTGACGTCGAACCCGCGAAGATAGTCATCCAGGTTGCGCGCGTCCTGCACCAGCATTGCGCACCGGAGCCCGGCCTCGTCGGCCGCCGGCAGCGTCACTCCGGCGGGCCCTGCAAGCTCGAGCATGGTCCCGGGTCGAAGCGAGCCGTCCAGATGCACGTGCAGCTCCGCCTTGGGCAGTCGGGCGATCAGGTCACGCGTGAGCATCGTCGCCGGCCCTGGGCGAGCGCACGACGCGAAGAATCGCGCCGGCCTCGACGATCGTGTCCGGCGAGACCCGGACGCCCCGTCCGTCGGTGAGGTAGGCCCGACCATCGGCGAGCGCCTCCCCCAACGCCGCGTCGGCCGCCCGGACGGCCGCGGCCGCCGACTCCCCGGCCGGCAGGTCCACCGCGCGCTCGTTCACGTAGACGCGCGTCGTCACCGGCGCACCTCGCGAAAGCGCACCTGCTCGGGCGGCGCGACCGGCTGCGGCAGGCGTCGGAGATAGCCGACGAGTGCGTCGAGATCGGTGAGCCGGGACGGCGCGGTCGGGCGCCCGGCCAGCATCGCGTACTCCGGACGCTCCGGAAGCGGCTCCGCCACCGCGAGCCGGTAGGTCCCGGCGTCCCTCAGGTCCCGTCCGTCGTCGAAGCGAATCTTGTGGATGCGCCGCCCCACCGGAGCGCCGGGATCGTACTGCACCACTACGCCCGACACGTGCGCCACGGGCACCCCACTCGCGAGCGCCTGCTCGAGGGCCTGGCGCAGCAGCAGGCCGGTGACGCTCAGCGTGGCGAGCGGCCGCGGGGGCTCGTGCAGGGCCAGGAGGTTCCACCAGGTGACCGGGCCCGCCGGCAAGTCGGCGCCGATGGCCGCGGTGCGCACCAGTGCGACGTCGGCCCGGAGCGCGTTCAGCTGCGCGTCGGCCACGAGGTTGCCGAGCGGCGATTCGCCTTCGTCACTCCGGCCGAGCGGGAGCTTCATCCGGGTGATGACGCGCCGGCCGAGCGAATCGGCCTCAGCCTGGGCCCGGGCCACGATCGAAGCCGTCGCCGAGTCCGGAGGGGTCCGGTCCGGGTCCACCGGATCGATCCGAACGCGAAGCTCACGGGAGCCGACCGCCGTGCGAACCAGGTCGACGACCGCGAGCTCCGCGGCGGCAGGCCGCGCGCGCACGACCGGGATCCGCCCGATCCGGGAATTGGCTGAGCCCTCGCCCCCGGCGATCACGACGTCGACCCTTGTGTCTTGAAGCGCGCGGGCAAGCTCGGCCGCGTCATCGGGGCACGCGTGCCCGCGACACCCCGCGCCCCCGTCCGCCAGGACGACCGTGAGGTCGGCCCGCTCGCCCTGCACCGCCCTGAGCGCGTCCCGAAGGCCTGCCGCCCCCTCGGTGATCGTGACGCCGCGGACCGCCGCGTCCTGCAGCACGGGCGCGGCCGACGGGCTCAGATAACCGATGAGCGCCACGCGCAGCGAGGCGGCGGTCGCCACACGATAGGGGATCGCCCAATCCGGCCGCCGCCCGGTGCTCGAGTCGCGCAGGTTCGCGCCGAGCCAGGCGAACCGCGATTGCGCCATGCGGAGCCGGAGCGTGTCGAGCGACCACGCGAAGTCGCGGGCGCCGAGCGCGGTGGCCTCGAGGCCGAGGCGGTTCAGCACCTCCACGCTCGAGCGCCCGGCGACGAGATCGGCGGCCGGCGCCCCTTCCAGCGCATCGCCCGCCATCACCCGTACGGTCGGGCAGCGGCATTCGGCGGCGGCGCGGTCGGCGGCGGCCTTGAGAGCGGCCGCGCGCGGAGTCACGGCGCCCCGGAAATCACCGAGCGCAAGCACGCGCAGCAGGATCGAGTCCGCCGGAGCCGCGGCCGCGGCGGCGCGGGGGGCGCCGCCGAAGAGGCGCAGGACCTGGTCGGCCATCTCCGGAGGAATGATCCGCCAGTTGGCCTCGTTGTAGTCCGCGGGATCGAGGTGGCCGCGCGCGCGGATGTCGGCGATGAGGAGATCGCGAATGTTCTCGTCGCGGTCGTACACCACCGGGGCGTCCCCGAGCATGGTGAACCCGCCGCCGCCCGATTGGCGATAGCTGTTCACCGCCATGGTGAACACGTCCTCGGCGGCCACAGGACGTCCGTGCACCGTCAGATTCCGGATGCGGCTCCCCGGCGGCAGCCGCAGGTCGATGTCGTAGCCGGCGCCCGACACCATGTCGTAGCTGTAGCCGGGCACCGTCGGATCGAGCGCGGCGTGCCCGAGCGAGTCGGTCGTGAAGAAGCGGGCGCTCTGCTCCAGGTACGCTTTGAGCTGCGCCCCCGAGATCCGCACGGCCCGCAAGGTGTTCTCGAAGGGGTAGAGCGCAAAGACATCGCGCGTGCGGACGTCGCCATCGGGGAAGCCTGCGCTCGGGTTGAACGCCGTTGCCGCCGACAGCTCGGCGCCCGTGCGCCCCTTCTGGACCGCATTGATGAACCCAATGATCGGCGTGGGCTCCGCGCGCGCCAGTGCCGCAGGCATGCCGCCCCGCGATTCCCCGAGCGATCGCGCCGCCCACTCCCGTACCTCGGCCTTGAGGCCGCCCTGACGCGCCGTCAGGCGCGGCGAAGGCGACACGGCGGCCAGATCGACCGACTCGGCCCGGATGCGCGCCACCTTGAAGCCGGCGGCAGCCGGAACGATGTCGAGGTGCACGACGGCGAGCGTCTGCGCGAACGGCTTGGGCTGGACGAAATGGACGCCGCCGAGCACCGAGTCGCGCATGAAGCGATGGGAGTGACCCACCACCACCAGGTCCGGGCGCACCGGCAGTCGCGCCAGCGTGGCCGACGCGTTCTCGGGACCGACGCCGGTGGTGTCGTAGGAGCTGGGCTCGTCCATCCCGCTGTGCAGCACCGCCACGAGGACGTCGGCCTCCTTGCGCATCGCCGGCAGCACGCCCGCCGCGCTCTCGGCGATCGGCGCCACTCGCGTTCGCCCCCGCATCAGCTTGCGGTCCCATACGACGACGCCGGGCGTCGTGAACCCCGCGATCCCGACGCGGACGCCGCCCCGGGTGACGACGACATACGGCGGAAACTCGAGTGTGTCTCCCGGCAGCCCGCGGATGTTGCCGCTCACGTAACGGAACGTCGCCGCGGCGACGGCGCGTGCGAAGGCGGCCGGGCCGTAGTCGAACTCGTGGTTCCCCGGCGTCGCCACATCGTAGCCGATCAGGTTCATCGCTTCCACTACGGGATGTGGGGCGCGGGGCGCGACGCGGGCGTAGTAGTCGGCGAACGGATCCCCTTCGATGACGTCGCCCGCGTCGACGACGATCACTCGCCCGGGATACCGTCCCCGCAGCGAGTCGATGACGGTGGCGGCGCGGGAGAGCCCGCCGGGATACGACCGGTCCGCCACGTAGTCCCATTCGGTGGCGTGGCCATGGACGTCGGTGGTGGCAACGAGAATGATGTGGATGGTGTCGGCGGGCGCCAGGGCGACTGCCGCGCAAAGCAGCAGGGCGGAAAGCATGGAAGAATATAGTGAGCGGCGCTTCCCTTGCTTTCATTCGCCCGCGTGCATATATGTCTCGGCGCATATGAGCGCACCGACTTCCTCCGCTGCCGACCTGCTCGTCACCGTCGCAGAACCGACCCGGTTGCGCATCGTCAACTGTCTCGCCGCCGCCCCGTTGTTCGTTTCCGACCTGCAGGCCGTGCTCGACCTGCCCCAGCCCACGGTGTCGCGGCACCTCCAGGTGCTGCGCCGCGCCGACCTCGTCGCCGACACGCCCGTCGCCCAGTTCGTGCTCTACCGGCTGCGTCGCTCGCCCGACGCGCCGGGACGGCTGCTCGCGGCCGTGCTGGAGGCACTCGGGCAGGACGAGCGTCTGCGGGCGGAGCGCCAGCGCGCGGCGGAGCGCAGTCGTTCGCACACCCGGGCGCGGGTTTAGCCCGACACCCCGAGCCTCCTCGCGACCGAGGGCCCGATGACCGACGCCAACGCCACGCACCGCATTCTCGTGGTCGACGATGAGCCAGACATTACCGCGCTCGTGGCCTACCATCTCGCGAAGGCCGGCTACCGGGTATCGACGGCGGCAACCGGCCCGGACGCCCTCAAGGCCGCACGTGAGGAGCGTCCCGACATCGTGGTGCTCGACCTCATGCTCCCGGGCGTGTCGGGCTACGACGTGCTGGCCGAGCTGCGACGGCGCGAGGAGACCCGGGAGGTCGGCGTCATCCTGTTGACCGCCCGCCGGGAAGAGGCCGACCGGATCCGCGGCCTGTCGCTCGGCGCGGATGACTATCTCACGAAACCCTTCTCGCCGCAGGAGCTGTCGCTTCGGGTGCAGGCCGTGCTGCGACGGTTGGGTGCGCCGGCGGTCTCGGCCGGGTCCACGCTCGCCGCCGGACCGATCGCGATCGACCGCTCGGCGCACCGGGTCACGATCGGCGGCCAGGAGCTGACTCTCACAGCGACCGAGTACAAGCTCCTGCTCACCCTGATCGAGCGCCGCGGGCGGGTGCAGACCCGGCCGCAGCTGCTCGAGACCGTCTGGGAGGCGCAACCCGACATCCAGACCCGGACGGTCGACATGCACGTGCAGCGGCTCCGCACCAAGTTGGGCGAAGCCGGGAAGCTCATCGAAACCGTCCGGGGATTCGGCTACCGCTTCCGCGCCACCGACCGGGGGAGCCGCGTCCGGTGACGTTCGCGAGACGGCTGGTGCTCGGAACCGTGCTCGTCCTGCTCTTCACGATCCTCGTGCTCGTGTGGCGCGCCGACCGCTCGTTGCGTCGCGACCTGGAGTCGGACGTCGCCCGGACCCTGCTGCGGGAGGCCATCCTGTTCCGTGAGGCCGTCCCCGCCGACAGCGTCGCGTGGCCCGCGACGCTGCAGCGC
>CAZFKN010000010.1:0-9468 GCA_964519805.1 uncultured Gemmatimonadaceae bacterium
GCATCGCCGCGCTCACGCTCGAGCCGGCGGCGCTCCGCCTGGTGCTCGGAGAAACCGCGAAGCTCGAGCCCAAGGCACTCCGGGACGACGGCACGCCGGCCGAGCTGGGCCGGGTCGTATGGAAGTCCCTCCGCCCCGATGTGGTCGCCGTCGATTCCACCGGCGCCGTGCTCGCCCGCGGCCCGGGGCGCAGCATCATCCAGGCGGCCCTCGCCAACGGGATGGTCGCGACCGCACCGGTGGAGGTAGAGACGGTCGATCTGGCCCTGTCCGAGACGCGGTTGCTGCTGGCGCCGGGCGGACTCGATACGCTGCGGCTGCTCGTGCCGTCGCAGGCGAATCGGGAGATGAGCGAGGGCGTCGTCTGGCAGTCCACCGACACGTCGATCGCGCGGATCGGGCCCACCGGGATCGTGCAGGGAGTCCGGCCGGGCACGACCGAAATCGTCGCGTGGCTCTCGGGGCAGGAGCGCCGGGCGTCGGTCATCGTGCACAAGACCGTGCGCTCGATCCTCGTCGCACCCAAGCCCGGGGGTGCGCCGATCCTCCTGCCGCTCAATCGCACACACAAGTTCTCCATCGTAGCGGACGCGGTGGACTCGACCCCGATCCCCGAGATCCGGATCGTGTGGGAGGTGGGTGACACGGCGCTCGCGGGCTTCGCCCCGGCGACGGGCCAGCTCACCGCCAAAGCGCTCGGTACCACGAGCCTCACGGCGAAGGTAGCCGGCTTCGAGCCGGCCACCTGGGCGATCCAGATCGTGCCGGGCATCCTCAAGCTCGATCGGGGCCGGTTCGCGCTATCGCCCGGCGATCGTGCCGCCCTCGCCGCGACGCTGGCCGACGACCAGGGCAAGGCGGTGGGCGGAGCCGTCGATCTTACCTGGGCTTCCGACCGGCCCGACGTCGCCGCGGTGGACGGCCAGGGCTCCGTCGAGGCGCGCGGCTTCGGACACGCCAAGGTCACCGCCACGACGAGCTGGGGTGCCGCGGCCACGGCGGACGTCTTCGTGGTGGGCGACCTGTTGATGGTGTCCAAGCGAGGTGGGAGTCTGGGACTCTACCAGGCTGCCGTGGCCCGCCCCGAGTCGCTCTTCGCGGTGCTCGCCGACAGCGGCGCCAATGTCGACCCCGCGATCTCCCCCGATCGTACGCGGATCGCCTTCAGCTCCAATCGAGGCGGGGGCGGCGACTACGACCTCTACGTGATGGACGCGGACGGCGCCAACGTCCACCGGCTGACCAGCGAGCCCGGCACCGACGGCAGCCCGGTCTGGACGCCGGACGGGACCCGCCTGGTGTTCTCCTCGGCGCGGAGCGGCGTTCCCCAGATCTATGTCATGCCCGCCGGCGGCGGTGAAGCGGTGGGGCTCACGACCTCCGCCGGCGGCAACCAGTCGCCCGCGGTGTCGCCCGACGGGCGGACGATCGCCTTCGTCTCCATCCGCGACGGTGCCCCGCGCATCTACCGGATGGCGCTCGACGGGAGCGGGCAGGCCCGGGCGACGACCGGCATGTTGCGGCAGGCAACCCCGGAGTTCTTCCCGAACGGGGACCTCCTCTATGGCGAAGAACGAAGCAAGGGGTCGCGGGAATGGAGGGTCGTGCGCATGCCCGATGGCGCCGCGCCCGCCGCGCTGTTCCAGACCGATCAACCGCTGGTTTCGCTCTCCGCTTCGCGGGACGGCGAGCGGGTAGTGTTCGTGACCGGTAAGGACATCGGGAAGGGTCGCCTCGAATACCGCGTCTGGCTGCGCGGTCTCGCGCTCGGCGCTCAGCCGCTGCCCTTGAAGCTCCGGCCCGGCGAGCAGGTACCCTCCGCCACCTTCTGATGCGCGCCCTCGCGCTGGGCGGCGTGGGCGGCCTGGATCAGCTCGCGGTCCGGGACGTGGACGAGCCGGCGGTTCGCTCGCCCACCGACGTCAAGCTGCGGGTTCAGGCCGCGGCGCTCAATCACCTCGATCTTCTGGTTGCCAGCGGCCTGCCGGGCGCGGAGCTCGGATTCCCCCACGTCATTGGCTCGGATGCGGCGGGCGTGGTCGATGCCGTGGGTCCCGCCGTTCGATCGGTGCAGCCGGGCGACAGGGTCATGGTCAGTCCCGGTATCTCGTGCGGCACGTGCCAATCCTGTCTCGAAGGCGAGGAAGCGCTCTGCCGGTCGTTTCGGGTGCTCGGCGAGCATCTGCCCGGGACGATCGCGGAGTTCGTGATTGTTCCGGAGGAAAACGTCGCCCGGGTGCCGGACACGATGCCGACGGAGCGGGCCGCGGCGTTCTCGCTGGTCACGCTGACGGCGTGGCGCATGCTCACCACGCGCGCGCGCCTGCGGCCGGGCGAAGCCGTGCTGATCTGGGGCATCGGCGGGGGCGTCGCCCAGGCCGCGCTGCAGATCGCGAAGCTCCTCGGGGCGTACGCGATCGTGACCAGCGGTACGCCCCAAAAGCTCGAGTCCGCCCGCGCGCTCGGCGCCGACGCGGTGCTGGACCACCGTCGACCGGACGTGGTCGGTGAGGTGAAACGGCTGACCGGCGGCCGCGGCGCCGACGTGGTGGTGGACAGCGTCGGGGAGCGCACGTGGGCGCAGTCGCTCAAGGCGCTTCGCCGCGGCGGACGTCTCGTCGTCTGCGGCGCCACGACCGGCCCCATGGTCGATATCGATCTCCGTCGGCTGTTCTGGCACCAGTGGACGTTGATGGGGTCGACGTTGGGGGGCCGCCGCGAGTATCGCGAAATCGTTCGGCTGGCGGGTCTCGGCCGTCTGTGGCCCGTCGTGGATCGGGTCGTCCCGCTCGCGGACGCGATCGAGGCGATCCGGCGGCTGGCGGACGGCGAGCAGTTCGGCAAGCTGGTCATCGAGGTGGCATCGTGAACGAGATGCTCGAGAGGCTCAGGGTCGGCGGGCAGCAGCTGGTGCAGGTCCTGCCGCCGCTGGTCGGCGCGGCGTTCATCCTGCTCGCCGGCTACTTTCTCGCACGCCAGGTCCAGCGCTGGGTGGACGACACCCTGAAACGCCTGGACTTCAATCGGGTTGCGCACGCCGGGGGCTTCGATCAGGTCGTTGAGCGGACCGGGTCGCGGCTCGATCCGATCCGGGCGCTCGCGAAGCTCATTTTCTGGCTCGTGATGCTGGTCGTCATCCTCCTGGCGAGCGCGGCGCTCGGACTGGAGAGCATCAACCAGATGTTCGGGACGATGCTCGCGTTCCTGCCGACGCTCGTCGCCGCGATCGTGGTGGTGGTCCTCGGCATGCTGGTGGGCGAGTTCGTGCGGGGCGTCATCGTGGCGTCGGCTGGGAACGTGGCCGGAGTGCCGACGGTCGCGAAGCTGGCCAAGGGCGCGGTGGTGTTGATCTCGGTGTTCCTGGCCCTGCAGCAGGTGGGGGTGGAGCAAGAGATCGTGACCGCGGCCTTCACGCTGATCCTTGGCGCGGTCGCGCTCGCCGCGGGTCTGGCGTTCGGTCTGGGCAATCGCGAGCTGGCGGGCGAGATCACCCGGCGCTGGTACGAGCAGGGTCAGCGGCGTGATCGGCGGAAGACCGACAAGAAGCCCGGCGGACCGCCGGACGAGACGCAGCTGCTGGATTGATCTGCAGGGAGAAGTGAGAAATGCTCACTTCTCCCTCGTCAGCCTCACCACCGTCTTCCGGTCGCCGTCCTTCAGGATCCCGTACACGGTCCCCTTGCCGCCGAAGCCGGCCAGGGTCACCCCGGCTGGCAGGGTGAGTGCCTTCTTCCAGGCGCCGTCCGGCCCGTACACGTCATAGACCAGGGCCGTCGCGTCGAACCGTCCTGAGCGCTGGAGCCAGACGTCTCCGGTCGGGCTGCCCATCCCCGTTTCGAACGGCGGCTTGTTCTCGGCGAACGGCCACTCGATCCGCAGCGTGTCGGGGAGGCCGCGGCCCTTGCCCTGTTCCCGGATCTTTGCGATCACCCGCTGCTTGTCGGCCTCCGTCACGGCAACCTTCGTGAAGGCGTGCGGCTGTCCCCGGATCCATACGCCACCGGGTCCCCGCCACTCCACCCGGTTCTCGCGGGCTCGCGCTACCCACACGCGGCCGTCGGGGAGCACGCCGAAGAGGTCGTTCGGCCCGAAGATCTTGGCGACGTCCTGCGTCTGCTCCCCGAACACCGCGTTGCCGTAATCCGGCGAGGCCAGGTGGGCGACCGTGTCGACCCGGCCGTTCGCCAGCTCGAGTCGCAGCACCGCCACACTCTCGGGGCGCACCACCTTGCCCGGCTCGCCGCCCCCGACCACGGAAGCGTAGTCGGTCTTGTAACCGAATCCGCTCTGATCGTACGCGAGCACCGGCGTCGGCCCGCCGGCCGGAGGAAGCCTCAGGGCCGCGAGGGGCTGGCCTGCTTCGGTCCAGAGCGTGGTGCGCACCGCCGCGAAGTCCACGAGCGCGAGGGTATCGCCGGCCAGGTGGGCGACCCAACCCGGAAACTTGTAGAAGGAGGGCGCCGCGCCGGGCGGGAGACTGTCGACCCGCGTGCCGATCGTGTCCAGCTTACCGCTGGCCAGGTCGGCGCGCAGAAAGACGCGTGCCCGGGTATCGGCGAACGCGATCCGTCCGTCGGACAGCTCGACCACGTTGCTCGGCTGCGCGAACGTCGCCGGCAGCTTCGCGTCGATCTTGAGATCACCGCCCCCGCCCGCTCCGGAATTGGCGCAGGCCGCGGCCGCGGCTGCGAGCAGGACGGGCCAGGACGATCTCACCGCGCGCATCATGAAGCTCCTTGCGGAACGAGTGGTTGCACCACGACCTGGAGCACGCGGAGCCGTCCGCTGTCGGGTTCGATCGCGAGCGCCGCGCCAGCCGCCGCTGCCAAGATACGGCCGGAGCCCCGGAGCCGGATCTCCCGGACCAGACGTCCCTGCCGATCGACGACGTGCCAGCTGCCGGTGGAATCGAGCGGGGACCGGCTCTTCTGGAGCCACACCAGACCGTCAGCCGACGTGAACGCCGCCTCGAACGGCGCCTTGACCGGGGCAAAGGGGAGCTGCTCCGCCGTGTTCCGAAGCTCGGGTGGGAACGTCCGCACGAACAGCTCTCGATCTGCCCGAGTGACCTCGAGCACGCGATCCGGCAGGGCCTCGCCGGTTCTCCAATGCCCGGTCGAATCTCTCCAGTCCACCCGGTTCTGATAGACCCGCGCCACCCAGAGCGAGCCGTCCCCCAGCGCGCCCCACTGGTCCGTCCCGCTGAACACACGACGCTCGAACCGATGGCCGGCGTCGCCCTCCACCTCGGCGATGTCGAGCGGTGCGAGCCGGGCGAGCGTATCGATGCGAGAAAAGTCCCGCGCGGTCCGAACCACCGCGGCCGAGTCACGGTTGCCGCTGCCGTCACGACCGGCCGGCGGCAGCATCGGCACATAGAACCTACCCGCAGCGTCGCGCATGCGCGCGAGTGCCCCGCGCGTGATGTCGGCGGCGGGGACACCGCGTCCGAATCGTCCGTCCAAGCCCCACACGCTGAGGCGCCGGAGACCCCAGTCCGCTACCCAGAGAGAGTCGGCGGAGCGAAAGAGGGCGAAGGGATTGCGGAGCTGGGTCGTCTGGGGCCCGCCGAGCGGCGTGACGCGCCGCGCCGCGAAGTCGACGATCGCAACGACGCCGCTGCCCTCCGACACGAGCGCCCAGCGGTCGGCGCCCAGCCAGACCGCGCCCGCCGCGTCGCGGAAGGGGGTCTCGAGGGTATCGGTCGGTGACGCGAGATAGAGCGGGGGAGCCACCGGCTTGGGGGCGCCGCAGGCGGCGAGCAGGACCGCGACTCCCACGCCGCCGGCCCGCGTGACGCCGGGATGTCGGGGGACCAGCATGGGCGGGAATGTAAGCGGCCCTTACGGCCTCCACCAATACGAGAACTTCACCAGGAACACGTTGTTCGACGCGCTCGAAAAGAGGCGGCTCAACCCGTCGCCCACGCGGAACGTGCCGTCGGTGATCGTGTCCGACCGTTTCTGGGTCCAGACGAAGAAGATCGTCGATCCGGGCCGGTACTCCCAACGCAGGACCGCATTCCCACGAAGGGAAGCCAGCGAGAAATTCGGGTTGTCGAATTCGAGCTGGGGCACGCCGGGTGTCGCCGGCGTCACGATGAGCCGGGTGTCGTCGTCGGGCGCGGTCTGGGGCGGCCCCGTGAGCAGGAAGTCGTACGTCTTCGCCTGGGCCAGCTCCTTGTAATTGGTGTACCGGCCGGATGAGAGCAGGGGCTGGGCGTAGATCTCCAGACTCAGCCTCGGCGTGAAGATCCAGTTGAGCCGGATGCTGGCCGACAGCTGAAGCTCCTGCAGCTCAGCGAAGAGGTAGCGATGACCGTACGTCTGGGTCGCGGCCGGATCGTCGAAGGTGTCGACGTACTGCGCGGTGGTGTGCAGCTTGTCGAGTCTCGGCCCGAACTGGATCAACGCGCGCGTGCTCGGGTGCCACTCGAGCGTCGGGGCGATGGACCAGCTGTGCTGCCGGTTGCGCGAAAACTCGTCGCCCTGGAGGCTCAGGCCCGCGATCCATTTCTGCCGTGGATCCGAGGTGAAGCTCATCGACCAGTCGATGCCGGCCGGGTTGAGGCTCAGCGGGCCGCCCCGGGTGCGGCGTGCGTTCAAGCTCTGCGCGTCGTACTCCAGCGACCACTGCCAGTGGGAGAAGTTGCGGAGGTCGAAGTTCCCCAGGAGGAAATAGCCCGCCAGCGTGAGGTCGCCGCCGAAGTCCCACGAGCGGAAGGTGGCGAGGTTGATCCGGGCGCTCTGAAACAGTCGGCTGGGCCGGGTCCAGCGTCGGCCGACCATGAAATGACCGTTCACCTGATCCGCCCAGATCTGGAAGCCGAGGTCGTTGACCTCGAATCCCGGATTGATGGCGCCGACCGCGGCGTTGAGCATCCAGTCGCCCTTCTGCTTGTTGAGCGTGATCCGACCCGCCCATCCCGAGAGCGAGGTAGCGTTCGAGTCGACGCCCAGATACCCGGCGTCCGGACGCTGGAAGTAATGGACCGAGTTGCTCTCCAGATCGATCAACCGGGCCGAGGTGCCGCTCACCCGACTCGCCCCCACCCACCCCGTCAGCACCCAAGTAGCGCTCTTGTCGAGTGTGACCCACCCGTCCACGCCAAGACTGAAGGCGGTGCGCGACAGCTGCTCTGGGAGGCTGTCCTCGTCGAACCGCCGTGCTGTGCCGGTCCCGATGACTCCGATGCCGTAGCGCCCCTGGCTCAGCTCCTTCTGCGCGCGGTAGGCGCCGTACCACGTGAGCGGTTCCACCTCGGCGCGCCAGCGCGAAGGCCCCAGCGCCAAGTCGGCGAACTCGGAGTTGGTGAGCGCGTTGAGCCCGCTCAGGCTCCACGTGCCCATCTTGCCGGTGAGCTTGGCGGCGCCGAGGATGTGGGTACCCGCCGGCTCCGAGGAGAAATCCACGGTCGGCAAGATCCCCTGAGGGGCGCGGCCGATGCGGCGGGTGTAGAGGAAGGTGGCGTCCCCCCAGTTGAAGCCCCAGAAGTCGTTGGCGCCTCCGGATCCGAAGTTGAAGATGTTGGCACCCTCGATGAAAAATGGCCGCTTCTCGGGGAAGAACGTCTCGACGTCGGTCAGGTTCACAACCGCCGGGTCGACCTCGACCTGACCGAAATCGGGATTCACGGTCCCGTCGAGCGTGAGGTTGCTGCCGATCCCGATCTTGGCATCCAGGCCGGCGCCGGGCCGGGCGCGGGCGCCGGTGTTGAACGGATCGGCCGCATCGTGGGCGAGAAATTCGGCCTTGGCGGTGACGTACGGCATGATCTCGATGCGCGGGCGAGGCGCGACCTGCTCGAGCCCCACCAGATCCACAAAGCGCGAGACGAACCCGCTCCCGTTGGTGGGGCGGCACACCAGGTAGTCCTGCTCGTTCCGCCGCGCGATTTCCCGCTCGAAGTTGATGCCCCAGACGTACACGTCCTTCCGCTGAAACCGGAGCTGGGAGTACGGGATCCGCAGCTCGGCCGTCCAGCCGAGCGAGTCCCGCGCGGCGCGACCTTCCCAGACGCCGTCCCACGTATCGTCGCTCCAGTCGTCGTTGTAGAGCGTGCCGTCGTACAGCGTGCCGGCGGCGTTGATGCCGAAGTAGAAGCCGGAACGCCGGTCGTGGTAGGGGTCGAGAAACACGAGGAAGCGGTCGGCGCTCACAGTGCGATCGCGCCGGGCGAGCACGGCGGTCACCGAGTCGGGCGCCGTATCGTACATCCGGGCCGAGACGTAGATCGCGTCATCATCGAACAGCACGCGGATCTCGGTGCGCTCGGATGCCGGCGCGCCTTCGTGCGGTGCGCGTTGCGTGAGCTCGGCAATCGGCTGGGCCGCGGCCCACGCGGGGTCGTCCAGCCGGCCGTCGATGTTGATCGGCCCCGTCGCCCGGACGGCGTGCACGGCGGCCGCGGCAGGGCGGGGGCGGGCCACGGCGGAATCGAGCTGCGTTCCGGCGGTCGCGAGCAATAGGAGGAGCGCGTTGGGCAGCATGGATGCTGCTCTTAGACCGCGCGGGAGCCGAAACGGTTGCCGGACACCCCGGGTGCCCCGGTTATTGCTCGAGGATCTGCTGCAAGACTTCCGTTACCCGCGGATCGTCCATCTGGCCGAGCCAGAACAGCGCCTTCTTACGAAGGTCGCGATCGGGATCGCCCTTTGCGATCTCCACCAGCTTGTCCGCGGCCTCCTTGTCCCCTCGTTGGGAGAGGACGAAAATCACCTGCTCGCGCATCGCGTGATCCTGGCTGGCCGAGTAGAGACCAGCGAACTCGCTCGTCGGGACCTCGCACTGCTCGGCCCAGAAGAGCGCCTGTTTGCGGAGCTCCCCCGTCTCCCTCTCGTTCCGCGCGATGCTGATGAGCCAGCGACCGCCTTCTTTCGTATCCATCTGGGAGATCGAAAACAGGACCTTCTTCTTGAGCTCCTCGTTCTGCAGCCGGCCGTACAGGGTCTGGAGGAATGCCGCGTTGTCGGGCGTGCCGGTCTGGCCGAGCCAGAAGATCGCTTTTTCGCGCGCCTCCTCGGGCACATCCGACCGATCGGCATAGGCCCGGAGCGCCTTCATCGCCGTGGCGCTTCCTTCCTGTGACAGGGCGAACAGCGCTTTCTCCTGAAGGTTCGGGTCGGTCGATGTCCGGACGATCGAGTCGAGCGCCGCCACCGAACGCTCGGTCCCCACTTGCGAGAGCCAAAACACGGCCTGCTCCCGCACCTCGGAATCCGGATCGTTGCGCGCTGCGTCGAGCAAGGTTTCCTCGGCGCCCTGGGGCTGCTGCTGCGCGACCAGGAAGACCGCTTTGCGACGGAGACAGGTCGAGCCCGAATCGCGGCGGCTGAGCACTTTGCGGAGCACCGGCCCGGCCCGCTCGGCGTCCATCTGCTGGAGCGCGTTGAGCGCGGCGACCTTCATGTCGTCGTCGTCCTCACCGCACGCGGTGTCGTGGCTGCGACCGTGCGGGGACGGTGGCGC
>CAZFKN010000010.1:9568-46221 GCA_964519805.1 uncultured Gemmatimonadaceae bacterium
CGTCGTCCTCACCGCACGCGGTGTCGTGGCTGCGACCGTGCGGGGACGGTGGCGCCGGTGGCGCGGGTGGGCGCGGGGGACGAGGTGGGGATGGCTGCGCCGGAGGGGCGGGAGGAACCGCGATCCGCGAAGCCGCCGCCGCGACCGCGGCGGCCGCCGCCGGATCGCCCCTCCGGGCCAACTCGCCCTGGATCCGCTGCTCGAGAGCCGCCGCATCGCCACGGGTTGCCGCGCTGGGGTACCTGGCCCGCTGGCTCCGGAGCGCGGTCAGCCCCCGGCGCAGGCTTTCGCCTGTGCCCAGCCGGTAGAGCGCGAACGCCTGCCAGTACATCGCATCAGGCGCATACTGGGATTTCGGGAACCGCGTTTCGATTGCCCCGAACAGCTCCGCGGCCGACCGAAAGTTCCGGGCACTCAGCGCGCTCAAGGCCACCCGATAGAGCGAGTCTGCGGGGTCGGCCTGGGTTGAGGGAGGCGGCGGAGCCTGGATCGGTCCCTCACCACCGGGGCCCGGAGTCACTGCCCGCCCCCTTGCCGCCGGCCCCGTCGCCGCCAGCCCCGCCAGCGCCAGCACCGTCCACCGGATCGTGTTCCAGGACATCACAGCGCTCCTTGCCGGAAGTGCACTGCGGTACCGGCGGGTACGGCCGCCCGCAGGCGGACCAGCATTCCGTCCCGCTCGAGGCCGTCGGTGATGAGCATCAGGTCCTCTCGCTGGCGCCCCGGCGCGAGCTGCGCGATCTGCGCGAGGACGAGCTCGAGGTCCTGCAGGAGGAGCTTGAGCCGGGGATCGCTCCCGGCAGGCGAGTCGATCAGCAACCGATTGGTGGCGAGCAGTTGGCGGGCGGTGACCGAGGCCAGCCGCTCCTGGTGCCCCTCGCGCACCGATGCGCGGAAGAGTGTCAGGAAGACTTCGGCCTGACCGAGATGCTCGGCCGCCACGAGCCGGTAAGCGGCGGCGTCGTCCTTCGGATTCACGCCGGACCTGGCAGCCGGCGGTGCGGGGAGAGTCGGCGCGGTCGCGACCGGACTGGCCGCCGCCCCAGGGGACCGACCTGGCCGAACGCTCAGGCGCCCGATCCCCACGCCCAACACCAGCACCGCGGCGATTCCCGCGGCCAACGTCCAGGCGCGACGTGACTGCCGGGATGGGCGGTCCGCGGCACGGCGCGCGTGGATCCCGGCCCAGAGCGTCTCGCGCGGTACCGGCGGCGGCTCGTGGTACGCCCGGGCGGCGTCCCGAAGCTCGGGCTCGAGCGGCTGGTCGTCGTCGTCGCGGATCATGCGGTCATCCCCTCGCAAAGTCAGCCAGCGAGCGGCGCAGTTTGGCCCGCGCCCGGCTGAGCTGGGCCTTCGAGGTGCCGGTCTCCACGCCCAGCGTGCGCCCGATCTCCTCGTGGGTGTAGCCCTCGACGTCGTGCATCAGGAACACCACGCGATATCCCTCCGGAAGCTCGTCGATCGCCCGCGCGAGCCGGTCGCGGAGATCGGGTTCGGACCGGTGCTCGGAGACCGCGGCCGTGGCGGCTTCGTCCAGCGCGACCTCGCGGTTCCGGAGCCGCTTGCCTCGACGCAGGCCGTTCAGCGCCACCGACACGGCGATCGAGCAGATCCAGGTGCCGAGGGCCGCCTCGCCCCGGAAGTCGCCGAGACGGTCGAACGTGCGGATGAACGTCTCCTGGGTGTAGTCCTGCGCCTGGTCCGGGTCGCCGGCGATCCGATACACGAGCCGGTAGACCCGATCGACGTGCGCGTCGTAGAGCTCACGCTCGGCACTCGCGTCGCCGGCCTGCACACGAGCGATCAGGAGACGGTCGTCCACCGGGCTCCGGGGCGGGGAAGAGTTCAGTCCGGCGTCGGTTCTCTGACACCGGCGCGGGGGAAAGGGTTGCGCCCCCTACGAGACGCAACCGTTAGGCGATTCAGGGCATCTCTCAGTGTGCCCGGCTCCCCGCGGCCCGACGATTTCCGGAGCGCGAACATGATCACGCGGACCACCAACACCGACGACGCAGCCGACTACCGCATTCTCGACAGTGACGGGCGGCTGCTCGGTCGCGTCCTGGCGCCGGAGGGCCCGCCATCGCTCGGCCCCGGGGCCGGCACGGTCCTCCTTCTGCGGGAGCGCCCGCCGGCACGCCCGATCGCGCCCGCCTGAGCGGGCCCGCGCTCCCCCCTCGAGCACCGCCGATCCCGCTTCGAACGGCCCTGCTCTAACAGATTATTTGACAAGCATTTACATGTGACCGCCGCGGTTGCGGCTGTGCCGCGACTCCGGGTATATTCCGGGCTGCAGCAGGATCCGCTTTCACTGCACCTCCCCAGACCCGGATCGCGTCATGACCGCTCCCAACTCACGCGAACGCATCCTGCCCCGCCTCATCGAAGAGGAGATGCAGCAGTCGTTCATCAACTATTCGATGAGCGTGATCGTCTCGCGCGCGCTCCCCGACGTGCGGGACGGGCTCAAGCCGGTTCACCGGCGGATCCTTTACGCCATGAACGAGCTCGGGCTGGTTCCCGGGCGGCCCTACAAGAAGTCCGCGACCGTCGTGGGCGACGTGCTCGGCAAGTACCATCCCCATGGCGACGCGAGCGTCTACGACGCTCTCGTCCGCATGGTCCAGGAGTTCGCGCTGCGCTATCCGCTCATCGACGGCCAGGGAAACTTCGGCACCATCGACGACAATGCGGCGGCCTATCGTTACACCGAGGCGCGCCTCACACCCGTCGCCATGTCGTTGCTCGAGGACATCGACAAGAACACCGTCGACGTCCAGGCCAACTTCGACGACCGCCTGCAGGAGCCGACCGTCCTTCCCGCCAAGATCCCCAACCTGCTGGTCAACGGCTCGAGCGGCATCGCGGTCGGCATGGCCACGAACATCCCGCCGCACAACCTGCGGGAAGTCGCCAAGGCCGTGGAGCTGCTCATCGACGAGCCGGATGCATCGATCGCGGATCTGCGGAAGGTGATCAAGGGGCCCGACTTCCCGACCGGCGCCTATATCTACGGGCGTGAGGGGATCAAGGAAGCTTACGAGACGGGGCGCGGCCGGGTGATCATGCGCGCCCGGGCCCAGATCGAGGAAAAGGAGTCGTCCGGGCGCTACCAGATCGTCGTCACCGAGTTGCCCTACATGGTCAGCATGGAGCGCCTTCACAAGGACATCGCCGAGCTCGCCAACCAGCGGAAGATCGAGGGGATTTCGGACGCGCGGAACGAGAGCGACAAGGACGGCATCCGTCTCGTGGTCGAGCTCAAGCGCGACGCGAACCCCAATGTCGTGCTCAACCAGCTCTACAAGCACACCGCGATGCAGTCCACCTTCGGCGTGATCATGCTGGCGCTCGATCACGGCGCGCCGAAGGTCATGGACCTGAAGCAGCTGCTCGAGCGGTTCGTGGAGCACCGGCACGACATCGTGGTGCGGCGGACCAAGTTCGACCTCGAGGCGGCGGAGGGCCGGGAGCACATCCTCGAGGGTCTCAAGATCGCCGTCGATCAGATCGACGAAGTCGTCGAGCTCATCAAGAAGTCGAAGGACGTGCCCGACGCCGATGCGCGGCTGCGCAAGCGCTTCGGGCTCTCCGAAAAGCAAAGCGACGCGATTCTCAACATGCGTCTCGCCAAGCTCACCGGGCTGGAAATCGAGAAGCTCGAGGCCGAGCTCAAGGAGGTCCGGGGCACGATCAAGGAACTCAAGAGCATTCTCGGGTCCAAGCCCAAGCGGATGGGGATCCTCAAGGCGGAGATGGCGGAGATCGCGGAGAAGTTCGGCGACGACCGGCGCACCGAGATCGTCGCGGACCAGGGCGAGTTCACGGTCGAGGATCTGATCGCCGAAGAGGACATGGTGATCACCATGTCGCACTCGGGCTACATCAAGCGGATCTCGGTTTCGACCTACCGGCGCCAGCGGCGCGGGGGCCGCGGCCTGAACGGGGCCGACCTGAAGGAAGACGATTGGGTGGAGCACCTGTTCATCGCGAGCACCCACGACTACATCCTGTTCTTCACCGACAAGGGCCATGTCTACTGGCTCAAGGTCCACGAAATTCCCCAGGCCGGCCGAGCCGCACGCGGCAAGCCGATCGTCAACTGCATCGCGATGAAGCCGGACGAGCAGATCGCGGCACTGGTCCGAGTGCGGGAATTCTCGCCCGAGCAGTTCCTGATCTTCGCGACCCGCCAGGGCACGGTGAAGAAGACGGCGCTCTCCGAGTACGGCAACGTGCGGACGGCGGGGATCCGGGCGATCAACGTCGACGACGGCGACGAGCTGATCGACGTGCAGATCTGCGACGGGACGAGCGACGTCGTGCTGGCGACCCGTGAGGGCATGAGCATCCGTTTCCACCAGGGTGACGTGCGGGACATGGGCCGCGTGGCCACCGGCGTGAAGGGCATCGAGCTGGTGAAGGACGACGCCGTGATCGGCATGGTGGTCATCCGCCGCGATGCTACGCTCCTCGTGGTGAGCGAGAAGGGCTTCGGTAAGCGCAGCGAGCTGAGCGAATACCGGGTGCAGAAGCGCGGCGGGAAGGGGATCATCACCTTCAAGGTCACGGACAAGACGGGACCGTGCGTAGCGCTCAAGGAGGTCCAGCCGGACGACGAGCTGATGATGATCACCCGTCACGGCATCATCATCCGCGTGCCGGTGGACGGCATCCGGGTCATCGGCCGGAACACGCAGGGGGTCCGGGTCATGAACCTCGACTCGGGTGATGCGGTCGTGGACGTGTCGCGGGTCGCAAAGGAAGATGAAAGCGGGACCGATGAGGTCGCCGGCGAGGAAGAGGTGCCCAGCGCCGAGGAGTGACCCCGCGCGCATGACCGGGCCGTCGCTCGCGGACATCCGGGATGCCGCGCGCACGCTCCGGGGCGTGACGGTGCGAACGCCCCTCGTGCCCGTTCCGGGTCGGGGCACGACGTCCTTCCTGCTCAAGTGCGAGCAGCTCCAGCCGATCGGTGCGTTCAAGCTTCGCGGAGCCTACACCGCCGTCGCGCGCCTGGGCGAGGGCCGGCGGCGGGGCGTCGTTACTTCATCGAGCGGTAATCACGGGCTGGCGCTCGCATGGAGCGCCCGCGCGTTCGGTGTGCGGGCGGTCGTGGTGATGCCGGAGTGCGCGGCCGCCATCAAGGTGAACGCGATCCGTGAGCAGGGCGCTGACGTCGTCTTCGCGGGTCGGACGCGCTCGCCGGAGCAGACGGAACGGGCCGAAGCGATGGCTCGGGACGAGGGTTTGATCCTCGTGCCGCCGTTCGACCACCCGGACGTGATCGCGGGTCAGGCCACCTGCGGCCTCGAGATCCTGGAAGACGCGCCGGAGGTGACGACCCTGCTCGTCCCGGTGGGAGGCGGAGGGCTGCTCGCCGGAACGTGCGCGGTCGTGGCCGCACTGAAGCCCGGCGTACGTGTCATCGGCGTCGAGCCGGCGGGGGCCGCGAAGCTGTCCGCTGCGCTGGCGGCGGGGGCACCGGTGTCCCTTCCCGAGACTCAGAGCATCGCCGACGGGCTGCTGCCCCGGTCGATCGGCAAGCTCACCTGGGAGGTGCTGAGCCCCGTCGTCCGGGAGGCGGTCCAGGTAAGCGAGTTGGAGATCGGAGAGGGCATGATGCATCTTTATGAACGGGCCCGGCTCTCCATCGAGCCGTCCGGCGCGGTGACCACGGCCGCGCTGCTCGCCGGCCGGGTCCGGGCCGAAGGCGTCGTGGTGGCCGTGGCGACCGGAGGTAACGTGGATCCCGCCGTCTTCCAGCGTCTGGTGCACGCGCGCCCATGAGCCAGGCTCCCAAGATCCTGGTCGCCGACGACGACCCGGCCCTCTCCCGCACCCTTTGGTGGATCCTCAAGGAGAACGGGTACGACGTCACGACCGTCCCCGGCGGCGAGCACCTGATCGAACGGCTGGAGACGGAGCCGTTCGATCTCGTGCTTCTCGACATCATGATGCCCAAGGTGGATGGCCTCGAGCTGCTTGGCCGACTGAAGGGGGACGAGCGCTTCAAGGACCTGCCGGTCCTCATGATCTCGTCCATGCCGCCGGAGGAAGCCACCGTCCGGTCGCTCGGCCTCGGCGCCAACGACTTCATTCCCAAGCCGTTTCGGATGAAGGAATTGCTGGCCCGCGTGAAGGCCCAGCTGAGGGTCGGACGCCAGCTGAACCAGGCGCGTCGGGAGGCCAGGAACCGCTCGGCCATGATGGACATCATGACCGAAGTGACGACGTCGCTCAAGCCGGACGAGATCTACCAGATTCTGGTGCGGCGGGTGGCGCAGGCGCTCAACATCTCCCGCTGCTCGATCATCCTCGGTGGGCCGGACGACGACGGGGCCACCGTGATCGCCGCCTACGAGAATCCAACCCTGCACAACCTGCCGGTTGACCTCCGCCGTTACCCGGAGATCCGCCACTGCATGGCGTCGGGCGACGTGGTCCACGCGCGCGATGTGGTCACCGACCCGCTCTACAGCGAGGTCCGGGACGCCTGGGAAGCCGAGGGCAGACCGGTGCCGACCCGCTCGGCGATCTGCGTCCGATTCTCGCTGCGGGATCAGCCGGCGGGCGTCTTCTTTCTCCGGACTAATCCCGAGGACGGCCCGCTCACCGATGACGATCTCCTCTTCGCCGATCAGGTGATCCGCTCGGCCGTCGCCGCGCTCGAGAAGGCGTACGACCTCGAGCATGCGGTGCTTGGGCAGGAGCAGATGCGACAGCTGGCCGAAACCGACCCGCTCACGGCGGTGTACAACCGCCGGGCGCTGATGCAGAAGCTGGAGCAGGAAATGGATCGCGCCGCCCGGTACGCCACCCGGCTCACGGCCATGATGATAGACATCGACAACTTCAAGCAGATCAACGACAGCTTCGGACATCTCGTGGGAGACAAGGTGCTGAAGCAGCTCGCGAACCTGCTCAAACGGGAGCAGCGATCGGTGGACGTGCTGGCCCGCTACGGCGGGGAGGAGTTCGTGGTGCTCCTTCCGGAGACCACAGTCGCCGAATCCCGCAACTTTGCCGAGCGTATCCTCCGCCGCGTCGCGGCCAACGACTTCGGCGACCCCGGACGTCCGGTCCGCGTCACCATCAGCGTCGGCATGGCCTCCTATCCTGACAGCCGGGTGACCGACGGACAGTCGTTGCTCAAGCTGGCGGACGGCCACCTCTATCGCGCCAAGATCGACGGCCGCAACCGGTTCAGCGATTGACCAACCGCCGCTGTCCGCGTTGTCACAACCACTATGCCGCGCCCGCCCGGTTCTGCCCGCGGGACGGCACTCCCCTCGTCGAAGTGGCTCCCGGCCCGGTCGACAGCGCGAACACCGCGCGCGTCCGGGCCATTGAACGAGCAGCCGAGCCTGCCGATCCGGTCTACACCAGCCTCACCGGCCAGACCGTGGGCGGACGATACCGAATCGATCGGCGTCTGGGCGAGGGTGGCATGTCGTACGTGTATCTCGCCCAGGACCTCAATGCCGACCGTGCGATCGCGCTGAAGGTGCTCTCGCCCCGGCTCGTTCGGGACCCCGGCTCGGCCGAGCGGCTGCGACGCGAGGCCGCCATCGCGATGCGACTGGACCACCCGAACGTTTGCTCCATCCTCGGGATCGGCGAGACCCCCGAAGGGCTCATCTATCTGGTGATGCCGTATCTGCCCGGCGAGCCCCTGAGCGAGCACGAGATTCGACAGGGCCCCTTGGGCGTGGCCGAGGGGATCCCACTGCTGTTGCAGATCTGCCGGGGACTCGAGCACGCGCACGAGCTCCAGATCGTCCATCGCGATCTCAAGCCGGAGAACGTCATGCTCGTCCCGGACGAAAAGGTCGCGGATGGAACCCGCGCCGTGGTGATGGACTTCGGGTTGGCGAAGGAGCGGCGCGCCGAGCCCGAAGTCGTCAAGCTCACCCAGACCGGCATAGTGCTGGGCACGCCCGAATTCATGAGTCCGGAGCAGATCCGCGGAAAGCCGCTCGACGGCCGGAGCGACGTCTTCGCTCTCGGCGTGCTGGCGTTCGAGTTGTTCACCGGGCGACTTCCCTTCGCTGGCAAGAGCCCGCAGGACCTGATGCTCGCCCGGCTCAAGGGCGAGCCACTGCGGTTGCGCGCGGTTCGCCCCGAGTTGCCCGCGAAGCTCGAGGCGGTGATCGGTCGAGCACTGGCATTCGACCCGGCGCGTCGTTTCCGATCCATGGGCGAGCTGGGGGCTGCGTTCGCGTCGGTGACCGGAACGACCGGCGTGTTTGGAAGACTGTTCGGGAGGGCGTAAACGTCAGTTCGGCCCAGGTCGGCCAATCTTGCAGACGACCCCGGGTGCCGCGGCAGGGCGGTCCACCGGGGTCGGTCAGTTTGACCGACTCTGAGGCCATCAGACCGGCACGTCGACTGCATTGCGAAGGGTGGCCGATCGGCACGATGCCGATCCCCGAAATCGCAGACCCTGTCGCGTGGAGGAATGCAGATGTACGTAATGACCACTCGGCGAACCCTCGATCCGATCCAGAACCTCCGGCGGCTGAACAGCCTGCTGGATGAGGCGTTTGCCAACTGGCCCGCTCAGCGGGACGAAAACGGGACCCTCACCGCCGCGTGGACCCCCGCGGTCGACGTCTTCGAGGACAAGGATAGCGTGAAAATCGTCGCCGAAATTCCGGGCGTGAAGGCGGAGGACGTGCGGATCTCGATCGAGAACCAGGTGCTCACCATCCGGGGCGAGAAGAAGCAGGTCGCCGAGGAGTCTACCGAGCGGGTTCACCGCTACGAGCGGAGCTACGGTGTCTTCGAGCGCAGCTTTGCGCTGCCGAACCTGGTGGACGCGGACAAGATCGCGGCGACGTACGACGCCGGCATCCTGACGGTCACGATCCCGAAGGCCGAGCGGGCCAGGCCGAAGGAGATCCAGGTCAAAGTCGGGCAGTAAAGCACTTCGTGCTTCTCGGGTCCGTAGTGCTACGGACCCCGGTCCGGGCCGCGTCCGGATTGCCCTCCGGGGGCGGGCAGGCGTAGGCTTGAAGCAGTGTCAAACGCGATGCCGTTTCACCTCGCCGGCGTCAGCCATCATACCGCCGATGTCACCGTCCGGGAGAGGCTCGTCCTCTCCCCGGACGCGGTCGACGCCTGGCTCGATCGAGAGCACCAGGCCGGCCGCTCGCTCGTCGTGCTTTCCACCTGCAATCGCCTGGAGCTGTATTGGTGGGGGGATCACGATCACGAGGGCGGCCTGCGCGCCTTCGCGCGAGAGCGAGGGCTGCCGCTCGATCCGCGGGCGATCTATCGGCGGGACGGGCTCCCCGCGCTGACCCACCTTTTCCTCGTCGCGGCCGGGCTCGATTCCCAGGTGCTCGGCGAATACGAGATCCAGGGACAGGTCCGTCGCGCTCACGACCGGAGCCGCTCGCTCGGTACCACCACGTGGGAGCTCGACGCCGCCTTCGACGCGGCGCTTGCCACCGGCCGCCGCGTCCGCCATGAGACCGCACTGGGCCGTCATCCAGGCTCGATCGCGTCGGCCTCGGTGGCGCACGCGAAACGGTGCGCCGGCGGCTCGTTCGCCGATAAGCACGTTCTCGTGCTCGGCGCCGGAGAGGCGGCGCAGGGCGTGCTCGACGCCATCCAGGGCGAGGCATGCGCGAGCGTGCTCGTGCTGGCACGCACCGCAGAGCGTGGCGAGGCCCTCGTGAGTGACCGGACCGCATCGGCTGGTCCGTGGAGCGTTCTGGCGGAGGCGCTGGCACGGGCCGACGTCGTGTTCGCCGCGACCGCCGCTCCAGACCCCCTGCTTTCCAGCTCGCAGCTCACCGACGCGCTACGCTCTCGCCCGGAGCGGCCGCTCGTCGTGCTCGACCTCGCCGTTCCCCGGAACGTCGATCCGGCCGCCAGAGACCTTCAAGGCATCCGCATCTTCGACCTCGACGACCTGCGGCTGCAGCACTGTCCCGCGGCAGTCGGCTCGGCGCCGGCCCTCGAGGAAGCCGAGGCCCTCGTGCGGGCGGAGGTGGGTCAGTTCCGGAAGGCGCTGCGCAACCGGGCGGCGGCCCCGCATCTGGCTGAGCTGCACCAGTTGGGCGATCGCCTCGCGCGGGAGGAGGCCGACCGCACCTTGAGCGAGCTTGGCCCCCTGTCGGAGCGGCAGCAGGACCTCGTTCGGGAGATGGCGGAACGACTCGTGAAAAAGCTCCTGTATCCCGCCAGCCGTAAGATCAGAGAAACCCTTTGACCATAGTCAGCCCACCGGGTTGACGATCTGCCGGCAGGCCGGGTTGGTGCAGCCGGGACATCGAAGCGGGTACTGCGTCCCGAACGGGACCCCCGCGTCGAGGTGCTTGTGGACCACGTCCGCGAGGGCGTCGAGGAAGTCCGGCCGGGCGTTGAGCGCGGGCGTTCTACGGTAGTACGTGACCCCTATCTGCTCCGCGAGATGGCCGTATTCGCGGTCCAGCTCCGAAAGCGTCTCGATGTGGTCGCTCGTGAACGCGATCGGCACGATCAGCAAATGCTTGTGGCCCCGCTCCCCCAGCCGGCGGATCGCACCCTGGGTGCTGGGCCCCAGCCACTTCACGGGGCCCACCTTCGACTGATACGCGAGGAGATAGGGGTGAGAGAACCCTAACCGCTCCATCACCCGATCCACGCTGGCCCCGATTTCCTGCGGGTACGGATCGCCGCGATTGACGATGCTCATCGGAAGCGAATGCGCGCTGAAGAGCAGCACGACCTTCTCGCGCTCGTCGGGCGGGAACCCGAGCAGCCCCTCGCGGACCGTCTCCGCCATCGCGCGGATGAAGCCGTCGTGGACCGGCCAACGATCGATGATGCTCCAACGGAAGGCGTCACGCAGGCCGACGCGGTCGAGGGCGCGCCAAAGCTCGTTGAGACTCGATCCGGTGGTGGCGCAGGAGAATTGGGGGTATTGGGTGAACGCCACCGCCCGCTCCACGCCGTCGGCGTGCATGGCGCGGAGGGCGTCCTCGCTCTTCGGAACGGCATAGCGGAATGCCACGTAGAAGCCGTGCGGCGCCGTGGCGGGCGACAGCAGGTCCAGCCGCTCGATCATCCCCCGCCCTTGCGCCTCGGTATGCCGGAGAATCGGCGAGCCACCCCCGATCGCGGCGTAAAGCCGCTGCACGGCGGGGGTCCGGCGCCGGGCGATGAACGGGCCCAGCCAGTTCTGCGCCGGGAGCTGGATGATCTCTCGGTCCGCAAACAACTCCAGCAGGAAGGGCTCGACCGCGTCCAGCGTGGCCGGGCCTCCCAAATTGAGCATTACGATCCCGGTCTTGATCCTGCCTCCCGGTTGATCCACGGGCATTCGATCCAGGGTTTGTGGGGGGGAGCGGAGGGTTCAGTCACCCGCCAGCCCGGCGCCCAGCGCGAAGCGCGTGAGGCCCGCGACCGTGTGGATGCGAAGTTTCCGCATCAGGCTTTCGCGATGGGTCTCGACGGTGCGGTGGCTGATGCCCAGCGACGCGGCGATCTGCTTGTTCGTGCGGCCATGGGCGATGCCGGCCAGCACGTCGCGCTCCCGGGCGGTGAGCAACGCGACGTCGCTGGTCCGTCGCTCACGCTCCAGGTCGCCTCGGACGGCCGCCGTCAGCCGGCCGGCGACCGGTGGGCTCAGGAACGCGTCGCCGTTCTGCACCGCCCGGATCGCGCGTCGAAGCTCCGTAGCCGCCGTGTCCTTCAGGATGTACCCGTGCGCGCCCGCGCGCACGCTCTCCATCACGTACTCGGTGTTGTCGTACATGCTCAGGATGAGGATCCGGGTCTCGGGCAGGCTCTGGCGCAGCCGGGCGGCGACCTCGATGCCGGACTCCCCCGGCATTGAAATGTCCAGCACGGCCACGTCCGGCCGGTGTCGCTCCGCGAGCGAGAGCACTTCGGCCCCGCTCGACGCCTCCGCGACGACCTCGAAGCCGGGCTCGCCCTCCAGCACGTGGCGGATGCCTTCCCGCACCACGGTGTGGTCGTCCGCCACGAGCACCCGAATCGTCGGCCGGGTCACCGTGGGCCGCCCGTCCCCAGCGGGAGCTTGACCGCGAGGCGGACGCCGCCGGGGCCGCCTTCGACCGTCACCGTTCCCCCCAGCGCGCCGATCCGCTCTCGCATCCCCGCGAGTCCCAGGTGTCCGTTCTGCTCGAAGTCCGCAGCGGCCTGGCCGCGCGGAAGGCCTCGTCCATCGTCCCGCACGTCGAGCGTCACGGCGGCCCCGGCCGCCGCGAGCCGGATCTCGACCCGGCCGGCCCCGGCATGCCGCGAGACGTTGGACAGCGCCTCCTGGAGCGCGCGGAACAAGGCCAGCTCGGCATCCTTCGAAAGCGGCGGCAGCGCCGCGGGGGCCGAGAGGTCCGTGACGACCCCACTTCGCTCCGCGAAGTCGGCGACCAGCGAGCGCAAGGCGGGGAGCAATCCGAGATCATCGAGCAGCGACGGCCTCAGGTCGTTGGTCACGGCCCGAATGCTTCGGATCCCCGTATCGATCAGCTCCAACGCGCGATCCAGACGCACCGCAACGGGCGGGTCAGCGGTGTCGCGGAGCAGACCCAGCTCCATCTTCACGGCGGAGAAGACTTGGGCGGTCTCGTCGTGCAGCTCGCGGGACAACCGACGGCGCTCCGCTTCGTGCTGCTCGATCATGCGGGCAGAAAGCCGCGTCAGCTCGACCGTCCTTGCCTGAAGTCGTTCGTATAGATCCGCGTTCTCGAGCGCCGCGCCCACCTGCTGTCCGAGCGCGACCAGGAAATCGTCATCCAGCGCGGCGAACGGATCGCGGGCGTCGCCCACGATCACCAGCGCGCCGGTGACGGTGGCGCCGCGAAGGATCGGGAGAACGGCCGCATAGGCGTAGGGAGGATCGCCGTGAGCATGCGGGTCGGTCCACTCTGCGGTGACCTTGGGCCGCCTCGCGGCGACGGCTGCCGCCAGCACCTCGGCGGCGCGTTCGGCCGGCTGCCTGCCGATCCAACCGGCGCACACCCCCGCCCCGCCGACAAACCGACCGCCATCGCCTTCCAGGTATATAGCCGCACCCCGCACCGCCGGCAGCGTGAGCTGGCGTGCGAGGAGGGCGTCGAGCACGTCCCGCTCCTGCCCGCGACGCTGGAGTTCGCCGGAGAGCGCCGAGAGCGCAGCCAGCCCCCGGCGAAGATCGTCATGCAGGAGCAGCAGGATGCCTGCGCCGACTGCCAGCTCGAACAAGATGTCGAGATAGTACCCCCAGGGCGCCCATGCGCCCCGTGCCCGGAGGAACGGATAGTCGAGGTGGTGGACGCCCCAGAGCAGGAACGCGGCGGCCAGGAGCGCTGCACCGCTCGACTCGACCCGGCGCCGGTAGGCGAGAAAGACCCCGCCCGTCCACAGCGTCGCCAGACTGAGAAACGCGACCGCCGGCCCGGCGGCCCAGGCGAAAGCGTCGATCCGGTAGATGGCGACGTAGGACCACAACGGCGGAAAGAGAAAGAGCGGCAGATAGGCCCACCTCCACCGCCAGCGACGCGAGAAGACGAGCGCTGCGGCGAGCAGCGCGAGGGCGGTCCAGCCGGTCACGACCTGATGCCAGTAGAGCCAGGCCCGCTGCTGCGTAGCCACGAAGCTGGTGATGGCGCCGAGCCGCAGGAAATACAGGGTCCAGGCGGCGCTCCACCAGCCGAGGTAGGGCTTCCGGTAGCGTCGGAACAGAAAGCCGCACAACCCCGCGAGCGCGGCGGTGATGGCGGCCTGGAGAAGAGCGGCCGCGAGCTCGGAGTTGGCGGCGAGCGGCGTCGCGGCGTCCATGGACGACAAACAAAGGCCCCGGACTGCAGGCGCGCAATGGAGGTGGCTGCGGCATCGGTGCTGACCGGCGGGTCGGTGCTACAGTAGTGTGACAACATACTACTAAGCCGGTGCGTCGAACCACTTATGCGGACATAAGTTGGTACCAGGCCTCGGGTGCACCCCCGTTGGTATGGACGGTGCACTTTGCTGTCATACTTCGACTTTCGAGCCCTCCTTGGACCCCCAGGCCACCTTCGTCCGGCGCTTCGGCGACCTGGTCGCACTTCTGCGGATGGACCCGGGCAACGACGCAGCCCAGGATCTCGCCCTTACCGCCGCCGCGGCGGCGGTCGAGCACCACGCGATCGTGGTCGAGTCGGGTGTCGAACGGGTGGGCCTGGAGAATGACGGCACCCTGGAGGCGCGCCTGCGGGCTCGCCGGGTGGATCTCCTCCGCGTAAGCGCCGGGGTCGAGCCGCACGAATTGCTGAGTCTCGCCCGCGCCCTTTCGCACGATCAGACGCCGATCCCGACCCTCAGGCGGGTGCGGGTCGAGGTAGTGCCCGACCGCCTCTCCGTCGATCTGCCCACGGACCCTGATGAGTACAACGCACCGAGGGTCCAAGAGGATCGTCGCCGTTGGCGCGACCGTCGTGTCTGGCGGGCTGAGCGTTGGCGCGGGCCCGAGCGTCGCCACGGGAGCGATCGCCGCACGAGTGGCGAGCGTCGCCTGCGTCTCGTCAAGCATCACGAGGCCGACACCAACCGGCTGAAGGAGCGCCTGGCGCGCGCGGTCGCGAGTGAGAGCTGGGCCGACGTGCTCGAGACCGCGCATGCGCTGCTCGAGGCCGCCTCGCAGATTCCCGCGGTGGAGCGACGGTCATTCGCGCTCGGCGTCAGACGCTACCTTCCCCGTCGCGCTCTCGCCGGCGTGGTCGAGTTGGCGCTGCACGACCCCGCGGAACGGGAGCGCGCGGTCAACGTACTCCGGTGGACCGGACTCGAGGGCGCGGATGCGATGGTCGCCGTCATCCGGGCGAGCGAAGGGGTCGGCAGCCGTCGGTTTCTGCACGATGCCCTGGGCGGCATGCCGGAGGCGCTTCCCGCCGTCACGCCCTTACTCAACAGCGCGGAACCGCACGAGGTGAGACACGCCGCCGGCATTCTCGGGCGGATGGGGCGCCCGGACGCGGTTGGTCCCCTGCGGGAGCGCCTCACCCACCCCGACGCGGGCGTCCGCGCCGCCGTCCTGCTCGCGCTTGCGGAATTTCCCCTGCGGGAAATCGCGGACGCGCTCCGCATGTCGTTGGCGCATTCCTCGCCGGAGACCCGTGCCGCCGCCGCCGACGCCATCGGCCGTACGCGTGCACCGGGGCTCGTGATGCCCCTCGCGGCCGCACTCGACGCTGAAACGGATGAGGTCGTATGGCGCGCGATGGTCAGCGCCCTGGCGGCGCTGGCCTCGCCAGAGGCGTGCGCGGCGCTGACGTCGGTCGCGCTGGCCCGGCGACGGCTGGTGGGAGGGGGTCACGCCGTGCCCCGGCGGATCGAGGCCGTCCGCGCGCTTGCCTCCGTCGCGGCTCCCTGCCGGACGCCGTCACTCGAGCGCGTCGTGCGCGAGGGCGACGAGCCCGTACGCCACGCGGCCGAGGCGGCGCTCGCCGTGCGGGAGGGGAGATCTGCCTAGCCGGCCGCTACTGCTTGTGGATCGCGAACTCCTCGATGTGCACGTCCAGATTGTGGTTCACCCGGAGTCCCACTATCCCCTTCGCGTCGATCAGTCGCGGATCGGCCGAGTAGACGTCCTTCCCGTTCACCGCAAAGACCAGCTTGTCCTTGCTCACGGTGACCTCGAGGCGGTTCGTCATTTGCCCGGCCGCGTTGGGCTGGACGATTGCCGGATGCGCCTGCCAGTCGGACGTGATGCTGGAGGTCGAGGCTCCGTCCCGCCTCTTGATGAGAAACTTTCCGTCCTGGCGGATCAGGAAGTAGGTGTACTTCTCGGCGTCGCCGCCCAGGCCCTGACCCCCCACGAAGAGACCATACCCTTCCGGGTGCGTGGTGGGCCGGGTCTGGGTGAACAACGCCACGCTATGGAACGGGCCGTCGACCTTGTCGGCGGCGCGCCACAGAATCGTCGCGGGGCCCAAGGTGGCGTGATACCCCTTGTCCATGACGATGAACTTGACCTCGGCTTCCTTGTCCTTGGTGTCCGTCCGCGCCGACCAGCCGGCAGGGAGATTCCCGCCGCCCTTCACGGGCTTGTCGGGATCCGCGGGCTTGGTGCCCTTCTTGGCCTGGGCGGCCAGCGGGACCGCCACCAGCAGCAGCGGCAGGCAGAGGGAGCGGATGAGACGCATGGCGTACCTCCGGGATGGTGAAGCGGGGCGAGCGGAGTTGCACGGCCCGGCGACGGTCGCTAATCTAGGACCGCACAGTCAGATGGCTCTCCTCACAGGAGCAACCACGTGTACTGGTTCGGCGTGCTGTTCGCGACGATCGGGGCAGGGGCGATCCTTGCGGCCCTGACCTTTGTGTCGACCCTGGCCGGGGTGCTGATTACCTCGATGATCGTACTCTTCGCTGGGCCCATCGTCGACCGGTTCCTTCCCGGCCGGAGTAACTGATCGCCCTCAGTCGGGGTCGCTCTCGGCCCCCGCCTCAGGTGTAGTGGCATCCCTGAGCGCCGCCTCGTAGTTGAGCTTCAGACTCCCCAGCTGCTCCCGCAACCCTCGCACGCGTACCTGCAGGCCGCCGCTCCGGCGGGCCATCGTTCCCATGATGCCGGCGGTGTCGGAAAGGCGCGATAGGTTGAGCGCCTGCGCTTGCGCCCGGAGCTCGTCCAGTTGGCGAGCAAAGGCCCGAACCACGACCTCGTCGGCCCGGAGCGCGCCCATCTCCTCGATGACCGCCTGCAAGCGCTGGAACCTGGGCGGAAGCACCTGCAGGAACGCGAGTTGCGCCTGCTGGCGCGAAGACAGCTTCGGAGCCATCGTACCAGCCTTGAGCGAGAACCTCCCAATTTACCACCGGGAGGCGTCGACGGCTGAATCTCCCGAATCCAGTCGCCGTAGTATCCGGAAACCTCCGCAAGCCGGTTCCCCATGAAGATCTCGGATATCTCCATCCGCCGGCCCGTCTTTGCCAGCATGGTGAGCGCCGCGCTCGTGTTGTTCGGCGTGATCGGCTACTCTCGACTGGCCGTTCGCGAGTACCCCGACGTCGATCCTCCCATCGTCTCCGTCTCGACAGAGCTGCCGGGCGCAAACCCGCAGGTCGTGGAGTCGGCGGTGACCGACATCCTCGAAGAAGAGCTGAGCACCGTCCAGGGTCTCCGGACGCTCACCAGCTCGAGCCAGGAAGGCAACAGCAACATCACCCTCGAGTTCACACTGGACCGCGATGTGGAGGCGGCCGCGCAGGACGTGCGCGACAAGGTGGCCCGCGTTCGCGGCCGCCTGCCGGAGGACGTGCGCGAGCCGGTAGTCGCCAAGGAACAGGCGGACGCGAACCCGTTCTTCTGGCTGGCGCTGTCGGGCGCGAACTACGACCTGCTCCAGCTCTCGGACATCGGCGACCGGCTGGTGAAGCAGCGGCTCCAGACCCTGCCGGGCGTCGGGAGTGCCCGGATCTACGGCGAGCGGCGGTTCTCGATGCGCGTTTGGCTGTCGGCGGCCGAGCTGGCGGCGCGAGGCCTCACCGTCCAGGACGTGCAGCAGGCCATCCGCACCAGGAACGTCGAGGTGCCCGCGGGACGGATCGAGTCGGAGCGTCGCGAGTTCACCGTCCGGTCGTTGGGCGAGCTCAAAACCCCAGGCGAATTCGCGGAGCTGGTGGTGTCGAGCCAGGGCGGGCAACTGGTGAAGCTCCAGGATCTCGGCCGGGTCGAGCTGGGCCCGCAGGACGAGCGGAGCGAGCTTCGCTTCAACGGCACGCCCTCGGTGGCCATCGGGGTGATCCGCCAGTCCAAGGCGAACATCATCGACGTCGCCGACGCCATCCGGGCCGAGCTGCCGAAGGTGCAGCAAGTGTTGCCGCCGGGTGTCAAGCTGGACGTGGCGTTCGATCAGTCCACGTTCGTGAAGCGCTCCATCAAGGAAGCGGAGGAGACGCTGGTCCTCGCCGCCGGCCTGGTGGTGGTGATCATCTTCCTGTTTCTCCGGAACCTGCGCGCCACCCTCATTCCCGGGCTCGCGATCCCGGCGTCGATCGTCTCGACGTTCGCGATCATGTATTTCCTGGGATTCTCCATCAACAACTTCACCTTGCTCGCGCTCACGCTCGCCATCGGCATCGTGGTGGACGACGCGATCATCGTGTTGGAGAACGCCTATCGGCACCAGGAAGAGCTGGGAGAAGATCCGGACACGGCCGCCCGCCTGGGCACTGCGGAAATCGGGTTCGCCGTCATCGCGACGACCATTTCGCTGGTGGCGGTCTTCACACCGCTGGCCTTCCTGCGCGGCTCCACCGGCCGCCTGTTCAACGAATTCGGCATCGCGGTCGCGGGGTCGGTAGTGCTGTCGGGATTGGTGGCGCTCACGCTCACCCCCATGTTGTGCGCCAAGATCCTTCGGGTCCCGAAGAGTCACGGCCGGGTCTACAAGCTGCTCGAAACCGGCTTTGACGGCGTCGCGGACTGGTACGGGCGCACGCTGGTCGTCGCGCTCAGGCGGCGGTGGGCGGTGGTTTTCGGGGCGGTGGGTGTCCTCATCGGCGCGGGACTCCTGTTTCGCTCGCTGAAGCGGGAATTCGTACCGCCGGAAGATCGCGGGTGGTTCATCACCCTGGTGATCGCGCCCGAGGGCTCGTCGCTGGCCTTCACCGACGGCTACCAGCGCCAGGCCGAGGCCATGCTCGGCCGGACCAAGGGCGTCGAGAGCTACTTCAGCGTGGTGAACATCGGCGACGGGGTCAGTCGCGGGATCATCTTTGTCAACCTCGACGACTGGTCTACGCGCACCCGCACGGTGCAGGACATCATCGGCGAGGTGCAGCCGCAATTCTTCGGCATTCCGGGCGTGTTCGTATTCGCGAACAATCCGCCCGCGTTCGGGTGGGGCAACCCGGTCAACTTCGTGGTGCAGCATCCCGACTTCGCCGTGCTGGCCCGGGGTGTCGACACGCTGGTCGCCCGGGCGAGGCAGATCAAGGGCCTCGTCAACGTGGACACCGATCTTCGGGTCAACAAGCCGGAGCTGACGGTGACGTTCGACCGCGACCGGGCCGAAGATCTCGGCGTGCCGGTGGGCGACGTCGCCTCCACGCTCCAGACGCTGCTCGGCGGGACCCGGACCAGCACGTTCACCCGGAACAACAAGCTGTACGACGTGATCGTGCAGCTGGACCCGCGGGAGCGGGCCACGCCGAGCGACATGACGGGGCTCTACCTCCGAGGTCGCGGCAATCAGCTGGTGAAGCTGGAAGCGGTTGCGACCGTGAAGGAAGGTGTGGGTCCGCGCGAGCTCAACCACTTCAACCGAGTCCGGTCCGCCACGCTCACCGCCAGCCTGGCGCCCGGCTTCACCCTCGGCGAGGCGATCGACTCGCTCCGTCGCGTGGCGGACGAGGTATTGCCCAAAGGCAGTACCACGGCGCTTGCCGGCGAGTCGCGCGAGCTGGAAGAAAGCGGGTCCTCGCTGTACTTCGCCTTCCTGCTGGCCCTCGTGGTGGTGTTCATGGTGCTCGCGTCCCAGTTCGAGTCGCTGGTGCATCCGTTCACGGTGCTGCTCGCGGTACCGCTCGCCGTCACCGGCGCCCTGCTCACCCTCAAGCTGGCGGGCTCCACGATCAACCTGTACAGCCAAATCGGCATGATTCTGCTGATCGGTCTGGTCACCAAGAACTCGATCCTGCTCGTCGAGTACACCAACCAGCTCAAGGAGCGCGGGATGGCGGCGGCCGAAGCGGTGCGGGAAGCCGGCCGCATTCGGCTCCGGCCCATTCTCATGACCTCGGTGGCCACGATCATGGGCGCGGTGCCCGTGGCCCTTGGCCTTGGCGCGGGCTCCACCAGCCGGCGCCCTCTCGGCTACTCCATCGTGGGCGGCGTGATGCTGTCCACTTTGCTGACCCTGTTCCTGGTCCCGGCGGTGTACCTGATCTTCGACGCCCTCCGGGCCCGAGTGGGAGCGCGTCGCCGGACGCTGGCACCGGTCGCTCCCGCCGTGGCGGAGGCGGAGTGAGGCGCGAGCTCATGGTGGCGTTGGCGATAGCGGCGGGGTTTCCGATGGGTCGGGCGGTACGGGCACAGGAGCCGCCCACGGTCACGCTCGCGGACGCCCTCCGCCGGGCCACCAAGCTCGACCCGAACTACGTCCAGGCGCTCGGTCAGATCGACAACGCCGAGTGGAGCCGACGGGCCGCGCGGCTGGCCTTCATCATTCCCTCGATCAGCGCGGAGCTCGATCTGACGAGGTACTCCGCCGAGTTCTTCAATCTGGGTACCGGCCAGCCGCAGGCGTCGGCGGTGACGGGCACGCTGGCCGCGACCTACGAGGTGTTCCGCCTCCGGAAGTTCACGAACCTGAGCGCGTCGAAGGCCGAGCTCGAGGGTGCGGAGGCGACCGAGCTGGCGCAGCGGTTCCGAACGGCGTTCCTGGTCGAGTCGGACTACTATGGCGTGCTTGCGAGCCAGGCCCTCGACCGGGTCGCTGCCGAGCGGCTCCGGCGGGCTGTGGAGCAGCTCTCCGTCGGGCGGGCGCGGGTTGTGTCGGGCGCCGCGGTCCAGACCGATTCTCTGCAGCTGGTGCTGGAGGCAACCCGGGCGCGGATCGACCGCACGCGGGCGGAGGCGGCGCTCCGGGTGGCACGGCTCCAACTGGGGCGGCGAATCGGCGACGTCGGCCCCGTCGCGGCCGCTGAGCCCGACAGCGTTCCCCCGATCGAGCTGCCCGTGACGCTGGCCGACGCCGTGACCGAGGCGCTGGGCCGGGGACCACAGTACCGCGCCGCACGAGCCAACGAGCGCCGCGCGGACGCGCTGCTCCGCGGACAGCGCGGGGAATACCTCCCGTCGGTCGTGCTGTCGGGAGCGAACCAGACCTTCGACTCCAAGTTCTTCCCGACGGCGCGCAACATTTCGTCGGTCACGCTCTCGGTGATCCTGCCGATCTGGACGTTGGGACAGCGGGAAATTGCGGTCACGCAGGCGCGGGTGAATCGGGATGTGTCCCGGGCGATCCGCGCCGACCTGGAGCGGGGAGCGCTGCGCGACGTGACCGAGGCCTACGAGGCGTACCGGACCGCCCGGGTCACGGTGGATCTCTCGGCGCTCGCGCTCGCGGCGGCGAACGAGAACTTTCGGGTGCAGGAGGCGCGCTACCGCTCGGGCGCCACGACGATCCTCGAGCTGCTCGACGCGCAGATCAGCTTGACCCAGGCCGAGGCGGACGTCGTTCAGGCCAACTACGCCACCCGCCTCGCGCTTGCGGGGCTCGAAGTGATTCTCGGCCGCCGCCTCTTCCCGAACAAGGACGCCCCGTGAGAGCACTGCGCAGAACGCTGATCACGGCCGCCGCTCTCGCGGCGTGCAGCAGGGCCGCTCCCGAATCGAAGGGAGCCGGGGCCGATGGCGGTGGGATGCCACCGATGCCGGTTGAGGTGGCGACCGCACGGACCGACACGGTCGTCGACGCGATTCTCGCCTCCGGCCAGATGGAAGCCATTCAGTCGGTCGAGCTGCGTCCGGACATCGAGGGGCGCCTGGCCCAGATTCTGGTGCGCGAAGGCACCGAGGTCGCGAAGGGCGCTCCGCTCTTCAAGGTGGACGACGGCGAATTGACGGCCCAGGTGGCGAGGGCCGCGGCCGATCGCGACCTGGCGAGCCAGGCGCTCGAGCGGACACGCGACCTGATCGGGCAGCGGGCCTCGTCGCAGGCGGACCTCGAGCGCGCGGAAGCGACGGCGCGCAGTACGCGGGCGGAGTACGATCTCCTGGCGCTCCGGCTGGCGCGGACGACCGTTCGAGCCCCGTTTGCCGGCGTGGTCGGCCAGCGCTTCGTGAGCCTGGGGGACTATGTCACGACCTCGACGCGCCTGGCCTCGGTGCAGACCGTCAACCCGCAGCGGGCGGCGTTCCAGGTGCCCGAGCGCTACGCCGCCGCGCTCAAGGTCGGGCAACGGGTGGTGTTCCGCGTCGCCGCTCTTCCGGGCAAGGAGTACAGCGGCCTGGTGGATTTCGTCGACCCCGTCGTGCAGCTCCCTGGGCGTACGATCACCGTAAAGGCGGAAGTGCCAAATCCGAAGCGGGAACTCCAGGCCGGCATGTTCATCGATGCGCGCCTCGCCACCGACGTGCGACCCTCGGCCGTGGTGATTCCCGAGGACGCGATCCTCCCCATCCAGGGCGCGACCTACGTGTGGGTGGCGAAGGAGGGCAAGGCGTCACGCCGGCAGGTTGCTCTGGGCGTGCGGACCCCGGGGTGGGTGGAAGCGCGGAACGGCATCGAGGCGGGCGAGGCCGTGGTCGTGGGCGGGCAGGAGCGCTTGGCCGAGGGCGCCCCGGTGGCGCCCAAGGTCGTCGACCGCACCCGTGTGGTCGGGAACGAAGGCGAGCGGCCCTAGTACAGTCCGCTCTTCGCGGATTGCCAAAGGCGCATGAGCCGGTCGAATCCGTCCTGAAGAATTTCGGCCTGCTGGGGAGAGGGGGAGGCCGCGATCGCGGTCTGAAGGTCCTCCACCAGCTTCGCCATTTCGCGCCGCCCTGTCTTGGCCACCTCGGTCCGGATCAAGCTCAGGTTGTCCGCGATCTTCTTGCGCACCTCGGCATCGTCCGGCACCTGCCAGAGATACTCGGCGCTCTCTTTCCCGGAGGCGCACAGCTCGCCCAGCCGATCCTTGAGAGGCGTGAACGGGCGGCGCGGGGCCGGGCGCTGGTCTGATTGGTCCATACTGTCTCCCTGCTTATACTCGACGGGGCTCGCTGCAAGAATCAGCAGGCGGTCCGGACAGGACAACCCGGCCGGAACCCGAAGATGCCGGCCGCCCAGGCCGCCCGTGACTCGTGAGGGGACGATGCTCAGCACCGGTGTTAAGGCCCCTGATTTCGCCCTGCCGGCTGACGACGGCACGACCGTGACCCTCTCGGGACTCAAAGGCCGCAAGGTGGTGCTGTACTTCTATCCGAAGGATGATACCAGCGGCTGTACCAAGGAGGCGTGCGGCTTCCGTGACAGCTGGAAGGATGTGCAGCGAGCCGGCGCGGTTGTGCTTGGGGTCTCGCCTGACGGCGTCGCGTCGCACCAGAAGTTCAAGCAGAAGTACTCGCTTCCCTTCCCACTGCTGGCCGACGCCGACCACAGCGTCGCGGAAGCGTATGGTGCGTGGGGCGAGAAATCGATGTACGGGAAGCGGTACAAGGGCATTCTGCGGACGACGTTCGTGATCGATGGCGACGGCCGGATCTCGCGGGTGTTCGAAAGGGTGAAGGCCGAGGGCCACGCGGCGGAGGTGCTGGCCGCGTTGGGCACGTGACCACTTCACTCCAGACGGAAAGTCCGTCATGTTTCCCGCAACCCTTCGTGGCCCGTCGTACGGGCGCCTGGACATGACCGCATCACCCAACACCCAGATCCCGTCCCCCCGCCCGGCGGCATCTCAGCCGACACGCTCGTTCACCCTCTGGCTGTGGGAGTGGACGAAGTCAATCCTGGTGGCGCTGGTCGTGTGGTTCCTGCTCCGCACCTTCCTGGTGGAGGCCTTCAGAATCCCATCCGGCAGCATGGAAAACACGCTGCTCATCGGCGACTTCCTGTTCGTCAACAAGGCGCTCTACGGGGCGGAAGTACCGCTGGTGCACGCTCATCTGCCGGCGTTTCGGGAACCGAAGCGAGATGACATCCTAGTGTTCGACTCGGTGGAGGAGGAGGGCCTCAAGGTCGTCAAACGCCTCATCGGCCTGCCGGGCGACACCCTCTGGATGGAGAACGGCGAGCTGTGGCGGAACGGCGAGCGCGTGGCCGAGCCGTACGTGGTCCACTCCGACCCCACGCGGTCCGAAGACCCGGTCCAGCGGCTCAAGATGCGCGAATGGCAGCTGCCGCATCTGGTGAAGCGCGACCCGGCCACCTACAAGCCCGACCTCCAGGACTGGGGCCCCATCGTAGTGCCCGCCGATTCGTTCTTTATGATGGGGGATAACCGGGACAGCTCCTACGACGGCCGGTATTGGGGATTCCTGCCGCGCAAGAATGTTCGCGGGCGGCCGCTCCTCGTCTACTACAGTTACGACGCGACCAGCTGGCGTGCGCTGCCTGCTCTCACGGCGATCCGGTGGAACCGGATCTTCACCACGCCCGAATGACGACGCGGAGAGAGGGGCGGCGCGGTGAAATGACCGGCGACGTCCTGTTGCTTCTCTCCGATGCGGAGAGCGCCGGACTTCTGGCCGAGATGCTCGCGAGGGGTCGGCGGGTGACGATCGGCGAGTCCGAGGCGGCGCTCGACGGCAGCTACGACCTGTGCGTCGTCGACGGGCCGATGCTCCAGCGCTTGTGGCGCAGGATCGCCGAGCGCAAGCGTTCGGAAACCCCCGCGCTGCTTCCTTTCCTGCTGCTCACCACTCCGCCCGACGTGGGGCTGTTCGCGCGGTTCCTCTGGACCGCGGTGGACGAGCTGGTCCAGACGCCGATACAGCCGCCTGAGCTGCTCGCCAGGGTCGATGTGCTGCTCCGTGCCCGCGAGGCGTCCGTCCGGCTCCGGGACCATGAGGAAGAGCGCTTCCGCCAGTTCTTCGAGACCGATCCCGCGGGGAAGTGGGTGGCTGCCCCGGACGGCCGGATTCTCCTCTGCAATCCTGCTTTTGCCGCGTACGCCGGTTTCACCTCGGTCGAAGAGGCTTGTCGCCACACCTGGGGCGATCTCATCGCCGATCCCATTGTGGCGGCTGATTTCGGCGCCGCCCTCGGGCTCGGCACGCCCCTGACCGGCTACGAGATGGAGCTCCGACGCTCCGACGGGACCTCGATTCAGGTCCTGCAACACGCCGTACCGCGCTCCGTGGACGGACGCCTGATCGAAATCCAGGGCTACCTCGTGGACGTCTCCGAGCGGCGTCGGCTCGAGCGCCGGCTGCACATGGTGGAGCGGTTGGAGGCGATCGGGAAACTGGCCGGCGGGATCGCGCACAACTTCAATAACACGTTGAGCACGATCCTCGGCTATTCGGATCTGCTGCTGACCGACCTGCCGATCGGGGACCCCCGGCGACAGGAGATCGAGGAGATCCGGCAGGCCGCGCTCCGCTCGGCCGAGCTTACACGCCAGCTTCTCGCCTTCAGCCGGCAGCAGGTACTGTCGCCCACCGAGCTCTCGGTCAACGACCTGATCTCGACGATGGAGCGGACGGTCCGAGGGCTGCTGGGAGACCGGCTGGATCTGGTACTGACGCTCGACCGCGAGCTCGCCTCGATCGTCGCCGATCGAGGCCAACTCGAGCAAGTGCTCATCAACGTCGTGCTCAATGCCCGCGACGCGATGGCGGGCCTCGAGCGGGGAGCGCTTCGCATCGAGACCGCGCCGCTCACGCTCGCGCGGGCGGATCGGACCTCCGCCGGCGTCGAGGTTCCGGCCGGCGACTATGTCGTCGTCCGGATCCGGGATTCGGGACGCGGGATGGACGTCGCAACTCGAACGCGCGCGTTCGAGCCATTCTTCACCACCAAGCGCGCCGGGGAAGGGATCGGCCTCGGTCTGGCGACGGCGTACGGCATCGTCAAGCAAAGCGGCGGATTCATCTGGATCGACAGTGAGCCCGGGCAGGGGACCACCGTGACCGTGTATCTGCCCGTGGCTCGTCCGCCGCGGCCCGGCGCGCGGCCGAGCCCCCCGCCCGCCACGCTCGAGGCGGCTGCCCGAGAGACCGTGCTGCTGGTCGAGGATGAGGACTCGGTGAGAACGATGGCGGCGCGGGTTCTGAGGCAGCGCGGCTACACCGTGCTGGAGGCCGCCAACGGCGCCAACGGGCTGGCGCTGCTGGAGCGCCACGAGGGCCAGATCGACATCCTCGTCACGGATATCGTGATGCCGGAGATGAGCGGGCTGGAACTCGCCGATCGGGTAATCGCACTGCGCGAGGGGGTCCCGGTCCTGTTCGTGTCCGGATACGCCGAGGGCAGTCTTGGTGAGGGCCACGCAGGGGCCACGCTGCTGAACAAGCCCTTCCGGGCCACCGAGCTCCTTGGTACGGTGCGTCGTCTGATCGACGCTCCCCGTGTGGGCGGCCAGCCGGTGGCAGCCGGCTAGAGCTCAACGCGCCTTGGGTGCCTCCGGAATGGGGGCCTGCCCTGCCCCGCGGTCGATGTACACGGCGCTGCGCCCGCACGCCGAGCAGTGGAGGGTGATGCGGCCGGCGGGTTGATCGTCGCCGCTGGGGCGTGGAGGGTTGCGCTGGACTGCCGGAGAGCCACAGGAAGGGCACACCAGAGGTTTGTGATCCCGATCGGCTGCGATCAAGATCAGCGCCTCCGGTGCTCGGTACTCCTTGATGCCCCGACGACCCACAGTCGGTCCTCCCACCCAACTCAATCTACGGCCGGCCCGAAATGCGCGCAAAGCAGCCGACATCGTTGGTGGTTGTAGCCGCGGTTTCGCTCGTGGCTTGCCGATCGGCGGTGGCACAGACGGTTCACATCGTGCGCTTGGAGGTGGACGTCGCGCGTGAGGTCTACCGGTTCGTACCGGCCCGCGTGACTGCCCGCCCCGGCGACATTCTCCGGTTCCGGGTCTCGAGCGGCTCGCCGCACAACATCACGTTCGAGGAGGCAAGGCTCCCCCCCGCGGTCCGGGACGCGCTGGATGCCGCGATGCCCAACCGCACCGGCGAGCTCAGCAGTCCGGTGCTGGACCGGCCTGGCGCTGAGTACCGAATCGTCGTCCCGGCACTCCCACCCGGCCGATATCCCTTCTTCTGCACCCCGCACCGCGCGTACGACATGCGCGGCGAGCTGATCGTCCCCAAGTAGGCTGCGATTGGGCATTTGGTTGGTAGTAGCCAGTGCTACGAGTAACGATCGGTCTGTCAAATCTGCAGTAGCGCTCGCTTGACGTTCCTCCGAGCCCGTGATACGTTGCCCGCCACGGAGATACGGGTGGTGGCACCCCTGTGCCCGCCCGGTTTCCGCCTCAGGGAGGCCCGCGGTGTCGGAGCTCGGTGGTTCGCAAATCTCAACTCTGCTCGAGGCTCTTCCGGGCATCGCCAACGTGCTGCGCAGCCCGGTGGCGGACGCCCTGGTGAATACCATCCGGGCTGCGGCGCGCCTGGGCGAGTTTCAACTGGTGGACGCCGAGGAGCTCGTGAAGTATGCGGTCCGACGGGGGTTATTGGGCGGGGAGGAGGGGGATCGGGTCCTCGCCGACGTACACGAGGCTCATCGCAAGCGGGCGGACCGGGCCGCCGATCGGGCAAAGGCGCACAAGGCCAAGGCGAAGGCCAAGGCGGTCAAGTCGGTGAAGGCCGTCAAGAAAGCGGCGAAGAGCGGGAAGCGCCGCTAGTCCTCAGGTCTTGAAGTCGGTCATTACGGTGGTCAGGCGCTGGGCTCCCTGAAGGAGCTCGGCGGCGGATGAGGCCATCGCTTCCGTCGAGGCGGTCTGTTCCTCCGCGGCCGCCGTTACCTCCTCGCTCATAGACGCATGCTCGGTGGCGGTCTGCGCCGCCGCCGAGGTCTTGCGCGCGAGCTCGTCCACCATACGGCGATGCTCCGCGGCCTGGCGTACCACATCCGCAGCGGCCGCAGTGACCAGATCCACCGCCTCCGCAATCTGCCTGAGCCCTCCCGCCGCGGCCGCCGCCACCCCTTCCACCCCGCTCACTTTCGCAGACCCCAGCTCCATCGTTCCGGAGACCCCACGGATCTGGTTGCGGATGTATTCGACGGTCTTGGTCACTTCTTCCGCCGCTGCGGCGCTGGAGTCGGCCAGGCGCCGCACCTCCTCGGCGACGACGGCGAAACCCCGCCCATGCTCGCCGGCGCGCGCGGCCTCGATCGCCGCGTTCAAGGCGAGCAGATTGGTCTGTGACGAGATCTGCTTGATGAGGTCGATGAAGTCGGTGATCGATTCGGACAGCCGTGCCAGCTGGTGCACTTGCGTCGCGGAGGTCTGCACGACTTCCCGAATGCCGAGCAGCGTCTCGCCGGCATTGTGCACGTCGGTCTGATGGTGCCCGGCCAGGTCCCGGATCCGGTCGCCGAGGGCCACGACCCGCGCCGCGGCCTCAGCGTTGCCCTCGGCCGCGCGGCGCAGGGTCAGGAGCACGGCATCGGCGTCCCGCATGCCGTTCACCTGCTCTTCGGCGCTCGTCGCCATGCGCACCATGGCCGTCGAGATCTCGCCGCTGGACGAGGCGAGCTGCTCGCTCATCGCCGAAAAATCGCTGGCGCTGCTACTGATCTGGCTCGCCTCGTGCACCACCGCCTGAACGACCTGCCGGAGCCGGGCGCCCATCTCGCTCATCGCGCGCCCCAGCCGGTCCAGCTCGGTGGGCATGGCGCCCAGCTTGATGGGGCGGAGATCGCCTGAGCCGAAGCGATCGGCTGCGCCGACCAGCCGGCGAAGCGGCAGGCTGATCCATCGGTCGGTGACCCACGCGATGACGGCCGCGGCGGCGAGCGACAGAAAGAAGACCAGCCAGAGCAGCGCCCGTCGCTGATCCGCCTCGGTCTTGAGCTGTCTGGCCCGGACCATCGATCGGTTGCTCTGCGCGGCGGTCAGTGCCAGCACATCGCCGATCAGCGTGTCGGCTGCGGGTCGGGTGGTCCGTGCGAACCGGCGGGCATCGTCGACTCGGCCGAGGTCCGCGAAGGCGTGCGCCTGCGCATAGGCCACTTCGAGGCGGGCCTGGGTCGCGCCGATGCGATTGATGATGTAGCGGTCCGAGGTCGTCAGGGAGCTGAGCCCGCGATAGCGACGCTGGAACGCGTACGCCGAGTCACCGGCGCGAAGAAAGCCGGTCTTGACGTCGTTTGTCGGCTGGTCGAGATACTCTTCCGCCGACCGGATCTCGGACGACACGGAACCCACGAGCCCGTTGCCGAGCATCGTCGTCTGGAGGAGCAGGCTCACTTCCTCGTCCACGGAGCGGTCGAGCGACCGGATGGTGCCGACGGAGAGCGAGAACAGCACGAACACGAGGGCGATGAGCACGCCCATGCCCGCCCACATCCGGCTGCGCAGGCTGGCCAGCACGCTCACCCGCCCTCGGCCAGGCGGATCGCGCCGCCGCGCACCACGCCGATGTGCACCTCGCTCGCCGGCACATCGCCCAGGGAATCGAACACGACGGTGCCGGTGACGCCCTCGAAGGCCGGCGCGGTGCCGCCGACGGCGGCCACGGCGCGCCGAATGGCGGAGCGCCGGGTGCCCGACCGCGCGATCACATCGCGCAGCAGGTAGATCGCGTCGTAGGTCGCGGCGGCGGGCTGGTTGGGGAGACCGGCGGCGGGGTACTTGCGCCGAAAGTCCTCGACGAACTTCCGATTCGCCGGGCGGTCGATGGACGGCAGGTAGGCCTGGGAGACATAGACACCTTCCGCGAGCGCGCCGGCCTCCTCGATGCCTTCGAGCCCGTCGGCGCCGAGGACGGGGACGTTGATCTTGCGGCTCCGCGCCTGGCGAAGAATCTCTTCGGCCTCGCCCCGATTGCCCGCCACGACGAGGAACTGAATTCGCCCGGTCTTGGCGAGCCGATCGAGATAGAACGAGACATCGGGCTTGTCGCCCAGGTAGGGATCGATGGCGACGAGCTCGCCGCGGAGTCGGGTGAACTCGGTGACGAACGTCTGGCGAACGCCCCGGCCGTAGTCATCATTGAGGTAGAGCACGGCGCCCCGATCGAATCCCAGCCGATTGCGGATCCAGCGCGCGAGTGCGGCGCCGTGGGCGAGATCGCTCGGGCAGAGGCGAAAGGTATAGGCGCCGGCACCGCTCACGTCGGGCGACGACGAGGCCGGGGACAGCGCCACGACCGGGTCTTCGCCGCCGTTGTAGACCGGTGCCGCCGCGAGTGTCTGCCCGGAGAAGAGGTGGCCGACCACCGCGGCGACGCCCGCGTTGTACAGGTCCGTCGCCACGAAGACGGCGGAATCGGAGTTCGCGAAGTCGTTGCGCTCGAGCAGCTGGATGGGGCGCCCGCCCACGCCGCCCGCGGCGTTGATCTGCTCGACCGCAAGCTCCGCGGCCAGCTTCATCGGGGCGCCGACGGGATCGGTGAACGGTCCGGCGAGGCCGATGAGCACGGGCCCGCTGGTGGAGCGGCAGGCGGTCGCGGCGACCAGCGGAAGAGCGAACGCGAGCGCGATGTCGCATGCGCGTCGGCGGAGGCGCTGGAACACAGCGTGAGGGTGTGGGCGCAAGAGTCGGCGAAGGTTATTCGGGCGTCTGGGAGAAGGCAATGGGGATCAGCGACTGGACCGACGAGCACCCGGCGGCGACGTTCGACCTGCACGGCCAGCGGGTGCTCGACGCCGCTGTGAACGCCGAGCGCTTCCTTCGCGCGCAGGCGCGCGCGAGGCCCGGCGCGATCGTGCGGCTCATCACCGGGCGCGGTCGGTCCGGTGGCAGCGCGCCGATCCGCTCGCGCACACGGACCCTTCTCAGACGGCTCCGCGACGAGGGAGCGGTGGTCCGGGAGTATGTCCTGGAAGACGGGGAGGGCAGCTTCCTCGTGCGGCTACGACCGTGAAGCGCCCTTCCGTGCGCGCTCGCGGCCCCACGCATCGAGCACGCCGCCGTCCACCAACGCCACCGACGCGACCTTGCTCGTATGCTCGATCCGCCAGGTCAGCCGGATCATCCGGTTGTGCCGGATCCATTGCATGGCCCACTGCGAGCCCTGGACTCTCGCGCCGACTCGGCCATAGCGGGACTCGAGGCCGCTGCGCCACTGGTCGAGCTGATCCGGTCCGACTTCGCCCGAGAGCGTGACCACGCTCGCCACACTGTCGACGGCCGACAGCCACACTTCGACCGGGCCGCCGAAATCGGGGTCGGTCAAGGTCGCGCGGCACTCACTGATGCGGCGGTCGACGCGGGCGCGCGTGCACTTGAGGGTGGTGCCGTCGAGCCGGTCCACCTGCGCTGCTATGTCGGCCAGGCGCGCGCCGGCGCGGAAGCCGTGGAACTCGAGCGGGGCCGCGTCGCGGGACGTGGACTGCGCCGCGAGGGTCCCGCCGGGGCGGGCGAGAAGGCAGACCGCGATGCCAAGGGCGATTCGAACCGAACCCGACATGACCAACCTCGCCGCAATCAGTGGACGGCCTCAAGGGTGATGAACTGCTAAGGGAAGGACCGCAAGAACCAAGCCCTGTCCCCATCGTGAGGAGAGGACCGCGTTCTTGCGGCCCGGAAGCGGAGCAGCGCCGAAGGAGCGCTGTTGCCGGCTAGACCTTCCGCACGTTGGCGGCTTGGAGGCCCTTGGGACCTTCGACGACCTCGAACTCGACGTTATCGCCCTCAGAAAGCGAGCGGAAGCCCTCCGCGACGATCGCCGTGTGGTGAACGAACACGTCCTTGCCGCCGTCCTGCGCGATGAAGCCGAACCCCTTCGCGTCGTTGAACCACTTGACCGTGCCCTTCGGCATTGCCACAACCTCATGAAGATGGAGCCCGACGGCTCCGGGAAACCTCGGCCCTCGTGGCCGGGGCGTGAATAAAAAAAGCCGACCGACACGTTGCGCGGGCGGCTGCCTGTTGCCGAGTGCTAGGCGGGCTGGACCGGGTGAAGCATAGGCATAAGGTCCGGCGCGATGAGAGCCTTGTCAAGACGCCGGGCCGGTCAGCGGAGGACGACGCCGGCCTTCCGGAGCTCGTGGCCCAGGAGCCACCGCTTGGCCTCCAACCCCCCGCTGTAGCCCACCAGGCTCCCGTCCTTGCCCACGACCCGGTGACAGGGGATGAGGAGGGCCAAGTGGTTGGCGGCAATGAGCCAGCCGATCTGGCGGGGGTGGAGTCCGGTGGCCCTGGCAACGTCCTCGTACGAGCGCGTTTCGCCGAACCGGATCCTTCGGAGCGCCTTGTAGACCGCCACCTGGGCCGGCGAGAGATCGAACCATTGGCGGAGGTACCGCGGGAACGCGAACGGCGCCGGGGCCCCGGCGAAGTAGTGATCCAGCCAGTCCGTGGTCCGGGCGCAGGTCCCCTGGATGATGTGCAGCTCGGGCACAGCGGCGCGTAGGCGGACGGTCCAGCGAATCCGATCGGCCCGGTGCGGGAACTCCACCGCGAGCGGCCCCTCCACGCACTCGATCACGGTGAGCGCGCCGATCGGCGAGGTATACGACGTCCACTCCACGCGCAATACCGGCTCCGGTGCGGGGATACTGGGAAACGTAGCCCCCGCTTAGCTTCCACGCATGTCCATTCCCCAGACACTCGTCGTCCGCACCTTTGCCGATCGGGCAGAGGGCCTTTCGCATTTCGTGTTGCGAGCCGGTGAGGCCCCCCGCTTGCTGGCGTTCGATGATGCCCTGGGCTGCCCGATGGAGACCGCGTTGGCCGCACTCGAATGGACGGGGGCCGTCGGCATTCTGCTGGATGATGACCTGCTGCACGCGGCGCGGCTGACGAGCGAAACCGCCGCCGCGGTGATCGAGCGCAAGACCCAGGGCGAGCGGCGGTACGTGTATCTGGGACCGCGGTTGGATGCTCCGCCGATGGACGTGTTCGAGGGCGCGGTGCTGTTCGACGAGCCCGGCGTGAAGGCCGTCGAGTTCACCCAGCGCGCACACGGGCTCGCTCATTTTCTCCGGGCCACCTCCGGCGCCGGAGCGCTGCTTGCGCTCCTCGGCCGGCGAGCGCCCGAAATCCGCCACCTGCGCCGCTGGCTCGGAGCAGTGATGAAGGAGCTGGACTATCCCCGGCCGCTCATGGCGGGCTGGTTCGCGGCGACTGCGGCGGGCTGCCTCTTCGGGCCGACGGACGGGGAGCCGAATTACCGCTACATCGAGGCGGGCCTGGAATCCTGAGTGGTCGCCTTGCTGTCGACAACTTGAAATGCACATCTCCACATGCTGTGGACGGGAGCGGTAGGTGTCGATGGCTCCTTAGCTTATTTGTCCACATCGCACCCACCGCACAACGCTGTAACCCGAATAAATACGGGCACTTGCGAGATCGAACACCGCGCGCGATGTTCTCGCTTCGATTTCTCGATACCAGGTTGGAACTCCCCGTTCGGACCTGAGGTCGGGAAGTCGGGCGAGTCGGGTTCTCGGGGGAGGCGCCGATACTTCGCGTGCCGGCGTCCGTTGATCCCGAACAACCGATTCGACCGGGCAGGGCCAGTCGCGTGCTTTGCCCTCTCCGATCCGGCGCCTCGGAGAGCCGTGCGAAGGGTCGGTCCGCGACCCGATCCGACTCGCAGCGCCCGCATAGACGAACCAGGTGGGACGGCCATCCGGCCTGGGGATCGTTACCGAGGCCCTGCCTCGCCTTCCCGAGTGCAATGCTCGGTGGCAGGCGGGAGAAGAACGGCGGCCCACCGGCCCCGACCTCGGAAAGTCCGTGTGTGGGACGGCCGCCTAGCCACGACTAGGCGGCTGTTCCGCTTTCAGCGCGTGGCGTCCTCGGCCGAAAATTCCCCTTCACCGCGATAGACTCTCCGCCGTTCCAGCTGCCAGATCCGCGCACTCAATCGGGCGGAGCCGTTGAAGTTCGCCGGATCGCGCAGGGCCTCGGCCATGCTGGCGCTCTTGGCGCTGGCATTGTCGGCGTAGTGGAGAATCTCCGCTTCGAGAGTCATGGGCTCGACGGCGGCGCCGAACTCCAGTCTCCCGTGATGACTCAGCACCAAGTGCAGCAGCAGGTCATGCTCGCGCGGGCTGCACGGCGGCGCGGGCGCCTCCCGGATTTTGCGATCGAGCATCCGCGCGCCCAGCGCCACGTGGCCGAGCAGCGCACCGGCCGGCGACACCTCGAATGGGCCGGACCAGGTGTACGCGTCGAGCTTGCCGATGTCGTGGAGCAGCGCCCCTGCGAGTACCAGATCACTGTCAGCCCCGGCAAGCGTTGCGATGGCGCGCCCGATGCTCGCGACTTCGAACGTGTGCCGGAGGAGCCCTCCCAACGCGGCGTGATGTCCCGACGGGCTCGCGGGACATTCCTGATACAGCTGGCGAAAGACCGGGTCGTCGTAGAACAGGGCCGTGACCCGGCCGAGCCCGGCCGAGCGAATCCCGGCGCGCCACCGGTCTAGCGCGGTCCAGCAGGAATGGGCGTCGGCGAGCGTCGGAAGCAGTGTTCGCGCATCGACCAGGCCCCTCGACGCCGTGCGAATGCTTTCGATGTCGAGTTGCCGGCGCCCCCGGAACGTACCGATCCGACCCGAAACCTCGACTACGCTGCCCGCCGCAAGCTCCGCCACTCGATGCCGCGCCTCATCCCAGAGCGGAGCGCTCGGCAGGCGCCCGGAAGCGTTCGCGAGCGTGAGCAAGGTGGCCGGCCGGACGCCCAGCCGGCGGCGCTCGACCTCCACCACGAGCAGATGGGTCCTGACCCGGGCGCCGGGAGCCAGCGTCGAGAGACAGGGCTGCGCGCGCGGCGTCACGAGGCGCGGCACGCGCACGGGCGCCGATGGCCCGCGCCCCATGGCGGGACTACCTTGCGCAGCATGGGCCCGGTTTTCCAGGTGCTGGTTCTCGAGCGTGATGCGGAGCGGCGGCGCCTCCTTGCTGACGCGCTGCGCGCGGCGGGAATTCGCGTCTTCGAGGCGGGGGATCCCCGCACCGCCGCGGCCTCGCTCGACGCCGGAGCCCTCGATGCGGCGGTCGTCTCGCTGACGTGGCCGGAGCTTGATGGCGCGACGTTCCGGGCCGCCATCTGTCCATCGACGCCGGGCTTGCCCGTCTCCCTTGACGCCGCCGAGCGCGCCCATATTGCGCGAACTCTGGCGCACACCGCCGGCAACAGGCGCCAGGCAGCGCTGCTTCTTGGAATTTCGCGCTCGACGCTGTTGCACAAGATCCGGAAGTACCGGCTGGGCGACGCGCGGGGGCAAACCCGGACCGATGGAGATGGCTGATGCAGAATGGCCGAGCAGGGTGGGGGCTGGCGGTTCTGGCCCTGGGGTTGTGGCCGGTAGCACTGCCCGCCCAATCCGCGCGTCCGGTGGCGAACGGCACCTTGGCTGAGGGCACCCTCACCTTCGATGGGCACGGCTCCCCGGGGGACTTCACGGGTACGACGAGCGACGTGACGGGCGAGATGAAGGGTGCTGAGCGGATCGAGGGTGTGCAGGGCTGGGTGGAGGCGCCGGTCGCGACACTCAAGACCGGGAATGACCGGCGAGACCGCGACTTGAACAAGTCGATGGAGAGCGACAAGTATCCAGCGATGCGCTTTGACCTCGACGGGGTCACGGTGACGGGCACGGGCGACAGCGTGCCGGCCACGCTCAAGGGCCGGCTTACCATCCATGGTGTGGAGCGACCCGTGGAGCTGCCGGCATCTGTGGTGCTCGGCGCCGACAGGGTCCACGTGCACAGCGACTTTCCGCTCAATCTGAAGGACTACAAGATCGGCGGCCTCACGAAGATGCTGGGCATGCTTCGGATGTACGAGAACATCAAAGTGCATGTGGACGTGACCTTCAAACTCGGGCAGTAGGGTGACTAGCTCGGAGCGCTTGTAGGCCTCCGAGCCGGGCCGCCGGAAGTGCCGTCCTCTCCCATACGGCCGCACGGATCAGCGGACCAGCCGCAGCCGGCCCAGACGAGACACGATCACCTCCCGTTCGGCGGTGGAGCGATTGAGCCGGTAGGTTGCGTTGGCGACGCCGCGGGGAAGGCCGGTTGGCGCGAAGGCGAGCGGGTAGTCCGGCCCCGAGAGCGAAACGCCGCGTGCCGCAGGACCCGCCGCCCGCCAGACGACCGATGTGTCCTGCCCGTTGACCGCGCGGACCACCAGCGACTCGGGAAGCACCTCGAGCAGCGTGAGCTGGCCGCGCTGAACGGCGGTGAAGCGGGCAATCCGGTGAGCGGCCATGAGCTCGCGCGCGGCCCATTCGATCTGCACGCTGGTAAGAAGCCCGGCGGCGGCGGGCACTGCTGTGGCGGTGAGCAGAGCCAGGACGGCGAGGACGACCAACAACTCCGGCAAGGTGGTTCCCATTCTCATGCCCGAACGGTAGCAGAAGGGGCCCTTTTACCCGGCAGCTTTTTCCCGCGATCCCAAGCTGAAACCCGCGCCACTTGCTCCAAGTTGACCGGTCGGCGATACTAGCCGATAGCCTCCTCCTGACACCCACAGCCCGGAGCTCGGTTGAGCGACTTCACTCCCCAGCGCCTCTTCGGGGACGCGGCGGAAGGGTCTTGGCACGAAGAGTTCTTGGAGCGCGCCCGGCTCGAACGGGAGCGGGGCGACGACGCCGCGTCACGCGGCGCGCTCGCAGGTTACCTCGTTGCGCGCCTGATCGAGCGGTCCCTCGACGGCTCGGAAAGCGACGAGGAGCGGCAGGCGTACACCTGGCAGCTCGACAGCGCCCGGCGGTATGTCAGCGAGCTGGACGGGCACATGCCCGAGGTTCGCCACCTCGAGGGGATCGTGGAGGCGCTACGCGCGTCGGAGGGCGGCTGCAGCGCCGCCGTGCGGCTGGCGTTGAACGCTTTCACCTATTTTCTCGAGAATGAGGGCCGGCTGGCGGAAGCCCTCGACGTCCTCGGGCTCGCCGCGCGTACATACGGTGCGGCCATCCCCAAGGCGGATTTCGCCCAGGTCGCACTCACTGCCGGCAGGCTCAACCGGCTCCAGGCGCGCTTCGAGGCCGCCACCGCAGCGTACAATGCGGCGGAGGAAAGCGCGTCTGTCATTGGCGACCTGAACGGACAGCTGCTCTCGCGCCTCGGTCGGGCGAACGTCTTACGCGGGCAGGGCAACCTTCCGTTGGCTCGCGACACGGTGGAGCG